>DHAA01000112.1:10110-16123 GCA_002397275.1 Thermacetogenium sp. UBA4966 | reverse complement strand
CAATCGGGGCTAACATTTCCACCGGAACGAAGCCGGTACGTACTTCTCTCACCCGGTTTCGTGACAATCCCCTATCAATCGGGGCTAACATTTACACCGCGGCCCTTTGAAATGCTTTCACCGCAAGGGTTCCCACCACCGTTTTGGATAATACCCTCGTAGTTTACATAATAAACCGCATTTCTGTCTGTTTCACCAATAATTCTACCCCTGTTTATCTCCCTCATTCTCCTGTATCCTCCCGCTATCTCTCTATCTCTCAATATTGGATAATATACCCCCCTTTTTGACCCTTTCACATATTATCTGCTATTAATATTACTTCGCCTATTAGTAATAAATCCCTTCTTCAATCCCCTATCAATCGGGGCTGCTATTTCCATTGCAACCTTTTGAAACGCTTTCGCCGCAAGCCGTTGATATCGGCGCCTTATCCCGCTTGTAGCCTATCAGGAAACGTTAACCGAGCAAGTTTTGCAGTTTCTCCGGAAGGCGTTTGACGGCTTTCATGATACTGCCGGTAGGCCGCGGATTTTCTCTCAGGCCACAGTGGTCGATGTCGTTGCGCAGCTGGCTGATCTCGCCCCAAGCATTGAGGATCTCTTTACTGAGCGGCTGTTCGGTTTTCAGGCCGGTCCCCTGAGGTTGCTGTGGCATATGTTCCGGGCCTGACTGCAATTTTTGAGCTCCCGAGCTCAATTTTGATTCGACAGGCCTTCGGCCATCGATCGACAGCCAGTGTTCCGGATCCTGTTCCAGCATGACAAAGGAAACAAGCCATTCTCTGGCCAGGCTGACGGCCTGCATGGCTAACCCCCGTGAGGCATAGCGTTGGATCAGGGCCAGCTGCAGCGACAGATTCTCTTTGGTCAGGCGGCTCGGCTGCGGCAAGGCATAGGGATTGTATTCGGTTTCGATGTCCTGCAGCAACACGGCAAAGGGCTTGGAAAGCTGTTCCACCTCTGGGCGGGCCTCAACCAGTTTTTTCTTGAGCTGGCCGGCCTGCTTCATCACCTCTACAGGGCGTGACAATTGCAGAGCATACGATAGCTTACGCAGGGCGCCGCTCAGTTTCTCTAGTTGCCTGGGTTTGATATCTTCGGCGAGTGGGGAATCGTTACTCCAGCAGGAGCTATGCCTGCTGCTCAGCAGATCGGCCAATTGTTCAGCGTCATCCCGCTGGCGCAGGGTTTTAACGCCGGTCAGCCAGTCCAGCAGCACGACGAAAGAGGTGAGGTCAAAAACAGGCGCTCTGTTGGTTTCTTTATCACGCGCCTCGAAGTTGCCATAGACGACCCGATGCAATTTAATCTGCTTGACCTGGCACAGGTAGGCGACCGCCAAAAAAACCACCAGCGGCAAGGAGCGGAACCCGTGCGTGATGTCGAAGACAACTTCGCTTCCGGCTTGTACAGTATCCGTCACCTTCTGAAATATCTCCCAGAGCTGTTCTTCGGAATTTCCGTCGCTGATCAACACCTTGTTCAGACGGCGCCCCACCGCTCTCTCTATCTCTCTGCAGTGCGAATGTCTGTCGGCCTCTGCCGTAACGAAGAGATGCAGGCGCTCCGGCTTGAAAAATTCGCATAGCGCCAAGGGAAACAGGCAGGTGGTATACTCGCTGACTTCGTTGTTCTGCCGTCGCCAACAATAGATTACATCCATGTACCGGCCCTCTTCCATCAGGCCTGTCTCCTTGTTCTGCCGCGGCCTCGGTACTCCAAGAAAGCTGATCGCTTCCATCGACTATATTGCACCCCGCTTTCCATTTAAGTTAAGTCACTCTTGCCACACTATTCGCTGTTGAATTCGGCCATGGTTCGCCGGGGGTTGTCCTTGAACCACCTATATCCGGGATATGAGAAATTAACCGGGAGCGGCGGCCACTGCCAGATGCGCCGCAGGGCGCTGATCGCCGGGCCGCTATCGTCTCTATAGACGGAGGTTCGTTCCCTGATATCCGCGGTCAGGGGCTCGCCTTGCAGCGTACGCTTCCAGTCGCCTCCCCGGTAGCGGCTGTCCATATCGAAGATTTCCAGCCGCAGGGGCTCGATGAGCACGCTGCCCAACCCTGCCGGCTTGGCGTTCCCCAACTTGTGCCTCAGCCCCGGCTCCAGGAAAAGAGCGTACAGCAACAGGTTGAGGTCATCGTCGTCAATGTTGTTGAAGCTGGCTTCGAATTCAAAGACGCTGCCAGTATTCAGCGGCTTGATGTATTGGTTCTGGGGCTTATCGCTGTTGCGCGGCAGGTACTCTCCGGCAGTGGCTATATCGCTCATATGATAGTAGTATTTTCTCCCCGCCACAGTTCTGCCGTTACCGTTATCTTCGCCGGTCAAATACCAGCTTTCATGGCGCGGCTTGGGGGCGCTCAGAATAATAGTATAAACCGGATCATGCTCGCGGCGCTCAACGCAGACTGCATCAGAAAATGTCACATTGCCCCCATAACTACAGTTTCTGCCGTTGATCACGCCAAACAACCGGCAGGCAGGGCAGAGACTCTTCAGATCATTACATCTGTAAAAGGCATCGTGCAGCTTGTTATGATAGTCAAAATTTATGCGCTCCTCAAAGTCCCGATATTCGCCGCTGCAGTTGCCGCGCCCGAATAACAGCCAGCAGCCCGGCCCCACGGTCTCCACCAGGCTGCGGAACAGGCCCTTCAGGGAACTGCCCGGGATGATCTCCCGGCCCTCGCTGTTCGTCAAAAATCTCTTCACTTCTCGCAGCTGCGCGCGCCCGCCTTTGTATTCCGGGATGAACAGCGGCGACTCGGCCGTGATCCTGCACTGCAGCCGGCCCGACAGTCCCTCAGTCAGATTGTGCGGGCGGTAAGGCCTGCGCTGCGGCGGCCTGTCGCGGTCGACAGGCACAAAATCGTAAGGGTTCATCACACTGACCTCCTTGTATACTATGATCGGCAGCAGATGTGGAGCTGAATTCCGCTGCTCTTCACTTGGGCCAGGCGCCCCCGGCTCATGCTCCCCGCGGCGCCGCTACCTGGCGCAGGCCGAGATAACGGTGGTGCGCCAGGCCGCCGGTCTCCCGTGAATAGTATTCACGCACCAGCAAGGCGGCGGCATACCAGTCTCCGGGCACGGGATAGAAGAGCGGGCGCGGGATCCGCACCTCAAAGAAAGCCGAAAGGCCGGGCGGCTTCTCTATCCCCAGGCGCTCCAGATTATCAAGACGGACGCCCCACAGCTCATATTCCCGGTCTCTGACCTCGCACAACTCCGGACTCAAATCCGCGGGCTGCAGGCCTGACGGCTCGCTGCCGCGGATACCCGTGTACACCAGGCGATAGCCGCCTTGGAGACGACGCCAGCGCAATTCGTATTCCCGGCAGAAAATACGTCCCTCCTGCCAGTTCTCATAATCCACTTCCTGCCGGCGCCTGCCGAACAGAGTGAACTCTTCCCCCTCGGCAGCCGTCGCCTGAGGCAATCGCTGCAGCATGACACTACCCTCGCTCCCGATCTGCAACAGAGGCTGCAGCATCTTCTGCAGGCTTTCGGCCACGCCATACATTATGATTTCAGGCACGACTCCACCTCCCTGCTTCTCCATCTCAGGCCCTCTCCAATTCGTCATAAGCGGCGATCCGGGAGGTGAACCGGGCGACGGCCAGACTGCGCAGGCGCTGCAGCCGCTCCCCTTCAAAGCGCCGGCGGCTCCTGACCCCGCACTGTTCAGGGTCAGGCATGCCGTCCTTCCCTACGTCCAGCAGATCGTCGGCCTCGGTACCGTAGGCGCCGTCACTCAGATAACAGCCGAGACCGGGTATCTGGCAATCCGACACGCCTGGCGGTGTCTGCCCAATACGGTAGACATCCGCTCTCGTATAATCGCAGGCGACGTCGCCGAGACCCCTGGAGCGGCCGGAACCGAGCCGGATAAATCCGTCCCGCAGGTCTTCCAGCAGCATGAACAGCGCTCCCAGCTGCCAGCACTCGAAGTTGCGCAACTGGACCTCGGTCTCAAACCTGGCGCCCGCGCCCACCACTTCCAGATCGAATTTAGCGGTGGCACTCGAGCCGCCGGTCAGGCGATCAATGCCCACCCCGTCGCGGCGCTCTCTCCTGGCCCTGCTCTCAGGCGCCAGGTAGGCGTCGTTGATCGACAGTCTGCCGATAAACCAGGTAGAGCCAAACAAGCGGCAGGCGGGGCATGACCTCCTGTAGGCCTCTTCATTGTTCGGCGGCCTGCAGGCGTTCTTGTCTTTGTCATGTCTCTTCTTTTCTTCCTGAAACCTGTTGCCGCAGTTGACATTGTTCGGAGCGCGCCCTCGTTCGTACCTGGCGAACGGATCGCACACAATATCGCGTCCCCCGGCCAGCGAGGCGGCAACCCGCTCGAAGTGGCTGCGCAGGGCGCCCTTGAGCGAACTGCCGGGAATATATTCCTCATACCTGTTGTTGCGCTGGACGACTACGGGCGCCATATCCGGGCCGGTGACCGTGGCGAAACCGGACTTGATCAGCAAAGGGCCCCTGTTTTCGATCACCACCGGCACCCTCGCCTCGTTAACCAACCGTTTGAGCATCGCTTCCCTCTCCTTCCAGGTAGCCGAGTATCTGTTCCTTGATGAAGGCAGCGGCCGGCCCGATCCGGCGCATCTTTTTTTCCGGCTCGGTCTCGAGCAGGTAGTTCCTGAGATTCTCGATACACCTGTTTTCATCGCTCAGGTCCAGCTCATAGACAGACAGATCAGCCAGCCGGCACCGCCCCAGGCCCCGCGATCTCATGCCGCCGAGGCTGCCGAAGCCGGACAGGTACTCCTGAAGCCCGATGCAGGTCAGGAAGAGATCCTTGCGGCTGGGGTTCAACAGCATGATCTCCGCTTCAAAACCTGCGCCCGGCGCCACTGTCTCGTAGTCATACTTTATATTATCGACCGCGCGTTCGCTGTCGCGATCGATGCCCACGCCGTCCCGTACCTGGGTATAGGCGCTTTCACCGCTAACCAAGTAGAGGTCGCTGAAGGCGATGCGCGATGCCAGGTAGGGAGATCCGAAGAGGATACAGGTGTCGCACAGCCTTGCGGTGACCATCTTCACAAACTGCCGGTCGCTTTTCGGCCTCTCCTCGTCACGGCTGAAGGCCAGTTGCCGGCCGCCGCCCACCGGCCCGATGCAGAAATCGTCGTCCGGGTCGAGGCAGCAAGTGCGGATACCGCCGACAGCGCCGGCTATTTTCTCCACCGTGCTGCGGAAAGCCCCCTTGAAACTGGAACCGGGTATATATGGCGTTCCGGCCGGAGTACGGACCACCGCGGCGTCGGTGACGGACGCCAGATCGTCCCCCCCGCCGATGTGCAGGGCGCTATCCAAAACCAACACTCCCTTGAAAAGATATCGGCGCTCAATGCCAACCAAGCGATTACCTCCTTCCGCCCTGCGCGGCCTGCTCCGCATTCTTCAGCAAAGCGGCTGCGACCAGGTGACGGATGTATTCGAAAGCCAGTCTGCCTTCGATTTCCTTCGACAATTGGCGGCTTTCTTTCTTGCTCAGATCCTCGGGAATCAGATTGCATTCCTTGATTCGGACTTTCAGGCCTCTCAGCGCACCGGAAATACCCCTATAAAACTTTTCATTTACAGAGGAAGTGTCCTTGCTTTCCTGATGCTTGACGAACTTGGAGAGCTCGTCGTAGTCGCGCGCATAGGACATCAGGCCGTTAAGCTGACTGTTCTCAGGCATTTCACGCAACCGCTCGACATACTCTACCGCTTCCTTATAGAGCCGGTTGTCGCTCAGCAGGGTTATCCACTTAACCTGCGGTCCGGTTAGACTCATTTTTTACACTCCTTTATAGAGAAAGTGCGTGCCCATCTGTCTGATGAACTCGCGCAGCAGCAGCAGCCGGATCTGCTGATGTTCGTATTCATCAGGCGGCGGATTGAGGCCCGTTTCCAACCGCCCCGTTGTCTGCTGCAGACCTGTCTCTATGTATTGGACGAGCTCCTGGCCAAAGTTATGGCAGCGCCAATCCTGATTGGGTCTGCTT
>DHAA01000112.1:0-9906 GCA_002397275.1 Thermacetogenium sp. UBA4966 | reverse complement strand
GGTCTGCTTTTTAACGTAGTCGAGCAGATCACTGACCTTGTCGGCGTTGTTGGCGATGTTCTCCAGGTTTCTGATCTGTGATTTGCCTCTGTTCTTCAAGGCTGTGTGCGCGGCCTCGCCCTTTGCCTTGGCCTTACTGTAAAAATCCTCGCTGCCGGCCTGCAGCGCCACAAGTTTTCTGATCTCCATCGCTCTTCTGATTTCATCCTCGCGCCTCACAGTGGTTGCACCTCCAGATGCCATTGATCAGCCCAGCGGATACGTCCGAACCCCTCGTCCAGGCGCTCCCCCAGTCCTGACTGCTGAACGGCAAGCAATTGTTCATAATCAGGTTCATCATCGAAACCGTAGACAAAGACCGAGCCCATGACGATGGAATAGATGTCCGGCTTAGGCAGCCGGCTCAAGCCGTCCCAGCCGCTCAGGCGCCTGTGCCCGGCGCACTGGTAGACCAGCCTGGCGCCCGCCAATCCATGCTCCCGCCGCCAATAGCCGCCGGTCAGGCTTGTCAGACAGCGCAGCAGTTCGTCGCCGGCGATCACGTCCGAGAGAAGCGTCAGAGGCAGATAATAAGGCTGTTCCAGTTTGATGCCGCAGCGATCGGCCTCCCGCGACAGGAGGCTGTTGAAGCCCTCCGCTCCCTCTCGGATAGCGGCGGCGGTGAGGGTCTTCTCCGCCCTCTCTCCGCTGATGCTGATCTTGCCCAGGCCGCTTGTGCGGGCCGATCCAATGCGCAGCGTCTCTGAAGCCGACGCCTCCTGCACCACAGGCAGCCATTGATCGACGAGATCCTCATCCACCAAACAGCGTCCCCAGAAAACCGTACCTTTGGGCAGGACTTCGCGGCTGAACAATACGCCCTCCTGGGTGGCGCCGGTCATACGGTTGATGCCGATGCGGGTGATCAGGCCGGTCGTCTCCTCTGAACACCCGATTCCGCCGGGCAGCGCCCCTCTGCGGTAGAACCCCCTGATACCTGTCAGCTCCGCCCCGCAGCGATCCTGCCGGCACGCTTCTATCGGCGCCAGGGCGGAAGCATTCTTCCGGCCGCTCAGTGCAAACAGGAGCCAGGGTATCAGGCTGTCGCACACCCCGTGCCTTTCATCCTTTCCCTGGGACTGGGCGCGGAAACCGCCGCAGCGCTTGCAGGTTCTGGCCGTGGCCGGCAGCGGAGCAACCGGGCTGTGCTGATTCAGCAATTCGCTGTCATACTCAAAATTGGCAGGCATCAGGTTACCGTAGGAAACCCTGCCCTGCAGAAAAAAGGAGGTAAATTCCGCCGTCATCTCCGGATGCAGCAGGCGCTGCACCTCTGCCAGCGCCCCGCGCAAAGCGCTGCCGGGAATGTAGCGCTGCGTGCGGAACTCGTTCTTGCTCCGGCCCTCCCTCAGAGCCAGGGGCGTCAGCGCCCGGCCGGTGATCACTATCTCCTGCATTACCACTCCCCCATAACTATCAATTAAATTGATCGAGCAGCAGCAGATTCTCGAGCCTGTTCAGTTCATCCCGCGCCTCCGCCGGCCGTCCGTCCAGCTTCAACTCGGTCAGCTCCACCCGGCAGCGCCCCGCGCCTGTCGAGCGATCCGCCCCCATACCGCCCATCAGTTTTAAGCCCGCCAACAGAAGCAGCCTGGCGTACTCGGAAAGATCGGCCCCCGCATAGTCGAGGCGCTGTAGATAGCCGCTCACCATGCCCATGAAGGTAAGCCCCCGGATCCCGTATTCGCCGGTGAACAGCCCCCTGTGAGCCGCGGCGCCGGTCAGCCTGGACATCCTCGCCCGCGCCCGTCTTTCCACCTGCCATGCCAGTCTGCCGCCGGCTGTTTTTCCTGCTGTTTCATCTGCTGTCTCCAGAGCGCCGCTGAAATAATCCTGCCAATATTTTTCCAGCACAGCGTCGTCAAAGCAAAGGCCGCCCTGCCGCAGCTGTGAACCAAACAGCAGAGTAACCGGGTTATGTCGTTGGAACAGCCATTCAATGAATTTCTGCGTATCCGGGCCATCCCCGGACGGCACATGCGGTCCGGCAACATTTACGCCGAACAGCGCGGCCAGGCGCTCGCAGTTCTCCCTGACGATACCCTTGACAGTCGAACCGGGAACGATCAGATATCCGCTCTCGTCGCGCCTCGCCAGGCGGTCCACCAGCGCCCCGCCCATGCCGTTGCCGCAGTGGAACGGGCTGTCGAAGATAATCCTGTACCGCACAGACAGATGGGAATAGGTCATCAATCAGTCCCCCTCTTCACGAAATCATATAGTTCCACCAGATCGACCAGGGGTGTGACGAGATCACCGTCAGGTTCCGTCTTCAGCCAGGGAAAACAGTTGACCGTATGCGGGGCGTCAAAGAGACTCCTGATCAGGTCGGCCTGTTCGCTCCGCCCCCAGCGGGCCAGTGTCTTCATGCCGCTCAGCAGCGAATTATAATAGTCCAGGTGACAGGCCTCGTAGAGCTGATGCAGCCGCGAGCGCGACGCTCCGGCGAGCCCCCTGGCCACATCCACCAGCTTCCGCAGCTGATCCGGTTCATAGGGGCGCATCGTCCTGTAAATATCCCTGTTTTGTCCGTGCAGTCTGCCGGTCAGATTGGCCTTAAAGTGATCCTGAAAACTGAGAGCCGACGGGCTGCTGATCGCCAGGAAGTTTATCAGACCGGTAGACGCAGTCCTGTTCTTCCGCATCCTGCGCCGGTGCGCCTCCTCTTTGGCGAATCTAAGGCCGCTTTCGGCTAACTCATACATGGCCTGAAAGGGAAACTTGGCGTGGGCGATAACCACGCAGGCCGACATCTTTGAAGGTTCGCTCCCGGGCAGGCTCGCCTTGTCGCTGAATCCTTTCACCAAATCGATGGCCACATCGATGGCCGATTGGGCCCTGGTGACCATGACCAGATCGTCGCCGCCCTGCAGCAGCACGTCGAAGGGCAGGCGCCGGCTGCTCCCGCTATTCGGGGGCAACTGCAAATGCCTGATGATCACCTCAGCCATGGTATCGATGATCGCCCGATCGATCCGGTCTGCAAACTCCCGGAATTCGGCCATGGTATTCAGGGCGCCCAGGACTTTACCCATTCCGTCCCCATCCGCTACGATCAATCCAAGATAATTATCAGGCTCGGACATCCCGCCCAATACCCCGAAGCTTTCCGGGCGCTCCACTCTGCCGTCGACATCGTACCCGCCATCCCTGAGCCGGAAGAAAAGTTTCTCCCACAAAGGCGCCCTGTCTTCACTCGAGCCGGCGCGTTCGCCGGAGAAATATTCCTTGATCGTGCGCTTGACCTGTTCGTCCTTCTCCTTCTTCTGCCGGCACGCCCGGCACATACCCCCCTCGCCGCCGGCAGCGGCATAGTTCTGGCTGTAGCGGATGCCGCAGGATTCACAAATCTTGAAATAGGGAGACGAAACGACGTCAATGTATTCCGGGTTGCTGTCCTTCACACAGCGCAAGCGGAGCGAAAGCAGTTTAAACAAAGCGGCGGCAGGGCTATCTAGGTCGAAATCAAGAGGCGTCTCCACGGATGCGCCCGAAATACCGGCGGCCGAGGTTTTATCTTTGTAGAGCTTTTGGACGGCGGCTATCGCCTGGCTAACGTGATCGGCATCGAGCAGAAAAAGGCCGGAGCCGCCATGCGCATAGATCGTCTCCGCCTCCGGCGCCGCTTCCCTCTTCAATAGGGACGGGGTTTCCATCCGGTTCAGCTCATCCAGTAAAGCGCTGGCCCCCCTGATATCCTTGAGCGTACCGGTTTCAAAGACGTACTTCTGGATGCTGTCCGTATCAAAGGACAGCAAGGCCTTGCTCGGCAAGTTCATCCCTCCCAAATTACAATGTTACGATAAAAGTAACCACTCAGGGCTTGCTTCAGGCTGATTGTGGGTTGCTGCGGAGATTGCTGGAACGCAATTGATTTAAATTAAAGAGATGTAGTTACGATAAAAAGCTAAAAGCGAGCGGTAAGGGATCCTGATATTAGCGCCATTCCGTAGTTGGGTTCAGCTATATATAATTACTTAATTCGACATAATTTATGACTATCCTTCCATCATAGCTAAATTGCACCAATTTTATTGTTTTTGTTCTGGAAGCCGCCGGTTGGGATGGCAATTGAGGTTAAATATGTCGCCAACAGCAGTCAGAATGCCCTGCTGCCAGGAAGGTTTGCGTTGCAGAAAGCAAGCGCGTTTATCTGCGGCAGTCGGATTTGTTGCGCCGAGAGGCCCTGGAATCCAAATAGAACACTTTCCCTTCCCCTAAAAAAGGGATCAACTCCTGTCCCTTGCCCTGTTTTCCTTTTGGCCATCCTTTAGCGGATGTGAATGCATTATTATTCCCTCAAACGACATGGAGCGCCGTTCCGCCAAACGCCCGGCAGGGGTTACCCAGAGTTTACCGGGACTTGCGGCGCCGCCCGAAGAGACCCTTCACCCAAGCGGCAAGGCCCTTCCCGATCGCATTCAGCCGCAGCCAGAGGAATGGTTCCGGCTGATCATTGAGCTGATCCGGGATGAACCAGACTGTAAACCCGCGGCCGGATGCATTTCGCTGCAGCCAGAGGAGCGGGGAACGGCCGCTTCCGGTTGCCGCGGTTGCGCCGCGTTCTCTGCGCTCCTGGCGGCTGCCGTCATATAGCTTTGAACTCTTCATGATCATCCTCCTCACTGTCTGTCTATACTTAAAGGATATCAAATCAAGCTTAAAGCTACCTTAAAATACCTAATTCAGCGGCGAGGACGAGGACCATACTTCATTATTGTTTTCATCGTAAGCAACGACTTGTTTTAATTCCACACACTCTTCATAAAATACCGAGAAACCGCTTTCCTCTGTTATATATTTATTGATGCTCTCTCTATTGGAAACTTTTAGCGCAGCATTTTATCTTGCCAAACACACATAATTCTGACCAACCTTTAGTATTTATTGGAATCCTTATTAATTGCATCGTTTGCCCCGGACTGTAGTTTGAATTTTTCTTCTTGCAAACGAAATAAATGAGCAAATCTTTGATTTAGGAATAACAGCTCTGACTGGGTTCCACTTTCTACAACTTTTCCATTTTCAATCACAAAGATTTTGTCGGCTAAATATAGATTTGAAAATCTATGTGATGTGAATATTACCGTTTTGTGCGCACATAGTTTTTCTATTGATTTAAAAATGCGATTCTCCGCCTCTGGATCTAACGAAGATGAGGGTTCATCCAGCAATAAAATATTCCGATGTGTATTTACACCCCTTTTCCAACCTTACTCACTAATGGAAATACGGTCAATAATAGACTCTCGTTTCAAATTAAGTGAAGCAAAAAATCCCATCAAAATATGCAGTATAATCAAGCAGGCCACAAAAAGCATAAGTATCCGAATGGGGAGTTGATAAAGAATACAATGTTGTGAAGCATCCAGATACTTACAAAATGCAGCCCCAATAACCACTCCAACCACTGCTGAAATGGTACTGGCAATTACATAAAAAGAATTCTCCGTTTGCAGCATTTTCCTAATCTGCTGCTGCGTCATTCCCACGGATTGGAGCAATCCAAACTCCCGTCTCCGCGTACGTATATTCGTAAAACTGGTATTGATGAAGTTGATCAGGCTGAAAATAAAAAGAATAACAGCAAGGCTGGTTAAAAGTTTGACAGCAGAATCATATTTTGCTTGCTGCTCTTTGGCGGTATCTGAGAGGGATTGCAGTCGGATATTCCGGTTTAAGGAAACTAAATTCTGCAAATTGCTTTGTACTTCTTTTTCTTTTGACGAATCTACTTTGACTTCTAGGTTGACCGTATCGTTTCTTAAACCCATGATGTTCTGTGCCGCATCCCGTGCCATTAAAAATTGCGGTGAATTTGGCAGCACCTTCATTTGCATAAGTTTATCTGCAGAGAATACTCCCATAACTGGTCGTTCTATTTCGATTACTTTTTCATCCTTGGCAAGCATAGTTGTTTTGATTTTGTCACCAACGGAGTAATGAAGTGGATTAAACGGAGTATTAATCAGAGTATCTGCAATTAAAACGCCATTGTCTTTACTAAATATTTGCCAATCTGCTTTACCTATAATAATGGCAGCTTTTATCATATCGAATTGATCTTTTGTTAAAGTATAATTCACACTGTTATTACTCATTGAGCCTCCGCTTCCAGTTGATGTTTGAATAAAAGATGAAAAACCAGACACAGTGGTAACATTTTCGACACCGTCCATTGAACGGATAGTAGAGATTAGTTGTTCGTTTAACGGGTTGTTTTTCTGTTGTATGACACTATTTTTTAACATATAAAGATTTGTGTCTTCCGCCGTTGCTGTATCGTCCAGTACAGTTGGGATGGTCTCATTAATAGTAAGTTGAAATTGGCTGTTCGGGAAATACCAATATTTTGCATATGCAAGCCCGCTTATCGAAATTCCAACGGAAGCAATTCCTAAAATCAAAATTGCGCCAAAAGACATCATGCTGACTGTTAATATTGTCGTTTTCTTGTTCCTTCCCAAATTCATGATTGCTAAATTGCCTGGTACAAGAGGACGTTGGATTTTTCTTGTTGCTTTCTGCTTACCAGTGTATGCTGAGTAGCGAAATCCTTCAATTGGCGATACCTGGCTCGCTATTTTGGCTGGTTTTCGCATAGAAATATGCACGGCAATGAACACGAATATTCCTGAAAGGAAAGCCCATAAAAGCGTGTCTCCTGCCCGGAACCCCATTGGTATCAGGAAATAGCCGAGCAATCCGCCAATGATCCAACCAAGTGGAATTCCTTGCAGAGCCAGTTGGGTCCCCTCTTTGCGTACAATTTTTTGTACTTGTTTAATCGTCATGCCGAGAGTCCGAAGCTGTCCATAAGCACGAACTTTACCTGTCACGGAAATATAAAATATGCTATATATTACACCTCCGGAAAGCAAGGCAAAGAAAAGAGCAAGCAAAGCAGCATAAAGCCATGTCATATCATTCGCGTCCGAAAGCCGTCCGAGAACCGTAAAATAATTATTTGAAAGTATAATATTATCGGTTGATAAATTAACTTTTGCCAAGACATTTTTAGCCATTCGAATAACTTCGCTTTGCGAAATGGAGTCCGTATTCAGACGCACATCACAATACAGTTTCAGACTTTCACCAATCAGATTTTGTGCATAATCTTTACTGATGTAAACTTGATAATAATTCGGCATGATCCTGATCGTTCCATTTCCAGTGCGATTGTTTGTCAAAATGCCACTTATCTGATAGCCCTTTCCGCCCAGTCCGTCAAGGTTCAGGAATATCGTGTCGCCGACCTTTATATTCTCTTTTTTGAGCGCGTCTAACATTTCTTGCTGAACAACAACCTGCTGATTACCGGTCGCCAATGATCCCTTTAGTTGGCTTTCCCGATCCTCTTTTTTGAGTTGTGTTTCGTCTATATAATAGGTCTTCAGTTGGATGTTCCCCTGTGTGGTATTCGTAATGGGTGTGCGTATTCCTACCCAGGAAACTTCCGCTTGTTGCTTAATGGTGTCATACTGCTGCACGGTCATCCCAAATACTGTGATTTGCGCCCTGCCTTCCTGCATTGCCATTTCGACACGTCGCTGACCGGATGCCAACATTGCAAAAGACATGATTAGAGAAACCGATAATGCAATGACTAAAACTGAAATCATATAACGAAATTTATCTGCTTTGCTGCTATTCGATACCAAATGATTCATTACATTATTATCGTTGATAGGGTATTCAAATTCACGTTTCAAAATGATACCTCCTTAGTTTTCAGGTGAGCTACCATCAACGATTTTCCCATCCTCAATATGTACCATACGATTTGCAAGCTGAGCAATCTGATTGTTATGTGTAATCATTACCAGCGTTTGACCAAAATCATGACTTGTAGTTTTGAGAAGACTTAAAACATCCTGACTAGTTTGAGAATCTAGGTTCCCAGTTGGTTCATCCGCTAGAACGATTGCTGGTTTGCTAATTAGCGCACGTGCAATAGCTACACGTTGTTGCTGCCCTCCGGAAAGCTGGCTCGGCATTTTTTTTAGTTGCTCTTCTAAGGCTAGCATTTGTATTACATGATCAAAAAGAAATTTATCTACATGTGCACCATCCAATTCTACAGGCAATACAATATTTTCATAGACATTTAAAATTGGAACTAAATTATAGTTCTGAAATACGAAACCAATGCGGCGACGCCTGAATATTGTAAGTGAATTGTCATCCATTTTCGATAGATCTTTATTTTCAACTTTAATAGAACCTGAAGTCGGTTTATCAAGTCCACCCAGCATATGAAGCAATGTACTTTTACCGCTACCGGACGCTCCAATAACTGTTACAAATTCACCTTCATTTATTTGCAAATTCACATCATTTAAGGCAACAACAGCATTAGTACCATTGTCATATATTTTTGTAAGGGCAGATGTTTCTAAAATTGACAATGCAATTCTCCTCTTCTATTTCCTGTACAACTCAAAACTTTTCCGGTTCCAGTATCGTAGTAATAGTACCTGCCTTTCGTTTTAAATGGCTTTCCAAGTCTTGAGTAACAATGATCTGGATTTAAAGATTCAAAATAGACCTTATATTTCATATATTCTGTTGCGTCGGCTTTACATAATTCCCGCATAATACATTACATCTCCTTCAGTAGCATATCGTCCCTGGATTCTTACCATTTTTATTATAAGGCATCAATGTCTCTAAAAAATCCCTGAAAGATATAAATTTGTTAATATTAGTCCTTCCTTTGTACCAATTTAGTCACAATGGAAGGACTTCTGGCTTGTTGGGCGAGATCAGATCGGCGCAGTCACATAGGTACATATCTGGCTCTGTAAAGAATTTTTCGGCAGGTTATTGGCTCTCTTACCGGCAGTAGAATCCGCTATTGAGCTATCAGGAAACATTATATAAAGTCAGTCACGTAGAAGAAAACACGATCAAATTCTATCCGCTTCGGTATTTTTACTTAAACCGATTATACTATTTACTTGTTTCCAAAACATCGAGAGGCATATTATCATCTGCTTTTATATGGAAGATATACAGCAAAAGTAGCTCCGTCACCGGCCACTCCTCTGGAGATAACCTCAATCCAACCATTTTGGAGCATTATTATTTTTCGGGCTAGATACAGTCCTATCCCGATTCCTTCCATATCACTTGAAGTTGGTGCTCTATAGAACCTTTGAAATATTTTTGATTGAATGTTCTCTGGAATTCCACGACCGTTATCTGAAATACTAATTCGTATAAAGTCACCCCATGGTTTCACATCAAGATATATCTTTCCACCATTTGGCGTATACTTCACAGCGTTATCCAATATATTAAACAGGGCTTCACACGTCCATTTAGGATCGTGCATTAATATGATACTTTTATCACAATTTACGCCAATATGAATTTTTTTTTATTCAAAGATATAAGCACCTCATTTAATGCATTAGTTATTGTATTAAATAAATATACTCGCTTTTTTGTCAGTATTATACTACCTACTTCTAGTCTAGATAACTTTATTAAAAACTCCATGGAGAATGTAAGTTTAACTAATTCGGAATTTGAGTTTTGTAGAAATTGGATTTGCTGACTTCTTGGAAGGTCCAAACGCAGCAATGTTTCGTTAATTGATTTTAAGTTTGCTACCGGCGTTTTTACCTGATGAGAAATATCAGAAATAAGGCTTTGTAACTTAATACGTTCATTTTCTACAGTTTTCTTTGACTTTTGTAGCAAATTGAAAAGACGGTCTAATTTATTTTCAATTTGTGAATCTAACGTATCCCGTTGATTTGCCTCATTTATTATGTTTTTTCCATCAATCATATGTTCCAATATATTAATAATATGTGCTGCAAAATGATTAATGGATGATAGTGAAAATTGATAGAACCA
>DHAA01000110.1:15046-16641 GCA_002397275.1 Thermacetogenium sp. UBA4966 | reverse complement strand
GCGCCTTTTTGGCGCCTTTGACTCTGATACCGTTACAAATAATAATGTTTGCCGTTTCCACCCGCTCCGGCTCTTCGCGCTTTTCGCCGCTCTTGTTGCTGTTTCACCCTTTTTATGCGATTGCCCTGAATTTGCGGTCCTTTATATTGATATTGATAACTTTAAGGCATATAATGATACATACGGTTTTTTGCAGGGTGATGAAGTTATTAAATTTTTCGCTGAAACACTTATTTCAGTGATGCAAGATAATGGAACCCCCGCCGATTTTCTGGGACATATCGGAGGGGATGACTTTATTGCCATTACTGTCCCGGAAAAGGCGGAAGAGATTTCTTCCAGACTTATAAGATGTTTTGATCAAGGCATCAAGAACTTCTATAACTCGGACGACTGGGAACGAGGTTATGTGTTGACTGTTGATCGTAAAGGAAGGGAACGCGTCTTCCCCATCCTAACCCTGTCTATTGCTATTGTTTCCAACGAATATCGTAGGATTGACAGTCATTGGCTTGTCAGTGAGATTGCAGCTGAGCTGAAGCAATATGCCAAAACATATCCAGGTAGTATTTATGTCAGGGATCGCCGGCGTCAATAAATTATTTGGAGGTCCAGGATGCAATGCAGAATAAATTCGATAATTACTGTGAATTACTACAAAAGGAATCTTATAAGATTACACCGCAGCGGCAGATTATTCTAAAAACGCTGTTGGATCATGCCGAAAAGCATCTTAGCGCGGAGGAACTACACTATATTGTAAAGCAAAAAGATCCGGAGATCGGGCTGGCGACAATTTATCGTACTCTGGAAATCTTTGATAATTTGAATATACTGCATAAAATCGACTTTGGAGACGGATGCATTAGATATGAATTTACCGACCAGGATGCTCATACCCACCACCACTTGATCTGTATTAAATGCGGCCGGGTAATTGAGGTAAACGATGATCTGCTGGAAACATTAGAAACCTGGATTGAAAAAAGGACTCAATTCCATATCACAGACCATCAGTTAAAATTTTTTGGTTATTGCAAAAATTGCCAATAAATAAAGATAAGTTTTGTTTATAACCTCGCGCGAGCGGGGTTTTTTATTTGGACAAATTATAACAATTGTTTTTTTTAGAGCGAAGAAGCGTGAAAAAACATGGAAAATTTTAGCAGGAATCAACCTCTCTGCAGAGAATAGTTTTTTTAAGTTCAGCAAGGGAGGGGAGTTTAAGTGATCAATCATATTCGTGAATTCTTGAGGGCTGTTCAAAGATGGTGGTGGGGAGAAAGATCAGTAGAGAGCTATCGGGAACTCTACTTTCTGCAAGCGGTCGCTCCTGATATTCAGTACATTCAGGCCTATAACCTTGAATCACCGACGGAGTGGTGTTCTAAAGGAGAAGAGCTGATGCGCAGATCTCGGTATAAAGAGGCCTGCGTTTGTTTCGAGCAGGCTCTGAGAATGGCGCCGCGTCACGCAGACGCCCTTTCAGGGAAGGGTTTTTGCTTTTACAAACAGGGCTATATTAAAACCGCTTTTAACTTATTTTCACAGGCTCTGGCAATTCATCCTAAAAACGTTGCTCTCCTGGCAAACTG
>DHAA01000110.1:0-14782 GCA_002397275.1 Thermacetogenium sp. UBA4966 | reverse complement strand
AGTCGGCTGTTATCTGGAACAACATAGGGTACTGCTTTGTATGTATGGGTCGTTATGGGGATGCCTGTTCAGCTTATCTGAAAGCGATAAAGCTGAGCGCCAATGAAGATGCCGGATTGTTGGGCAATATTGCCGCGGCCTTCCTAAAATCAGGCAACTGTCAGGATGCGATGTACTATTTTGATAAGAGTTTACAGTTAGCCCCTATGGATCATCTTCTTCTGAACAATGCCGCTGTTTATCTGGCGATGCGCAACGAGCATGAGCAAGCTGTCAAGTGCTGTGAAAAAGCTCTTGAGCTTCAGCCTGACAACGCGGCCTATTTATGCAACAAAGGAATGCTTTTATTGGAGATGGGCGCCTCTGATCAGGCTGCTGATTGTTTTCAGGAGGCGATTGTCAGAGATTATTCAAACAGCGCCGCCTGGAGAGGGAAGGCGGTTTTTCACTTCAATAGAGGGGAAGAAGAGGACGCCTTGTACTGCTTCAACAGATCGCTTGGACTTAACTAAAGATTAAACGAACTTCTTTTGACCTTACGGTTAGGGTAAAATCATGAGCGTATATTGCAGGATATACTCTTCTTATGCCGAATAATAATAAGGCGCATATGGGTCGTATGCCCGTTCCAACATGTATTGCCTGGTGTATATCCAGGATATATTCAATGGGGGGATAGATAAAAAAATGGACCGGGAGAAGATTTTACAGGGGGTACGCTTGGTTATTGAGGGTATTGGTGAGGATCCTAATCGAGAAGGTATAAGGGGGACGCCGGACAGGGTGGCGCGTATGTGTGAAGAGATTTTCTGCGGGCTGCATTCTGACCCTAAGAAGGAATTGAACGTCTGTTTTTCCGAGAACCATAGTGAAATGATCTTAGTTAAAGATATACCAATATATTCTGTTTGTGAACACCACCTGTTGCCTTTTTACGGAAAGGCGCATGTGGCCTACATACCGCGCCAGGGGAAGCTGACGGGTCTCAGCAAACTGGCACGTGTAGTGGAGATTCTATCAAAAAGGCCGCAGCTGCAGGAGAGATTGACCTCACAAGTGGCCGACACGATTATGGAGGCTCTCAATCCTTTAGGCGTAATCGTCGTTATCGAAGCGGAGCATATGTGCATGACGATGAGGGGCATTAAAAAAGCGGGCGCAAAGACGATGACCTCCGCTGTACGGGGTGCTTTTAAAACAAGCGAAGCTACCCGGGCAGAAGCCATTGCCTTAATAAAAGAATAGCGGCGTCCGGTTTAATGACGGGCTGATGGAGAGCGCCCCAAAGGGGCGCTTTTCGTATAAACTATCTGAGAGTTTAATTATCTGTTAGTATATAAGAAGCTATTGTTTGTTCCAGGATTGATTCTGATTTATATTTCAGTTGGGTGGGGTAAATGAGAATACTTTTAACTAATGACGACAGCATACAAGCTAAAGGGCTTGCTGTTCTCTGGTCTCAGCTTAAGGAAATAGCGGAGGTTATGATCGTCGCTCCGGACAGGGAGCGAAGCGCTACCGGACATGGCATTACGATGGACATACCCTTACGCGCCGAAAAAACATCTCTTTTTGACGGCAAGGCCTGGGTAGTTAACGGCACTCCCGCAGATTGTGTAAAATTGGCTGTTAACTGTCTGTTGGATGAGAAGCCGGATCTGATTGTCGCAGGCATTAATCGCGGATCGAACCTGGGAGTCGATATCTTTTACTCAGGGACTGTTTCCGGAGCGCTGGAAGGGATTATCCTCGGGTTTCCCGCTATGGCTGTTTCAGTAACGGAATACATGAACCCGGATTACAGGTATGCGGCCTCTTTCACCAAGAAGCTGGCGCTAAAAGTTCTTCGAACGGGGGGGATCTGTAAAGACACTCTGCTCAATATCAACGTCCCCTCTGTGGCGCCTGATCAGATTCAAGGGGTGGAAATCACCAGGTTGGGTAGCCGCAAATATATTAATTCTTTTGATGCCCGGGTGGATCCCAGAGGTAAAGCCTACTATTGGTTGGGCGGAGAAGTGGTCGATCATGTTGACGAATCATCGGCAGATGATACCGACGTAGCGTCTATCCGGGACAACAAGGTATCGGTCACGCCGATTCAAGTAGATTTAACCAACTACAGAGCTATGGAGACCTTAAAGGATTTTTTTGATGATCTTCCTTAATTTCTTGTTATTTTCTACTTTGCCGTATGGGGAAAAAAGGATACAAATAGAGGAGGGATATCATCGCTATCCGGCTTGAGGAACTGCGTGACGGGTTTAACCGCATGTGCTATGTGATCAATGAGGAGGATCTCAATACCATTTACCTGGCTCTCTGCCTGGAGAAGCCGCTTCTGATCAGCGGTCCCGCAGGCGCGGGCAAAACCGAAATGGCTAAGGCATTGAGCGTTATCTTAGGAACCCGCTTGATCAGGCTGCAGTGTCATGAAGGGTTGGATGAGAGTAAATCTCTTTATGACTGGAATACCCAGCGGCAACTGATCAATATTCATCTCGCCGCCGGCCGTAGCAAAGGCTCGGAGGCCAGAGAGGAACAGCTTTTTTCTTTAGAATATATACTGCAGCGCCCTCTGCTCCAGGCGATAACTCAAAAGGGACAGGCGCTCTTATTGATCGATGAAATCGACCGCTCTGATCGCGACTTTGAGGCTTTTCTTCTGGAGTTGCTTTCAGATTATCAGGTATCGATACCGGAAATCGGAACTGTGACGGCCAGGCAAAAACCTGTTGTCGTGATCACCAACAGCGGGGAGCGTGAGCTTTCCGAAGCTCTGCGCAGGCGCTGTGCCTTTCTCTATCTTGACTATCCGACGATTGATGATGAGACGGCAATTCTTCGCCTGCGAGCTGCTGAAGCCCTGGAAACGCTCAATGAGAGTATCGCACTGGCCATAGCCATGATGAGAGACACGGGTTCCCATTCAGGAGATATCCGGCTGCTGGACTGGGCCAGGGTTCTGTTGATGCTTAACGCCGGCCGCTTCCAAAAAGACTATGCAGATAATTGCATGAAGACATTGCTGCATAACAGGGAAAACATGACTGCGCTCCTGGATTCATCAGGGCATATGACCATATCTTCCGGGGAGAAAGCAGGAGAAACCCAAGAAAAAAGAGAAGATTAAAGAGAAGATTAGGGATAGACTGAAATTACCTTGTGGGAGGGGGTTGATCAGTTGGAGCTGCTGGAGGGGGAACTGGAGCAGATTCAAAGGGAAACTGAGAATATACTAAGCCGTCACGGCACAGAACGCCAGGAATTGATCCCTGTTATTCAGGATGTCCAGGGAAGGCTGGGTTATCTGCCCCAGCCGGCCATGGAGCAGATCGCCGCGGCATTTAAACTGCCGGCTGTAGATGTCTACGGCGTGGCTACCTTTTACAACCAATTTCGCTTGAATCCGCCTGGGAAACATCAGATCAAGGTATGTTTGGGCACCGCCTGTCATATGCTGGGCGGACACATTATTTTAGACTCCTTTGAACGCAGGCTGGGGATTAAAGAGGGTGAAACAACTCCTGATCGGGAATTCAGCCTGGAGCGTGTGGCTTGCGTCGGCTGCTGTGCCCTGGCCCCTGTCGTTGTAGTTGACGAAAAGGTGGAAGCGAAGGTTTCTCCGATTCGGGTCGACGGTATCTTGCTCGCCTTTGAGATTGAAAAGAAAGAACAAGAAAAAGAGAAAGCTGAGGAAAAACAGGAGGGGGGCGGGCAGGACCAATGAGTATCTCACAAAAATATGCGGCGCTCAGAGATGCCGCAATAGAAAAGTTTGAAAAAACAAAACAGAAACCGCGTGTTCTGGTAGGAATGGCAACGTGCGGGAGAGCGGCCGGGGCTATGGATGTTTTAAATGTTTTTCGTGAGGAAGCCGCCAAGCATCAGCTGGATATAGCTGTTGAAGAGGTCGGTTGTATGGGCCACTGCTATGCGGAGCCGCTGGTGGTTATCTCCAAGCCGGGTTTCCCTTCTCTCTGTTATGGCCCTGTGGATGAAGGGATGGCGCAAAGGCTTGTCGCTGATTTTCTGGTTAATGACGACCCCTGTTATGAATTCGCCATGGCTGCTCTGGAGCCCAACGACGAATTCCCCACCTTCGAGGATTTCCCCCGGGGTGTCGTCGAGCAGAGGATCATCCTGGCGGATTGCGGTTTGATCGATCCCGATGACATCGATCACTATCTGGCCAAAGACGGATACGCGGCGCTGTCCAAGGTTCTGGAGATGGACCCCCTTGCGGTGATCGCAGAGATTAAGGAGGCCAAGCTGCGCGGCAGAGGGGGGGCGGGATTTCCCACAGGCGTTAAGTGGGAAAGGTGCTATCAAGCCGACGGTTCGCCAAAATATATTATCTGCAATGCTGATGAGGGTGATCCGGGCGCCTTTATGGATCGGGCAATTTTAGAATCTAATCCCCACCAGTTGATCGAGGGCTTCATTATAGCGGCTTATGCCGTGCAGGCATCGCTGGGCTACATCTACGTGCGCGCGGAATATCCGCTGGCGGTTGCCCGCTTAAGGACCGCCCTCGACCAGGCTCGTGAAAAGGGACTGATTGGGAAAGAGGTGCTGGGAAGCAATTTCAGCTTTGAAATCAAGATTTTTCAGGGTTCAGGAGCCTTTGTCTGCGGGGAAGAGACAGCCTTAATCGCTTCTATTGAAGGAAGCGCCGGGACTCCTAATCACCGGCCGCCTTACCCGGCGACTTCAGGGCTGCACGGTAAGCCCACGGTGATCAATAACGTAAAAACGCTTTCTTATGTGCCGCATATCATGCGCCGCGGCGCCGATTGGTTTAAAAGCACCGGCACGGAAAACAGTCCTGGAACAGCGGTGTTTGCTCTGGCAGGAAAGGTTGTCGGCACCGGCTTAGTCGAAGTGCCGATGGGGACGACGATCAGAGAACTGGTTTATGACGTGGGGAGCGGGATAAAGGAAGAAAAAGAATTTAAGGCTGTGCAGATCGGGGGCCCTTCAGGCGGCTGTTTGCCTGAATCATCCCTGGATCTGACCATTGATTTTGATTCCCTGCAGCAAGCGGGCGCCATGATGGGCTCCGGCGGGCTTGTCGTATTGAATGAAGACGACTGTATGGTGGAGATCGCCCGCTTCTTTCTTGATTTTACCCAGAAGGAGTCTTGCGGGAAGTGCACCTTCTGCCGTTTGGGGACGAAGCAGATGCTGGAGATCCTTACGGATATCACGCGGGGAAAGGGAAACTCTGAGGATATAGATCTGCTCCTGGAGCTGGCGGAGGATATCAAAATGGGTTCTCTATGCAGCCTCGGCAAAACGGCTCCCAATCCGGTCCTGACTACCATACGCTATTTCCGGGATGAATACGAGGCTCATATCAATGAGGGCCGCTGCCCGGGCTTGATGTGCAAGGATTTGATTTCCTATATGATCATTCCGGAGAAGTGCAGCAAACTCTGCGACGTCTGCATCGGCAGCTGCCCGACCGAAGCCATCTACACAAGGCCTGATATGCTGAAGGCAATTCATCTGGATAAGTGTTATAAGTGCAACAGTTGCCTGGCGTCCTGCCCGCCTCAATACAAGGCTGTAATCAGGGTATCTCCTCCGCTCGTTCAAACAGAGGAAGGGGGCGTACAAAATGAACAACAAAGTTAATATAACCATAGACGGAGAGTTGTATCAGGCGCCTGCAGGAGAGAAGCTGCTCTGGGCGGCTTTGGACCTCGGTATTTACATTCCGCACCTGTGCGGCAACAGGGAAGAGGAGCGTCCGGGGGCAAGCTGCCGGCTTTGCTTTGTGGAGATCGAAGGGGGGCGTGACCCTGTCGCCTCCTGTACGCAGGAGGTAAGGGAGGGAATGGCGGTGCAGACACGCACGCCTCGGGTGGACCGCCTGGTAAGGACCGCCTTCGAACTGCTGCTTTCCAATCACAAGCTGCGCTGCGGCAAATGCCCTAAAAACCGCAGCTGTGAATTACAAAAGATAGCGCGGGAAAGAAAACTGAAATTGAAACTCACCCGTCTGAGGCCTCTGCTCACTGCAGAGCTGCCGACGGACGACTCGCCTGATTCTTTTAGCTATGACCCCAATAAATGCGTGCTTTGCGGCCGCTGTATCTGGGCGGATCATCATGTCGCCGGGGTGGGAGCGATCGGCTTTGTCAGGCGCGGCTTCGAACGGAAGGTATCCACTTTTGGCGAGCGCCCTCTCCAAGAATCAATATGCACTCAGTGCGGCGAGTGCGTCAAGGTTTGTCCTGTGGGGGCCTTGACTTTTAAAGAAGAATCAAAATAAATACCGGGGATAAAAATATCCCCGGCGGGTACACTTAGTTAGTTTAAGACTGAAACTGGTTGCCTGTCTGGAGACTGCGTTCGGCTCTTTCAATGGCGAGTTTTACCAGGTTACCGCAGTCACGGGAGGGGATGCTTCCCCAACCCTCATTTTGCACGATATCCAAGACTCCCATATCTCTGGCCAGTTCGTACTTTAGCCTTTCAGACATTAAACCTCTGTTTCGGCGTCCCATGAAAACCTCCTCTGTGCACCCGTTAATATTGTTTATTCCGAAGTAAACAATTATACAGTCAGTTTATTGCCTTATAGGTTGTTTTTGACTTGAAAGTCAAACTATAATA
Organism: Thermacetogenium sp. UBA4966; assembly: GCA_002397275.1. GTDB lineage: Bacteria > Bacillota > DSM-12270 > Thermacetogeniales > Thermacetogeniaceae > Syntrophaceticus. The sequence continues at coordinate 8,158 of DHAA01000110.1, read as the reverse complement.
TAATGATTCAGTAAAATTTACTTATTATTAGCGATTATCTGAGGTTTACGAGTTTTTAACTTGGAGGAGGGATTTGCTGCTTTGAAAGTTTATGAATCCTCCCGCATACGAAATATTGCTGTTATCGGGCATGGTAGTGCGGGCAAAACATCTCTTGTCGAAGCGATGCTTTTTAACGCGGGTCATACCAGTCGACTGGGAAAGGTTGACGACGGTACGGCGACAACCGATTATTTCCCGGAAGAAATTAAGCGTAAGATATCTGTGAGCACGACTCTTGCTCCCTGTGAATGGAAGGATTGCAAGATCAATCTCCTGGATACGCCGGGCTATGCCGACTTTTTTGGAGAGGTAAAGGGCGCTCTCCGCGTTGTGGACAGCGCTGCTTTAGTGCTGTGTGCCGTTTCGGGGGTTGAAGTACAAACGGAAATTGGCTGGAGAGAGACCGAAAAGGCGGATCTCCCCAAAATAGCCTTTATAAATAAGATGGACAGAGAGAATGCAAATTTCGATCGCGTTCTGGAGCAGATGAGAGATGTCTTTAAAAAGAATATCATCCCTTTACAGCTGCCCCTGGGAACTGCCGACAACTTCAGCGGGGTTGTCGATCTTCTCAAGATGAAGGCCTATAAATATACCGGCCAAGACGGCAGCTGCCAGGAGGAAGAGATCCCCGAAGACTTGAAGGCGGCTGCGGAGTCCGCGCGGGAAGCCGTCATAGAAGCGTCTGCCGAAGGGGATGACGAACTCCTCATGAAATATTTGGATGGTGAGGAGCTTTCCGATGACGAAATACACACCGGATTAAAAAATGCTTTCATGGCGAACAGCTTTGTGCCTGTTCTATGCGGGTCGGCATTAACCAATATGGGTATCGGCAGATTTCTCGATTTTCTGGTCGACGTTGTTCCCTCTCCGGTGGATTTGGCTGACAATCCGCCGGCTGAGGAGCCGCAGGCCGCGCTCGTTTTCAAAACGCTGGCCGACCCTTATGTAGGCAAGTTGAATTTCTTCCGGGTTTACGGGGGAAGTATGAAGAGCGACAGTGTCGTCTATAATGCCAACAGGAAAAAAGAAGAGAAGATTGGTCAGATCTTCACGATGCGCGGAAAACAACAGGAGACGCTTTCCGAGGTAAAAGCGGGGGATATAGCTGTACTGGCCAAACTTCAGGAAACGGAAACGGGAGATACCCTCTGCAGGAAAGATCATCAGCTTGAGCTTCCCGGCGTTGAATTTCCGGAACCGATGCTGTCCGTTGCTATCGAGCCTAAGAGCAAGGGGGACGAGGATAAGCTCAGCGGCGCTATACAGAGGCTGATCGAGGCAGATCCCACTCTTCGTATTGAAAAGAACAAAGAAACCAAAGAGACGGTGCTTACCGGAACAGGGGAAACACATTTGGATATTGTGTTGGAGCGGCTTCACCAAAAGTTTGGCGTTGACGTTACCTCAAAGAAGCCGAAAGTTCCATACCGCGAGGCGATCAGAGGGACGGTCCAGCAAGAAGGCAAATACAAGAAGCAGACCGGCGGGCGCGGCCAGTACGGTCACGTCTGGTTAACACTCGAGCCGCATAGCGGTGAAGACTTTATCTTCGAAGAGAAGGTTTTTGGCGGCGCCGTCCCCAGACAGTATTTTCCCGCTGTGGAAAAGGGGCTCAAGGAAGCTATCCTCGAAGGGATTTTAGCGGGATACCCGGTCATCGGCATGAAAGCCACACTGTACGACGGCTCTTATCACCCGGTAGATTCTTCGGAAATGGCCTTTAAGATCGCCGCTTCTATGGCTTTCAAAAAAGGAATGGAAAAGGCGGACCCGGTTCTATTGGAACCGATCATGAATATGGAGATCCTGGTCCCTGAGCAGTTCATGGGGGATATAATGGGGGATCTTAACGGAAAGCGCGGGAAAATCATGGGCATGGAACCCCAGGAAGGCGGCATGCAGCTGATCAAAGCCCAGGCGCCCCTTGTCGAAGTGCAGGATTACCCTATTGCCTTAAAGTCGATCACACAGGGACGCGGCTCTTTCAAGATGAAATTTTCCAGCTACGAAGAAGTACCCGCCCGGCTTGCGCAGGAGATTATCGAGAAACACAAGGCGGAATTGGCGAAAGAATAGAGATATATCCTATGAGAGGCTGTCTCGAAACGAAGAGCCGGCCTCTTCTTATTTATGCCTGTTGACATGTTATTTATAGTGGACTATAATAGTCCATAAAGAGGGTGGGTTGCCGTGGAGATAATTAGAAGAAATACGGACTACAGTATCAGGGCGCTTGTTTATCTGGCTCTTCATTCCGGAAAGGAGATAACAGCCGGGGAGATCGCTGAAGAGCAGGATGTGCCGCTGGAATACCTGCAGAAGATCTTGCAAAAGTTGAGCCGCTCCGGATTTGTTCTTTCGCAGCGGGGGGCCTGCGGCGGGTTTGCTTTGGCCAGGGCGCCTCAAGAGATCAACCTGTTGGATGTTATTGAGACCATGCAAGGCAAACTGGCGATGAATAAGTGTTTTCTGGAAAAAGAGGCCTGCCCTCGTTCGCCGCAGTGCGTTCTTAAAAATAACTGGCTGCAGTTGGAACAAAGAATCGCCGCATTCTTAAGTCAGATTACCCTGCAGGATTTGGCGGATCAGGTTCGGGAAGGCGCTTCTCTGAAAGGGGGTATAGAATTGAAAGAGTGATGCGTTAGTTTTTTTATCGCCTATAGTGGATAAAAACAGTCTTGATTAATAATTCTGAGGAGGGGAAAACATGTTTTGTTACCAGTGTGAACAGACGGCGAAAGGTACCGGCTGCACTAAATCAGGTGTTTGTGGGAAGGATGCCGACATCGCCGGACTTCAGGACACCCTCATCATCGCGCTCAAGGGAATAGCGGCCTATGCCTACCATGCCCGGGAACTCGGCGCTTATGACGACCAGGTGGACGCCTTTTTTGCAGAAGGGCTCTTCTCAACGCTGACCAATGTCAACTTTAATTTGGACAGTCACATTAAGCTGCTGCTCAAGGCGGGTGAGATAAACCTGCGTACTATGGAGATGCTGGATAGGGCTCATCTGCAGCGCTTCGGGGAACCGGAACCGACGAAGGTGCAGGTAGGAACAAAGAAGGGCCCGGGGATCCTGGTGACCGGCCATGATCTGCTGGATCTTTATGAACTCTTGAAGCAGTCGGAAGGCAAGGGGATCAATGTCTATACCCACGGGGAAATGCTCCCGGCGCTGGCCTATCCTGAATTGAAGAAGTTTAAGCACCTGGCGGGGAACTATGGCGCCGCCTGGCAGAACCAGAAGAGGGAGTTTGAAGAGTTTTCCGGTGCAATCTTGGGAACCACCAACTGTGTGCTGCTGCCCCGTGATTCTTACAGGGACCGCATGTTTACTTGCGGGATTGCGGATCTCCCGAATGTCGTGCATATCCAGGGCCGCGACTTTACACCGGTGATCGAAAAGGCCCTGGCCCTGAAACCTCTGGAGGAAAACCTCGGTCCTATGACCATGACCGGATTCCATCACCAGGCTGTTCTTAAAATTGCAGACAAGGTTATCGCAGGGGTAAAATCCGGCAAGATCCGCCGCTTTTTCCTGGTCGGCGGCTGTGACGGAACACGCTCCAGCCGGAGCTATTACACAGACTTTGTCCGAAAGCTGCCGCAGGACTGTATGATACTGACTCTGGGGTGCGGAAAATACCGCTTCAACTATCTGGATCTGGGTGAGATCGACGGTATCCCGCGTCTTTTAGATATGGGGCAGTGCAATAACGCCTATTCAGCCATCCAGGTGGCGGCTGCTCTGGCCGATGCCTTTAAGTGCGAAGTCAACGACCTGCCTTTGAGCATTGTTCTCTCCTGGTTCGAACAGAAGGCGGTCGCTATTCTTCTCACCTTGCTGCATCTGGGGATTAAGGACATGCGGCTTGGCCCGACCCTTCCGGCTTTCCTGACGCCGGATGTGCTGCAAGTACTTCAGGATAACTACAATATTCAGCCGGTCACCACGCCGGAGGAGGATATCAAGGCCATCCTCGGATAAGGATTAGGAATAAAAGAGAAGCTGGTCCTTCAAAAGGGGGCCGGCTTTTCTTTGTATGCACAGCAATGCCTTGCAAATTACATCCGGAAAGCACTGGTGCTGGAGGTTACTTTTCCATAGCGCAGGAGTCGATGATCTCACTGCTCTTTAAGTCGAACAGCAGCGCCCTGGCGTTATGCTCATCGATATCCAGCAGCGCAAAGCTGGGAGCATGCCCCTTTTTGTCAGTATCCTTTAAGTGGCCGGGATTAACCCAGAGAACACCGTTTTCCAGCTTTGCTTCAGGGATATGGGTATGGCCGAAAGCCACTACGTCAACCTCATGCTTCAGAGCCAGCTGCTGGGGGTCGGGGTCAGCGGGGAGATCGTTCTTATGGGTTTCAGCCGTATGGGTAAAGAGTATCCTCTGCCCTTCCAGTTCTTTGAGCACACGATTGGGGATGGCCGGATCCTGATACTCCCGGCAGTAGACCCCGGGCGCCTCTATGATCTCCAGCCTCATGTCCCGAATGGCATCGACATCCTCACACTCATCACCCAGGTGAGCGAGCAGCTTCACATGCCAGTTATAAGCCAGCTTCCAGGCGGCATCCTTTAAATTCTTCAACTCTCCGTGGGAGTCGCTAACAAGTCCGATCAGCATCAGATCACCTCATTGAATAATTGCGTTTTTGATTTAAGTTCATTATATCACTATAAAGTCCGGACATGACATCCACTATGAACATGCGGATATGTTCATATCTGCATGTGAAAAACTTTTAAAGAAATCTGAAAGTGAAGGCGGCGTATAAGATTAAGCTGCAACGCTTGACACAATCCAAATATCATTATATTATAATAAACAGATATAAGATATCGTTCCAAATCGAGGTGAGCAAGACGCGGCAGTTAGAAACATTTACGACAAACCCAAAGCTGTTTAAGGAAAAAGCCGAACTGTTGAAGGTTTTAGCGCACCCGGTACGTCTCTGTATTGTCAAGGGTCTGATGGCGCAGGAGGAGTGCAATGTTTCCCATATACAGAACTGCCTGGATATGCCGCAGTCAACCATATCACAACACTTAGCCAAACTTCGCGGCGCCGGTATTATCGAAGGGAAGCGCTATGGATTGGAAGTCTTTTATAGCGTGATTAATGATGACGCTAAAAAAATTGTTCGCTTGCTGTTTGGTAGTTAATGCATTTCCGACTCGGCAGGCGGTAATTATTTTTAATTTTTAATAATGTTGTTATCATAATATCTGAATATATCAATAAAAGGAGGTATATCATGGGCAAAAAGGTTGTGATCATCGGGGGAGTAGCGGGTGGAGCGAGCGCTGCCGCCAGACTGCGGCGCTTGGATGAACAGGCGGAAATCATTATGTTGGAGAAGGGAGAGCATATTTCTTTTGCCAACTGCGGTTTGCCCTATTATATCGGCAACGTGATTACCGACCGGAAAAAACTTTTGGTGCAGACGCCACAGGCGATGAAGGATAGGCTCAATATTGATGTGCGTGTTAATAGTGAAGCAACTGAAATCTTCCCCGAACAAAAGGAGATTGAGGTGCAAGAAACGAGCGGGAAAACTTATCGTGAAACCTATGACTATCTAATCCTCTCGCCGGGCGCTTCGCCAATACGTCCGCAGATTCCTGGAATTGATGCCGCCAATGTTTTTACCGTGCGCAATATTCCTGATGTTGATGTCCTCAAAGAGTTTATAGAAAAACAACAAGCGAAAGACGCCGTAGTCGTCGGCGCCGGCTTTATTGGGTTAGAAATGGCGGAAAACCTGCATCAGCTAGGCATCAAGACCACGATCATTGAAGCTGCAGACCAGGTGCTGGCGCCTCTTGACTACGAGATGGCCGTCATTTTGCACCAACACCTGCGTATTGCAGGGGTTGGATTGATTCTGCGAGACGGGGTCAGCTCCTTTATCCAGGAAGACGGCTCAGTGGCTAAGGTAATACTTAAAAGCCGCAGAGAGCTCCCCACCGACATGGTAATCATGGCTGTTGGAGTAAGGCCGGAAGCCGACATTGCTAAAAGGGCGGGTTTAGCCGTTGGGGAGAGGGGAGGAATTGTGGTCAATGAGCAATTACGGACCAGCGATCCTCATATCTTTGCAGTCGGTGATGTTATTGAAGTAGAAGATTTTATAACCGGCGCGCTAACCCATATTCCGCTGGCCGGCCCCGCAAATAAACAAGGAAGAATAGTCGCTGATCTTATCGCCGGAAAGAACTCTGTTTACAGAGGTACGCAAGGGACTGCAATAGCTAAGGTATTTGGATTGACTGCCGCTTCCACTGGGGCCAATGAAAAAACGCTAAAAAAGATGGGGATTCCTTATGAGGTTTCCTTTACCCACCCGGGAACTCACGCCAGTTATTATCCAGGCTCAACAGCTATGCACATCAAGCTGCTCTTCGACCCGAATAAAGGGATGCTCCTGGGAGCTCAAATTGTCGGCGGCGAAGGGGTCGATAAGCGTATTGATGTCCTGGCAACCGTACTAAGAAGGAGAGAAACGGTCTTTGATCTACAGGAGTTGGAATTGGCTTATGCTCCGCCTTTCTCTTCAGCCAAGGATCCGGTCAACCTGGCTGGGTATGCGGCGGGGAATATTGTTAATGGCGACATGGCTGTTATCCATTGGCATCAAATCGAGCTGCTGAACAGGGAATCCACTTTAATTATTGATGTTCGGACAGAGGCAGAATATGAAGCCGGCCATCTTCCGGGAGCGGTGAATATACCTTTAAATACTGTGCGGGAGAGTCTGCCGCGACTGCCGCAAGACAAAGATATTATTCTTTACTGCCGTGTGGGGTTCAGAGGTTATCTGGCTTATCGAATCCTTGTACAGAACGGCTTTGCACGGGTAAAGAATTTAAGCGGCGGCTGGTTGACCTACAAAGCGGTGGCGGATGAAAAAAAGGCGGGGGTTTCAGAGCAGGCAAGAGCTAAAAATACAAGCGGAGGCAAAGCCAATATGGAAACATTGGCCGCTGCAGAACTAGAAAAAGAAGAAGCGCCGGCTAATACAGTTAAAATAGATGCCTGCGGCCTGCAGTGCCCTGGTCCTATCGTAAGCGTCTTTGAGATGATGAAAAAAATAAAAAATGGTGATCTGCTCGAGGTTTCAGCAACTGACCCAGGATTTACAAGCGACATCAAATCCTGGTGCGAAAACACCGGCAACCAACTGCTGACGATTGGAAAGAAAGACGGCGTCATCAAAGCGTTAATCAGAAAAGGACAAACTGGGCAGATTGCTCAAGAGAAAGATGTTTCCCAACAGCCTTTAAAGGGTAAGGACCAGAACACCTTTGTCGTATTCAGCGGGGATCTGGATAAAGCCATCGCTGCTTTTATTATCGCCAACGGTTCAGCATCTATGGGCAAAAAGGTGACCATGTTCTTCACTTTCTGGGGGCTCAACATGCTTCGCCAGAATCGGAGGGCGCCTGTAAAGAAGACTTTCGTGGAGCGCATCTTCGGCTGGATGATGCCCCGGGGCAGCGGCAAACTGACGCTCTCCAAGATGAATATGCTGGGAATGGGGCCGCGTATGATTCGCGGGATTATGCGGCAGAAAAATGTTTCCTCTCTGGAGGAGCTGATCACTCAAGCTAAGCATTTCAATGTGAGGTTGGTGGCATGCAATATGACTATGGAGATTATGGGCATCAAAAAGGAAGAGTTGATTGATGGTGTGGAGATCGGCGGAGTAGCAACATTTTTAAATGCAGCAGATCATTCGGGAACAACGCTTTTTATCTGAACAAGACAGATAACTTTAAAATATTTATCCCTAAAAATTTAGGAAGAATAACTCTATACTGCTTTTATGACTATCAGTGTCAAAAATATGGAGAGGTAAGTGTATAAGCTCTCCCAAGAAGACAAACGATTATTTATGGTAAATAAGAGAGAAATATGAATGTATTAGAATTATTATGCCGAACAAATGTGATATATTAAATAAAATAGTCGTTAATAAGATTTGACACCCCTTTATCCAATGACATAAACTATGTATTAAATATAATTTTATATTTCTTGCTGACCAATAAAAATAATGACCATGAAGGTCTTTTTTCTCTTATGAATTTGAGAGAGAA
>DHAA01000073.1:15270-15506 GCA_002397275.1 Thermacetogenium sp. UBA4966 | reverse complement strand
GCTGAGTAATGGAAACTTCCACAGCGCTTGTTTGTGGGATTTCCTCCCCCGGATACAGTTGAAAAACGGCGCCTGCTCCCAGAGCGGCGGCAGACGGTTGCAGCGCCGCTTCCTCCCCCTGATTTTCGTCAACGGTACAGATAGGCGGCCGGTGCTGCTGCTCACTATCTTCACTGATCAGATCAGCTGCGGCGGATTGCAGCAAAGCCCCCAGCAGCTGCATAAAGGAAAAGGAA
>DHAA01000073.1:0-14970 GCA_002397275.1 Thermacetogenium sp. UBA4966 | reverse complement strand
TCTGCTGGTCCTCCTGGGCTGCGCTGACGGCGATCATCTCCGTCACCTGAACAGCCATTTCAGGAGTCAATGAGGCCAGAATCGCTCCTGCTTGCTCTTCATCCATCCCCATCAATATTTCGGCGGCCACACTGGGGGTCATCTTCCCCAGAATAGCGGCGGCGACAGGGGACTTCATCCCGGCATAATAATCCCCCAGCTCTCTGTAATCTCTTTCGCCGGAGTTTTGCTGCTCTTCAGAGGCTTTTTCTAAGCTTTGAGAAGCTGCAATCGCCTCTTCTAACTGCCTGCGTAGTTCTTGCTCTTTTTTCAGCTGCTGTTCTGCCAGAGCCAAGCGCTCCCGCAGTTCCTGATTATCTTCCTGCTGCTGCTTGGCTTTTGAGCCTATGCGATCAGCTACTGTCTTTTTCCAACCGCTCACATCAATCAGGCCTGCGGCCGCCGCGGCCGCGGCCCCTCCTATGAGCAAGACAGCAATTATTATGACTAGTACTTTGGCCGGTATCTTCATTCCTCTCACCTAATCCTTTAAATACGAGATCAGCCCGATCTCATCCAGCATCTTTTGTTCGGAATGTAAAAATTCCTGATAGTATGCCGTCCACTGACGCTGATAGAGACGATCCAGCAGCTTGCTCGACTTGCGCGCCTCTATATAAACCCTTTGTTCACCTTTCATTTTCTCTTCTGCCTGGAAGACGATATCTGTTTGTTCCGCCAGGGAATTCCTCTGTACCAGGAGGCAGCCGTAACAAGCATCCAAAAGCTCCCGCTGTAGTTTCCCCTGCAGCAGCTTTCTGTTTAACGCCAGCAACTCGCTATTTTTTTGCCGCAGAGCAGTCAACCTGGCGGTTTCATCCTGAAATTCTTTCTGAGCTTTGACAAACTCCATCTGGGCCGCCTTTTCTTCCTGCGCCTTGAGGTGGCGATACCTCTCCAGGCGAAAATGAAATTTTTTCAATTCCGGCTGTTCTCCTCCTCATCAGAAATAAGGGTTGTCAGGCGCTGCCGAGTTTCCTGGTAACTGAATTTCTCAAAGATCCCCTGCCGCAGAAATTCGCAGCAGGGCACGTACATCCTCACTGCTTCATCAATCCTTGGGTTGGCGCCGCTTTTATAGGCGCCGATTTCAATCAGATCTTTTGCCTCATGATATGTAGCCAAAATACCGCGCATCCGGGTCGCTCTCTTTAAGTGGTCTTTGTCTACGATATCGATCATCACCCGGCTTATCGAATTGAGCACATCGATCGCCGGATAATGGTTTTTTGCCGCTAAATCTCTGGATAATACTATATGGCCGTCAAGGGTTCCCCTCACCGCGTCTGTAATAGGCTCGTTGAAATCATCGCCATCTACAAGAACCGAATAAAGTCCGGTGATCGTCCCCTTGCTGGATGTTCCTGCCCTTTCCAGGAGCCTGGGCAAAAGTGCGAAGACCGAAGGGGTATAGCCGCGGGTGGCGGGTGGTTCTCCTACCGCCAGCCCTATCTCGCGCTGAGCCATGGCAAACCTGGTTACAGAATCCATCATCAAGAGGACGTCTAGCCCTTCATCCCGAAAATATTCGGCGATAGCGGTAGCCACCATAGCTCCTCTCAATCTCACCAAAGCAGGCTGATCCGAAGTAGCGGCAACCACAACAGAACGCTCCAAACCCTTTTCCCCTAGATCCCTTTCGATGAATTCACGCACCTCGCGCCCGCGCTCTCCGATGAGAGCGATTACATTAACATCTGCCGCAGTATTGCGAGCGATCATGCCGATCAGTATGCTTTTTCCCACTCCGCTCCCAGCAAAAATGCCCAGGCGCTGCCCCTTACCGCAGGTCAGCAGCCCATCGATCGCTTTGATCCCCAAAGACAGGGGTTCCGAGATCCTGGTTCTATCCAACGGATTGCGGGCGCTGTTGACCACGGGCGCCCAGTCTTCAGCTGAAACAGGAGCTTTCCCGTCAAGAGGCCGTCCCAGACCGTCCAGGATTCTTCCCTTTAAACCTGTTCCAACCCCCACTTGAAAAATATCACCGGAGGCTATTACCTCACAGCCGGGCCCTACTCCCCGCAATTCGCCCAGGGGCATGAGGATGGTCCTCTTTCCCTTAAAACCTACGATTTCCGCTTTGATTCTTCCCTGATGCGTATCAATATAACAAAGTTCTCCAACATTTCCCCAGGGGCCGGTCGCCTCAATGGTCAAGCCGACAATCTGCTCAATTTTCCCCCGGTACTTGATTGGATTAAAGTTTTCCATACATTTAATATATTTTTCCAGGCTGATCATTTCCGGCTCACTTCCTGCAGGGTACGGACGATTTCCTGAAACTGCCCCTCAATAGAAGCATCAATTTCGCCAAAAGGTGTTTCCAACCGACATCCCGGATCCTGTGTGTTATTGATACCTACCTTGATCTGCTCATCGCTGGCCAGCTCATCGTCGATAAACGATTTAACGGCATCATAATTCTGCGGAGAAACCTTTAATAGCAGTTCTCCGTCGCCCTTTGCTTTGGACAGCACCGCTTTGGCGATGGCGTTAATCTGCTCCGGAGCGATTAGGAGTTCTGTATGAACGATACCCCGGGCCATGATCACCGCCAGTTGAACGGCATCCGGCTCTAAGCGGTCAAGCATCAGGTTCCTTTCCTCTACCAGCGACTGCCTCTTTGCGTTTATCTCGTCGTCCAGTTTGCGGCGTTCCCCGGCCAAGGCTTCCTTTCCCTCCTGGAGCCCCGCTTCATATCCATCTTGGCGCGCCTTTTCTTCCAGCTCGCCTGCTTCGCTCCTGGCCTTATCTACGATTCTTTCTGCCTCCACCCGGGCCTCGGCAATCACTTTTTCCGCTCTTAACCGCGCATCATTCAACAATTGCTCGGCCATCAGTTCTGTCTCTGCCATAACATCTTCCGCTGGACAAGGAGGACACTCGTCTTTTATTTCCTCCCTTTCAGGTGAAACAATTGCCCTGGGCAACGACAAATAGAGTTGTTCCGCTTTAATCACCCTAAACAATGATGTCGTCCCTCCCGCCTCTGGTAATGATAATCTGTCCCTGTTCCTCGAGTTTACGGATCTCGGCTACAATCTTCTGCTGTGCTTCCTCCACATCTCGCAAGCGCATAGGTCCCATATAGTTGATGTCCTCTTTCAAGAGCTGCGCCGCTCTCTTGGAAATATTGCGCTCTATCTTGCTCATCACTTCTTCTCCGGCCCCCTTGAGAGCCAGGGCCAGGTCATGGGAATCGACCTCTCTGAGAACTAACTGCACCGCTCGGTCATCCAACTGCACAATATCCTCAAAAACAAAGAGCAGCTTTTTAATTTCCTCCGCCAATTCAGGGTCCTGTACCTCCAGGGTTTCAATAATGGTCTTCTCGGCAGCGCGATCCACCCTATTCAGAACACCCACCAGGGTGCTCACTCCGCCGGCTCTCGTATAATCCTGAGTGACTACCGAAGATAGCTTGCGTTCCAGCACTTTTTCCACTTCACGCAGAACCTCCGGAGTGGTGCTTTCCATGAGAGCAATCCTGCGAGCCACATCGGTCTGCATTTCGGAGGGCAGTTCCGAAAGCACGGCCGACGACTGATCCGGATCCAAATAAGCCAGAATCAAAGCGATTGTCTGCGGATGCTCATACTGAATGTAATTGATCAGTTGTCCCGGATCCGTTTTTCTTATAAAATCAAAAGGCCTCACCTGAAGGTTGGCTGTCAGACGTCTGATTATCTCCGCGGCTTTTTGATCGCCGTAAGCCTTTTCCAGAAGCTTCTTGGCATAATCGATCCCGCCCTGGCTTATAAAATCATTGGCCAGAGAAAGCTGATAGAACTCCTGAAAAACAGCATCTTTCTTTTCAGCAGTGACCCTTCTGATATTGGCTATCTCCAGAGTCAGTTTTTCAACCTCTTCTTCAGGCAGGTTTTTAAATATCTGGGATGAGAGATCCGGTCCTAAGGAAATTAATAAAATAGCGGCCTTCTGTCTCCCGGAAATGTTTTTCACGTTGTCACCTCTGGTCCTCACCCAACCATGTTTTAAGCAATTCTGCAGCCTTTTCGGGCTGTTGTTTTATCTGGGCTTTGATTTGTTCGACAATACGTTCTTTTTCCCGCTCTTCTTCAGTTATTGGAGCGCCCCCTTCTTCTGCTTCCAGAAAATCATCTACAGTTGGCCGCGCCCCTTCAGAGTATTCGATCACTTTCTCTGCTTCCCGCTTTCTCCTGTAAATAATGAGAGCTCCAATTATGAGCAGCACAAGGATTGCTGCTGCCGCCAAGCCATAATACAATATCTTTTGGCGATTTTTTTCAGCTGCCATTTCATTTCCCATCTGCTCGGCCCAGCTACGGTCGAAGGGCATACAGCTTACAGTCAGCTGATCGCCGCGTTCAGTATTCAGTCCCGCAGCGGCTGTCACCATGTCGGCAATCTCGTCTTCCTGTACAGCGCCTTTTCCGCATCCAGCACTACGGAAAGAGAAAGCTGTTTGACCTCTCCGGGGGCTGCTATACGGTGCTCTTTCTCCTGGTCAACCTCATAGTTCGTCGTTTTCCTTGTGCTGTCCGAGGTAGCGCCGGTGCTGTTCTCTTCCTCTTCTTCGTATTGAGGTATATTGCTGGAGGAGCCGGCCTCCCCTCCTACCGAGGTTCCATTATCTGTGGTATGCTCCTCCTCAACTTCCTGGCTCCTGATAGACTTATCGCCGTAAGTCTCCCGGTTTATCTCCACCTGGTCGAAATCCAGGGTTGCGCTGGCGCGCACCACCGATTTTCCCTGACCGATTATTTGGTCAAGCATCTCCTTAATGGACTTCTCTATTTTATTTTCATATTCACGCTCTATCTCTTGCTGCCGGGCAGTCAACTGGGAGATATTTTCATTCTCTGTGCCGCTTGCCAATCCGGCGGAGAGAATATTCCCCTGGGTATCGACAACAGTAACGTTGTTTGGTTTAAGCCCCTCCACTCCGCCGACCACGAGATTGACCATCCCATTCACTTGATCCGCATTTAGACGAGTACCGGGCTTAAGCTTGACCAGAACGGCGGCGGTGGCTTCCTTCTCTTCTTCTACAAACAGTGATGATTCCGGCTTCACTATATGTACGCGGGCGTCGTCAACAGCCTCCAATTGACGAATAGTTCGTTCCAATTCCCCCTGCAGAGCTACCGTGTACCTTACCTGACGCTCGCTTTCTGTTTCCCCGAAACGAGTCTCGTTCAGAGATTCGAAACCAACGCTTCCACCCTTTGGTATCCCTTCATCAGCCAAGGCGAGCCGCAGATCATACTTCTGGGACTCGGGGACGAGGATAGTCGAGCCGCCACCCTCCAGCTTATACAACACCTTTTGCTCTTTGAGATACGCGGTAATGTCCGCCGCATCCTGAGTATCAAGGTCGGTGTATAGGGGGGCATAGTTTGGTTTGCTCATAGAAATTATCAGAATCACTGCCAGACTTATAATGAGAAGCGTGCCCCCAACAAAAAGAACCTTTTGCAGTGACGACAGCCTGTTCCAGAAACTAACGGCTTTTTCTTTTTGCTTTAATAATATCTCCTTCACAGCATACCAACCTTAATTATTATTATAATTGGAGGCGCATGATTTCGTTGTAAGCGTCAACCGCTTTATTCTGAAACTGCACCATCAACTGAAGTGCAAGCGCTGCCTTTTCAGCAGCGATAATCGCTTCATGAAAGCTGGCGGCATCTCCTGAAACTACCTCGCCCGCCTTTTTCTCGGCATCCGTCTGCAAGCCGTTGACCTGATAATAAGCAGACTGGAGCAACTCTTTAAATGATAAATCATCGCTGCCCCCGGTTTGTGCGGTTTGCTCGGTAAGCGTTTTAGCTGTTACCGGCTGAAGTGCATAGATCGATTCCATATCCTGCCTCCCTCCCTGACCTTAACGGCCGATCTCCAGCGCCCGCAGGCACATTTCCTTAACGGCGTTCAAAGATGTTACATTCGCTTCATAGGACCGTGTGGCGTCGATCAAATTCACCATCTCTTCGAGAATATTGACATTAGGCATCCGTACATACCCCTGTTCATCTGCATCAGGGTGATCCGGGTTGTAGACGAGGCGCGGATCGCTTGTATCCTCTACTATACTTCTCACTCTCACCCCGTTGGTCTTTCCCAATTTATGCTGCAGATAAGCCTCAAATGGACTGCCGGCCTCCAACACGACATTTTTCGCCCGGTAAGGAACAGGTTGTCCGTCGGCGTCAATCTCTCCCGACCTGGTCGTCTCCGCGTTAGCGATGTTGCCGGAAATCACATCGAGGCGCAACCGCTGGGCGGTCAGACCGCTGCTGCTGATGTCAATCCCTGTGAATAATCCCATTATTAACGTCTCCCTTCGGTGATGGCGGTGCGCAGCATACCCAAATGCTCTGTTGTCAGCCGCGACAGAAGCTGATACTGTAAAAGCGTCTCCGCCATAAGAGCATTTTCCTGTTCTAGAACAACATTATTGCCGTCATTTCTGTTGCGCGTATCTGTCTGCCGAGCGAGGGGCGTAACCTGTTGCCTTTTATCACTCACCTGCAGATGCCTCCGGTTTGTCCTGTCCAGAGATAGTCCCTGGGTCTCATTTTTATTCATTAAGATACGCTTAAAATCTACATCAATTCTCTTATAATTTGGGGTATCGACATTGGCAATATTCTGATTGATCAACTGCTGCCGCAGCCAGCCGACATCAAGAGCTTCTTTAAGATTTGAGACTAGAGGATCCCCGAGATTATTGAACATATCAGCCCTCCTGTTATTTTTTCAAAATTCATTTTATTTCAAAAATGCTAACAATTGAGGAACAATATTCTTATATTTAGTAATACTTTCTAGCTTACCTTGGAATATCCTTCTTATTTCGACAAAAAAAATTGGTAAAAGCATTAATTTTTCGCTTCCACCAAAATATTTTCTTAATACTATAGTCCTAGCCCTATTTTAAGATGCTATTTTACCTTTTGCCGGCGCCTTATTGTTTTAAAGCTCATCCAGCAGGTTTTCATTGAGGATGCGAATATAGGTTCCCTTCATACCCAGGGATCTTGTTTGTATTACGCCGGCGCTTTCCAGCTTCCGCAGAGCATTGACGATCACTGAACGTGTAATTCCTACCCGGTCGGCAATCCGGCTGGCGACAAGCAACCCTTCCAGGCCTTCCAATTCGCTGAAAATATGCTCCGCCGCCCTTCGTTCGGAGAAGGACAGAGTGCTCAAGGCAATCTGAACCGTGGCTTTTTTCTGTGTATCCGATTCTGCCCGCTCTGTTTTCAGGAGCATAATCTCCATTCCAACCAGCATCGCCCCGTATTCGGCCAAAACAAGCGCCTCATCATTTAGATTCCTGGAAGCGCAAGCCAATGCTATAGTACCCAGCCGTTCCCCGCCGCCATAAACAGGGAGAATGGAAACGCTGCGTTCATGAAGAGGACACTTGAGCGGAGACAGAAAGCATTGTCCCTGTGTATCTGCACGGTTCCCATCAAAATTGACCTGTGTCTCTGTAACGGAGAGCAACTCCTGATTATAGCTCTCCGGAAAGCGTTGGCTGTAATGAAGAACCTCTTGCATATTGCCGCAATAATAATCCTTCCACAAATAATACCCCAGGATTTTCCCCCGGCGTCCTATTACGTATACATTCGTATCTATATCTTCACCAATAACTTTGGCGATATTAGTAAAATCACGCGAGTTCTCACTTGAGCGCAAAAGACTTTTGATATGGTTTGCTTTTTCTAACAGTGATTCCATTTCAACCTCCCCCAGATACTATTTAAAGAATATAGCTGCTCAAGTTACCGTCGGCTACTATTCCGGCCAGGCGCTCGGCAACATATTCTCTATCTATAACAACGCTGTGCTGAAGAAGTTCCGGCGCTTGAAAAGAGAGTTCTTCCAGAACTCTTTCCAGGATGGTATGCAGGCGCCTGGCTCCGATGTTCTCAGCTTGAGTATTGACAAGACAAGATATATCTGCAATCTCTTCCAAGGCATCCGCAGTGAATTCCACATCAACCCCCTCGGTCTGCAGGAGGGCGGTATACTGCCGGATCAAAGAATTATCCGGCTCTGTCAAGATCTTCAGAAAATCATCCTTTTCCAGCGGTTCTAGTTCGACTCGGATGGGAAAGCGTCCCTGCAGTTCCGGAATCAGATCCGAAGGTTTAGAGATATGAAAAGCGCCGGCAGCTATGAATAAAACATAATCGGTTTTTACCGGACCGTACTTGGTAATCACAGTTGAGCCTTCGATGATCGGCAGTATATCGCGCTGTACCCCGCCGCGGGAAACATCGGGGCCGGAGGTGCTTTCTCTGCCCGTGATCTTATCGATTTCATCAAGGAATATGATGCCATCCTGCTCGGCGCGCTCAATGGCCATCGCATAAACCTCGTCCATATCTATCAGCTTCTGGGCTTCTTCCTGAGCCAAAATGCGCCGCGCCTCCCCGATGGTCACACGCCGCTTCTTTTTCTTTCTGGGAAGAAAACCACCCAGCATATCCTGAAGATTGATGCCCATTTCCTCCATGCCCCCGAGAGTAAAGACTTCGAGCGTTTTTTGGCTGTTTTCTTCCACCTCAATCTCGATCTGGAGATCCTCAATGGCGCCTGAGGAAAGCTGTGCAGCTTGCTTTTCCCGCAATGACCTGTAGTTCTGCAAATCGGCTGCGGCTTCCGCTGGTTCATCCTCTGCCCCCGTTTCCCCAAAAAGGAGGTTGAGTGGATTCTTCATCGGTTTGCGGGATTTTGATGAAGGAACTAGTATCTCCAGGATCCTTTCCTCAGCGAGTTTATCCGCTTGCTCTTTCACCTCAGCCATTTTTTCCTGCTTGATCATTCTGATGGCGACCTCGATCAGATCGCGTACCATTGATTCGGCATCCTTGCCCACATAGCCCACTTCTGTGAATTTTGTCGCCTCTACCTTCACAAAAGGGGCTTTAACAATTTTCGCCAACCGCCTGGCAATTTCAGTTTTTCCTACTCCTGTCGGACCTATCATAATGATGTTTTTTGGTATAATCTCATCCTTAAGATCTGATGAGAGCCGCCGCCGGCGATACCTGTTGCGCAGAGCGATAGCCACCGCTTTTTTAGCCTTCTCCTGGCCGACAATAAAGCGGTCCAGCACCGAAACAATCTGACGGGGGGTTAATTCATCCACTGGATTCACCTCATTATAGTTTTTCTATAGTTATATTGTCATTTGTATAAATACATATGGAGGCGGCGATCTCCAGAGAAGAGCGCACTATCTGCTCCGCATCCAACGAGGTATGCCTGATCATTGCCCGAGCGGCGGCAAGAGCATATCCCGATCCTGAACCGACCGTGGCAATCCCGTCGTCAGGTTCAATAACCTCTCCGCTTCCGGAAATGATGAGCAGGTTCTCCGCATCAGCAACGACCAAAAGCGCCTCCAGACGCCGCAAAACCTTGTCCATACGCCAATCACGGGCCAGCTCCACCGCTGCGCGCACTAAATTGCCGCGGTATTCCTCAAGCTTGCGCTCATACTTATCAAAGAGCGTCAGTGAATCGGCGACAGAACCCGCAAAACCGGCTAGAATGCGACCCCCATACAATTTTCGTATTTTGCAGGCATGTGCCTTCATAATGGCGTTATTGCCGAATGTGACCTGTCCGTCACCACCGATAGCTACCCTTCCATCCTTTCTGACACAAATCACTGTAGTGCCGGTTAATATCTTAACCCCCTCCTTTACGTTCTTTTGCCCGCGGATGGGCTTTCTCATAAACAGCTTTAATCCTGTCACCGGTTATATGTGTATAAATCTGTGTGCTGGACATCCTGGAATGCCCCAGCAGTTCCTGCACCGACCTCAGATCCGCCCCCCCCTCCAGGAGATGTGTGGCAAAACTATGGCGCAGAGAATGCGGCGTCAGGTTTCTGTCGAGCGCCACCCTTTTTAAATACTTGGTAATAATACCATAAGCCCCTCTTGTCGTCAGCCGCTCCCCTCTCCAGTTGACAAAAAGAGGATCGGCAGCCGCAGTATTTTTTCTTTTGGTGAGCAGAGGCCGCGCCTCCGCCAGATAGACCCTTAAAGACGCGGCGGCCGATGAACCGAAGGGAACGAGGCGCTCTTTTTCCCCTTTGCCTTTAACGCGCAAGGAACGCATGGCCAACTCTATATCTCCTATATTAATATGTACCGCTTCACCGATACGCAAACCGGAACTGTAGATCAACTCCAGCAAAGCGTGATCGCGTATGCCCAGTTTTTCATTTCCCCACGATTTATCCAAAAGATCCTGCACTTCGTTTAAATAAAGAAATTGCGGCAAGCGCTTAACTTTCTTTGGCGTTCTTACCAATAACAGGGGATTTTTGTCGATTTTGCCGGTTTGACAAAGATACCTGAATAAGGACCGCAGGCAGGCCAGCCTCCGTGAAATAGTGCTGTGGGCATAATCCGCCTCATGCAGTCGGGAAAGATAATTGCGGATAATCCATAAATTGACCTGTTGCGGTCCCTTGATCTCCATAGATTCAAGGTAGTGCAGAAAATGCTTAAGATCGCAGCTGTAACTGAGAGCAGTCTGCTCACTGAGGTTTTTCTGAGTTTTTAGATATTCAAAAAAATCATCGCAAATTTTTTTCCAACTCTCCATCAGAATAATGCCTCTTTTCAAAATATAACATACAAAATATTGCCTGGCAAGCGTTTTTAAAGCAATTTGGCAAGAAATTGGGACCAGGAGGCGAGAGCCCTTTCGCTTATCCTCTGGGCTCGGAGACGCCGCGGCAGTTTTCCGGGCAGCGGGGGGAATAGGCCATAATTAATGTTCATCGGCTGAAAATTGGAGCTCGCAGATGCGGAAACATGCCGGCAAAGGGAGCCATGCGCCGATTGCTGCGGCGGTATGAGAGGTTCCTTACCTGAGGCCAGGCGAGCGCCGTTGATCCCCGCTATTAAGCCGCAGGCCGCGGACTCCACATATCCTTCCACACCGGTGATCTGCCCGGCGCATAGTATCTGCGGCGCCTTTCTCAACTGAAGAGTCGGCTGTAAAAGCTGAGGGCCGTTCAAAAAGGTATTCCTGTGCATGACGCCAAAGCGTACGAATTCAGCATTTTCTAATCCGGGAATCATCCTGAAGACATTCTTCTGCTCTCCCCATTTGAGTTGGGTTTGAAAACCTACAAGGTTATAAATGCTCCCCGCGGCATTATCTTGCCGCAGCTGAACGACGGCAAACGGTTCTTTGCCGGTGCGCGGGTCGATCAAGCCCACAGGTTTGAGGGGGCCGAAGCGCAGAGTATCAAACCCGCGGCGGGCCATCACCTCCAGGGGAAGGCATCCCTCAAAAAAGAGATTTCTTTCAAACGCCCGGGGATCATTGACTTCAGCCGCTACCAACCTCTCCCAAAAGCGCCTGTATTCATCTTCATTCAGCGGAGCGTTAAGGTAGGCCGCCTCTCCTTTTCCGTAACGTGATTGCCGGAAAACCAGATTTGTATTGATCGATTCCAGCGTAACCAGCGGGGCGACGGCATCGTAGAAAAAGAGATACTCCTTGCCGGTAAGGGAGGCGATGCTATTGCTGAGATGATCTGAAGTAAGAGGCCCTGTAGCAATAATCAGCGGGCGTTGTTCGGGAATTTCCACAACCTCTTCCCGAACCGGTTTAATGCGCGAACTTTTAACGATCTCCTCGGTCACTCTCTCCGCAAACTTTGCTCTGTCTACAGCGAGGGCGCCACCGGCCGGCACGGATGTTTCCTGCGCGCACTTCATGATCAGAGAATCCGCCAGCATCATCTCCTCTTTAAGCAGCCCGACAGCGTTAGCCAGAGATGTGCTTCGCAGGGAATTGCTGCAGACCAGTTCTGCAAGAAGATCCGTGTGGTGCGCCGGAGTGAACTTATGCGGACGCATTTCATAAAGAGTTATAGAAACCCCCAGACGGCTTGCCTGCCAGGCCGCTTCACACCCGGCCAATCCCCCGCCGATTATTAATAACGATTCCATCATTGCACCCCGGAGGCGGATGGCTGTTCTTCATCCTGCAGCGCCTTTTTGCATTGCGGGCAGTAAAGCTTTTGCATCTTTCCCCGGCGAACAAGAAAATGACCGCATTCCGGGCAATACTTAGGTACAGGCTCATCCCAGGATGTAAATTCACACTCCGGGTAATTCATACATCCGTAAAACTTCCTCCCCTTGCGGGATCTGCGCACAACGATTTTCCCCTGGCAGAGCGGGCAAGAAACGCCTGTATCCTCTAGAAAAGGCTTGGTAAACCGACACTCCGGAAACCCGGGGCAGGCCAGGAATTTACCATACCGTCCCTGTTTAACCTTCAAATTGCGCCCGCATTTAGGGCATTTCTCCTCGCTGGTCTCCTCCTCAACAGGGATGACGGCGATCTCTTTTTCCGCCAGGAGCAGATCATCCTCAAAGGGACCGTAAAACTCCTTGACAACATCCTGCCAGATAAGTTCCCCTTCCTCAACCTGATCAAGCTTTTTCTCCATATCCGCGGTAAATTCCACATCAATGATATCTGTGAAGTACTCTTTTAAAAGATTGACGACAATCTGGCCAAGTTCAGTGGGAAACAGATGCTTCTTTTCCTTGTAGACATAACCGCGGCTTTGAATAGTGGCAATGATCGGGGCGTATGTGCTGGGCCTGCCGATACCGTTTTCCTCCAGGGACTTCACCAGGCTTGCCTCCGTGTAACGGGCAGGAGGCTGGGTAAAGTGCTGTTTCGGCTCAAATTTAATTAATTTCAGGGAGTTCCCTTCTTTAACAGGAGGAAGGAGAGATTCAAGCTCTTCGGCCTCCGTATAGACTCGCATGAAACCGGCAAACTTGATCACCGAGCCGCCGGCCCGGAAAACATAATTGTTTCCGCTGATTTCAATCGTAGTCACCTCTAGCAGGGCCGCCTTCATTTGACTGGCTAAAAAACGCTCCCATATTAATTTGTACAATCTGTACTGGTCCCGGGAGAGGTGTTCCTTAATCTGTTGCGGAGAGCGACTAATATCTGTCGGGCGAATAGCCTCGTGGGCTTCCTGCGCCCGGGCAGGGGATTTATAAAACGGTGGTTTATCCGGGAGATATTCGGCGCCCAAATTCTGTTCAATATAGCCTCTTACAGAAGCCTGCGCCTCCGCGGATACCCTGGTGGAATCCGTGCGCATATAGGTGATCAGCCCGCTTGCTCCCTCCTTTCCCAGTTCCAGACCTTCGTACAGCTGCTGTGCGATCTGCATCGTTTTCTTGACGGGAAAGTTTAATTTGCGACCGGCATCCTGCTGCAGCGTGCTGGTAGTAAAGGGAGGAGCAGGGTTGCGCCTGCGCTCCTTTTTTGTAATTTTGCTCACCACAAAAGCGGCGCCGTCCAGCTCTCGCAGCGCTTGATCGACCTCTTCTTTGCCGGGAAGGTTTATCTTCTCTTTCCCTTTGCGTACCAACTGCGCCTCTAAACTATTCTCGCCTGTTTGAAAATGGCCGGTGATGCTCCAGTATTCCTCCGGCTGGAAATCCTGAATCTCCTGTTCACGGTCACAGATAAGGCGCATGGCCACCGACTGCACACGGCCTGCGCTTAACCCTTTCCTTACTTTACGCCAAAGCAAAGGGCTCAGTTTATAGCCGACCAGGCGGTCCAGAATACGCCTGCACTGTTGGGCGTCGACCCTGCTCAGGTCCACCAGCCGCGGCTGTTTAACGGCTTTATGTAACGCATTTTTGGTGATTTCAAGAAACTCAATCCTGCATTTTTTATCATTCTCTAGCCCCAGAATCTCCATCAGGTGCCAGGCGATAGCCTCCCCCTCGCGGTCGGGGTCGGGACCCAAAAGAACCCTGTCCGCTTTCTTTGCCGCAGAACGAAGCTCCTTGATCACATCCCCTTTGCCGCGGATGGTGATATATTTTGGAGAAAAGTTATTTTCTATATCCACACCCATGCGGCTTTTAGGAAGATCTCGGACATGGCCTAAAGAGGCCTTCACAGAATAGCTTTTCCCCAGAAACTTGCCGATTGCCCGGGCTTTGGCCGGTGATTCAACAATTATCAGTACTTTTCCCATATACCCTTCACCTTTTTTGCTCCAGATCCATCTCTGGAGTAATAAAGTAGTTGCCCGGCAATCGCCTGGCTAATCCTCTGAACTCCAGCAACGTTAGAATACCCCCCACAACCGACACCGATAAGCCGGTCATCTCCGCCAATTGATCTACATGTACCGGTTCTAAACTGAGTTTTTGCAGGACACAGGACTCTTCCAGAGTTATAGTGGGTTCCGAACACTTTTTTTGGTGCGTTTGGGGCGGCTGAACCCAATTCAAATATGGAAATTCTTCAATGATATCTGCCGCGCCTTCCACCAGTTTTGCCCCTTTTTTGATCAGCTTATTTGTTCCCCGGCTATAGTCGTTTGTCAGCGGCCCGGGAACTGCGAATACCTCTCTGTCCTGTTCCAATGCCTTATAGGCAGTGATCAATGCCCCGCTCCGCTCGCCTGCCTCCACCACCACGGTTCCCATAGTTAAACCGCTTATGATGCGGTTGCGGATAGGAAAGTTCCTGGCCAGAGGAGCGGCATGCGGAGGAAACTCGCTGAGGATACAACCCTTTTCCTCAATATTCCTCTTTAGCTTACTATTCTCCCGCGGATAGCAGATATTGATACCACACCCGAAAACTGCAAGCGTGTACCCCTCGGCAGCCAGCGCTCCCTGATGAGCGGCCGTATCAATCCCCCTGGCCATACCGCTGATAATTCCCCACCCCAGCTGGGCCAAATGCCGCGAAAGCTGATAGGCGACCGCTTGTCCGTAAGGAGTGGCGCGGCGTGATCCCACGACAGCGATTAGAGGCATTTTCCGCTCAGGCAACCTTCCCTTAGTATAAAGGATCACCGGGGGATCCGCAATTTGTGCCAGAGCATGAGGATAT
>DHAA01000033.1 GCA_002397275.1 Thermacetogenium sp. UBA4966 | reverse complement strand
GCATTCTACGATGCGCTGACCCGCCCGGAGGCTGTCAAGGACTTTTACCAAAACGAAGAACTTGTAGCTATGACCCATGAACTCACCGATACGCTCAGAAAGAACCGCACTATCGATTGGCAGAAGAAAGAGTCCGCTCGCGCCGGTATGCGACGTATGGTGAAAAAGTTGCTTAAGAAGTACAGGTACCCGCCGGAGGGTATGGAAGATGCAATCGCTACCGTAATCGGGCAGTGTGAAATGTGGACCGATAATTTGCAGGAATAGCGCAGCAAAAAGGAGAAAATTTGACAAGCGCCTTTGCGGGTTGAAAAAAATGTTTTGGAAACAATAATCGTAGGGCAATCTCTGGATGGAGTGGGATTCTTTGCGCTTTCGCAAGCTTATCGGAGCATATATCTGGATTACGATCGGTTCTGTGGTTATCGCCTTGGCTCTGGATATTTTTTTAGTACCCAATAAGATCGCCGCCGGCGGAGTGAGCGGTCTGGCGACTATCTTATACCATCTGTTTGGAGTGCCTGTAGGCGCTGCCCTGCTTGCCCTGAATATTCCCTTGTTTATCCTCTCTTTTCGTGAGCTGGGCAGTCGTGTTTTCATCCGCAGTGTTTACGGCGCTTTGGTCACTTCTGTTTTTGTGGAAATTTTAACGGCCCATGTACTGGTGATGACCAGGGATCTGCTGCTGTCCGCAATCTACGCCGGCATGCTTTCCGGTATTGGAATAGGAATTGTCCTCAAGGCGGGGGGCACTACCGGAGGCACGGATTTGGTGGCCCGGCTGCTGCATAAACATTTTCCCGTGACTGTGGGGCAGGGCCTTCTGGGAGCTGATTTTGTTGTGATCAGCCTTGCGGGTATTTTTTTTAATGCCGAACTGGCCCTCTATGCTCTTTTGTCGCTTTTGATCACCAGCAAGGCGATTGATCTGGTGCAGGAGGGGATCAGCTTTGCCAAAGCGGCGTATATAGTTTCCGATTATAACGAAAAAATTGCCGGGACTATATTTAAGGAGTTGGGCCGAGGGGTTACCGCCTTAGAGGGACGGGGTATGTTCACAGGCGAGCATCGCCCGGTGCTTATTTGTGTGGTGGGGAAAACAGAGGAGAGCCGGCTGAAGGATTTGATCTATGGTATTGATCCAAAGGCCTTTGTCTTTATAACCGATGCGCATGAAGTGTTGGGGGAAGGTTTTAAAAATTACAGGGAAAATGAGTACTAGGCGAGGAGGCAGGTTATGTCTGAAACTCAACAGTTGATCAAGGATCTGGAACTGCTTACCCTCCGCAAATTGGGGACGCGGCTGCAGGGACACCCGTCGCGGGGGATGCTTCCGGGTGTCGAGGCTTCGACAGGGTTTGTCTATGGGACTGGGCATCGCTTTAGCCGGAAATCTTGATCAGCGGGATTACAGGGTGTATGTCCTTCTGGGGGACGGCGAAAGCGAGGAGGAGCAGGTCTGGGAAGCCGCGATGGCCGCGGCCCATTACCGGGCGGATAACCTTACCGCTGTTCTCGATTATAACGACCTGCAGATCAGCCACTGCCATGTGGACTTGAAGATTTCACTTGCAACGAGTGTCTTGCAAACCCCTCCCGCAAATGAGCGCACAAAAAAGCATCTCGCAACCGAGATGCTTTGTGTGAATAAGTTTCGTACTATGTTTATGCGGAAATCGTGTATTTCGTCTTTAGATCGTGATGCCAACTATAGTTGATATGGCCTTCCTTTTGCAAGCGACCAACAACTATGCCGGCGTCTATATCGATGCTTTCTGCAAACCGTACAATCGACTCTCGTCCGAAATCGTTTCTTTCGACAAAGTAGTCAAACTGTGCTTTCGGAATCAGTGTCTGCCTAGCAAAATCATCGGCTTCGTTCTCGTCATCGTCCGTGGCGCCGTTTGCTCTGCCAATATGGCCGTGCAATATATGCGCAAGTTCATGGAACAAGCTAAACCAGAACTTATCGGCATCTTTCCCGCGAACTGTCAATCCTACAACTATTTTGTTTCCGTCCATAAAAGTCGCGCCGTGAAGGAATGATCCGTCAATGTGCGGAAGATATACAATTGCCACACCACAATCGGCAAGCAAGGTTGACAGCTTCGGGCAAAAATCCTTGGGATCAATTCTCGTCATTGCTCTTATTTGTGGTATTGCCGCGGCCAGACTCTTCAGATCAATTGGTCTTGTCTCAATCGATCTTGCATCAAGTCTAGCTTTCTGCGCCCAAGCAATAAGCGCATAATCACCTTTTTCGGTCATCAAAAGCCGCCTGCAAGCAACGTTGGGAATCAACGATCCTTGTTGCAGCAGGCCAAGATGCACTACTTCAAAGAACCTTCGGAGATTGACTACTCTCTCGTTAGATTTTCTCGTCGCCGGTACCCAGTTGTTCTTAGCCATTTCGTTATAAGGTAGTTTTTTCGCCAGTTCAACATCCGCGTCCATTACATTTTCGGCATTAGCCTTAACGAGCTTCTCGCGGTATGTGCCCTCTAGATTAATCCAGAAATGGGCTGGCACGCCTAACACCATCTCCAACCGTACAGCTACCTCTGGGGTTAGCTGCACCTCGCCATTAATAAGCCGACTGATATGCTTTTCGGACATATCCATTCTGGAAGCAAACTCCTTCTGGCTCATGCCTCTATCAACGAGCTGCTCCTTA
Source organism: Thermacetogenium sp. UBA4966 (assembly GCA_002397275.1). Classification (GTDB taxonomy): domain Bacteria; phylum Bacillota; class DSM-12270; order Thermacetogeniales; family Thermacetogeniaceae; genus Syntrophaceticus. The sequence continues at coordinate 17,194 of DHAA01000033.1, read as the reverse complement.
ATTGTAGCACCAGGCGGCGTTGCAACAATACTGCGGCTCCTTATCATGATTTGCCCTCCTTTGACCATTTGACTGTGCCATTACTTGTGATAATCAACTATCTCCATAATATGCGCAATCTGAACTTCTTTTCCTTTCCTTTCAAACACGAGCCGGTATGGGTGAATCAAGTCCACGGCATACTGTTTTTTGCGGTTTCCAGTCAGTTGATGGCATCTGCCAATCCTAAACTGAATCATCTCTTCCACTGATGTAGCGGCTTCAATTTGATCTACTCTTAACTGGATCTTTTCAGCCATTTTTCCCCGTGCTTTTTCTCTGCCTCGCAGGCATCGGTACACACCATCTCGATCCTACGGTTTTTGTACTCGATTCGCAACCCACCACCTCGAATCCGTTAACCTCTAAGGTTAACCAATTATAGCATAGATTCGAGCAGGAGTCAACATTTATATTTACCTTTAAGGTAAATTTTTATTCACTTTTATTCAAGGAATCATGTACAGGTACCCGCCGGAGGGTATGGAAGATGCAATCGCTACCGTTATCGGACAGTGTGAAATGTGGACTGATAATTTGCCTAACAACTTGCAGGAATAGCGCAGCAAAAAGGAGAAAAATTGACAAGCGCCTTTGCGGGTTGAAAAAAATGTTTTGGAAACAATAATCGTAGGGCAATCTCTGGATGGAGTGGGATTCTTTGCGCTTTCGCAAGCTTATCGGAATTGTCCTCAAGGCGGGGGGTACCACCGGGGGCACGGATTTGGTGGCCCGGCTGCTGCATAAACATTTTCGGGTGACTGTGGGGGACGCGCATGAAGTGTTGGGGGAAGGTTTTAAAAATTACAGAGGCAAAGAGTTCTAGGCGAGGAGGCAGGTTATGTCTGAGAATCAACAGTTGATTAAGGATCTGGAAGAAAAGGCGCGGCTGATCAGGGGGGATATCATCAAGATGCTGGCGGAGGCGGGATCAGGACATCCGGGAGGGAGCCTTTCCAGCGTCGAAATTGTGACGGCTTTATATTTCCGCGTCTTGCGTTTGCAGCCGGATCAGCCCGAGTGGTCTGACCGGGACAGGTTTATTCTGAGCAAGGGTCATGCCGCTCCCCTTCTTTATGCTGCGCTGGCAGGACGGGGCTTTTTTCCTAGAGAGGAACTGCTCACCCTCCGCAAATTGGGGACGCGGCTGCAGGGACACCCGTCGCGGGGGATGCTTCCGGGTGTCGAGGCTTCGACAGGGTCGCTGGGACAGGGTTTGTCTATGGGACTGGGCATCGCTTTAGCCGGAAAGCTTGATCAGCGGGATTACAGGGTTTACGTCCTTCTGGGGGACGGCGAAAGCGAAGAGGGGCAGGTTTGGGAAGCGGCGATGGCTGCGGCTCACTATCGGGCGGATAACCTTACCGCTGTCCTTGATTATAACGGTTTGCAGATCGACGGCCCCATCAGAGAGGTGATGTCCCCGTTGCCCCTCCCTGAAAAGTGGCGTTCCTTCGGCTGGGCGGTGCGGGAGGCGGACGGGCATGATTTCCGTGATCTCCTCGACGCCTTCGCCTGGGCGGCAGGTGTTAAGGACAGGCCGTCTATGATCGTCGCCAGGACCGTCAAAGGGAAAGGGGTCTCTTTTATGGAAAATGACGCCGGCTGGCACGGCAAAGCGCCTAATGCCCAACAAGCGGGACAGGCGCTGGACGAGCTGGGCGCCGGCAGTTGATTGAGGCAAAAAAGGAGGAACGGACAGTTATGCAGAAGAAAAGCTCTACCCGTGAGGCATATGGGCGGACCCTGGTGGAATTGGGCAAAAATTGTCCGGAGCTGGTCGTGCTGGATGCCGATCTGTCAAAATCAACCAAGACCAGCGAGTTTGCCGGGCGTTTTCCGGATCGTTTTTTTGATATGGGGATCGCGGAGCAGAATATGATGGGCGCCGCGGCCGGATTCGCTTTAGCGGGAAAGATACCCTGTGCCAGCACCTTTGCTGTTTTCGCCACCGGGCGGGCCTATGACCAGGTGCGCACCGCCATCGCCTATCCGGGATTAAATGTAAAGATCGTCGCCACTCATGCCGGGGTCAGTGTGGGAGAGGACGGCGCCAGCCACCAAACTGTGGAGGATATCTCCCTGATGCGCACTCTGCCCAATATGACGGTGATTGTTCCGGCGGATGCCCTGGAAACCGCTCAGGCGGTAACCGCGGCGGTCGAGATGCAGGGGCCGGTGTATATCAGGCTGGGGCGGCCCGCTTTTCCAGATATTTTTGCGGAAGATTACCGGTTTCAGATCGGCAGGGCGGCGCTTCTCCGCCAGGGCGGGGACGCCGTGATCTTTGCCCTGGGGCTCATGGTTTCCCGGGCTTTGGATGCCGCCTTGCTGTTGGCGGAGGAAGGGACGGAGGCCGCGGTTGTCAATGTTTCCACGGTGAAACCTCTGGACCGGGAGATGATTATCAAGATGGCAAGGAAAACAGGCGCTGTGGTAACCGCGGAGGAGCACTCTATTTACGGTGGGCTGGGGAGCGCGGTAGCCGAGGTCCTCGGCGAAAACCACCCTGTTCCTCTGGAGAGGGTAGGGATACGGGATCGCTTTGGAGAATCAGGGAGCCCCGAGCAGCTGCTGGAAACCTGCGGGTTGACCGCGAAACATATCGCCGGCGCTGTGCGGCGTGTTATAGAGCGGTCTGGTAATCCATAAAAAACTAGTCGAGGAAGAAATTTTATGTCGTAACTAAAAAGGATATTCTTAATTAATGTCGAAAACAACTTCCAATAGGGGGAAGTTGTTTTCTTTTTGGGAATATTGCGAAAATTCGCAGCAGGAGTGGAAGCAATGATCAGTTTTTTCAATGTTTCAAAAATTTACCCCAACGGAGTCAGGGCTCTCCAGGAAGTATCCCTGCAGATAGATAAGGGAGAATTCGTCTTTATCGTAGGACCAAGCGGAGCGGGGAAATCGACAATTGTCAAACTGATTTTCAGAGAGGAACTGCCGACGAAGGGCCAGATCTATATAGGGGGGCGCAGCGTGATCAGGATGAAGTCGGGGGAAGTTCCTGCTTTGCGTCGCCGCATCGGTATGGTTTTTCAGGATTTCCGGCTGCTGCCTGATCGCACGGTTTTTGAAAACGTCGCCTTTGCCATGAAGGTGATCTGTGCCGGCAGGTCGGAGATCACCGAGCGGGTGCCGCAGGTTCTCAAGCTGGTCGGTCTGGGAAAGCGGATGGATGATTACCCGCCGCAGCTTTCCGGAGGGGAGCAGCAGCGGGCGGCTATCGCCCGCGCCCTGGTCAACAGCCCGTCGATTATGATCGCCGATGAGCCTACAGGCAATCTGGATATCGATACATCCTGGGAGATCATGGACTGTTTTCAGGAGATAAGCAAACGAGGGACCACAGTGATCATCGCCACACACGCCAAAGAAATTGTCGATGCCATGCGTCAGCGGGTAGTCGCTCTCAACTGCGGAGAAATCGTCCGGGACGAGCACCGGGGTGTTTATGCGAATGCTACTTAGACAGGCTTACTACATTTTGCAGGAAGTAGGGCGTTCCCTGAAACACAACAGCCTGCTCAACTTTGCGGCTGTGGGAACAACCGCGATTTCCCTGTTGGTATTGGGGGTGGGGCTGCTTCTGGTAATCAATACCAATCAGATTGCCCGGACCGTCGAGTCCAATATTGAAATTATGGTTTTTTTGAAAGAGGATGTTTCGCAAAAGGAAGCTATGGCCATGGAACCTCTGCTGAAAAGCGTTTCCGGAGTTAAAGAGGCGGAGTTCATCCCCCGGGAGGAGGGTTTGGCCTCTCTGGAGGGATGGATGGGACAGGGAACAGATATTCGAGACACCCTTGGCGACAAAAACCCCCTTCCTGACGCTTATAAAATTAAAACCCGGGACCCACAGGAGGTGGATGCCGCGGCGGCGAAAATCGGCAGGCTTCCCGGAGTGGAAAAGGTGCGCTATGAGCAGGAAGTGGTGAACAAGCTGTTCAAGCTCAACAACTGGGTGCGCATCATCGGCCTGACGGTCATCGTTTTGCTGGGAATATGCGCTGTTTTCCTGATCGCCACTACCACGCGCCTCACGCTCTTCGCCAGGCGCCGGGAGATCAGCATCATGAAATATGTGGGCGCTACCGACTGGTTTGTGCGCTGGCCCTTTCTGCTGGAGGGAATTATTCTCGGTTGTGTGGGGGCTCTGCTGGCAGTAGGCATTCTATATTTTTCCTACGGGATGCTGACCGCGAAACTTCAGGAAACCATACCATTTTTGCCTTTGGTAAGCGGCGGCGGGCAATTACTGCTTATTTTCGAGGGTTTGCTGGCAGGGGGCGTTGTTTTAGGAGCTATCGGCAGCACAATCTCTGTGCGTAAATATCTGAGCGTTTAAAATACGCAACTATTGCAAATGACCGGCAGCGGGTCTTGGGCTTCAGACAACTGTTCTCGAGACAGCGGCAAAGCAAAGCATGCCGTATACAAAAAAGAGCGGATAGATGTGGGAAGCCAGAGGTCCGGCGTCGGAAGAAAGATAAATTATTATATTGCGTGAGTAAGAAGGGGGTAACGATGCAAAAAAGATTCAGCAAAATAGTCGTGGGCATTTTAATCGGTGTGATCCTGATCTTCAGCCAGTTGGCGCCGGGTCAGGCGTCGGATCTACAAAAAAAGAAAGACGAACTGTCCAAGGTTAACCGCCAGATCGAAGAGCAAAAGAAGCAGATCAATGAAAATCAGAAGAAACAAAAGGATGTCCTCCAGGAACTGGACGACATCGACCGGGATATCTCTCAAGCGTCCCAGGACCTGGAGCGGATCGACGGAGAGCTTTCGGCACTGCAAAAATCAATAGAGCAGAATGAAAAAGAGCTGCGGCAGAGAGAGGAAAAGCTCCAGGAACGGACGGAGATCTTCAACCAGCGGCTGCGTGATATGTATATGGAGGGGAACCTTTCCTTCCTGGGAGTGCTTTTGGAGAGTACCAGCATGAGCGATTTTCTGACGCGCTTTGATCTGATGAAATATATAGCGGACCAGGATTCCAAGCTGGTCGGTGAACTGTCTGCCGAAAGAGACCGCGTCGCCCGTGAGAAGCGGCAGCTGGAAGCCAAAAAGGAAGAGGCGGTCGTGCTCAAGAGGACGACCACAGCCAAAAAGACCTATTTGGCTGCGCGCGGGCAGGACAGGAAAACGACTCTGAGCAGCCTGCAGTCCGACAAGGCGGCTAGCGAACGCGCCGTTCAGGAAATGGAGGCAGCCTCCCGGCAGATAACGCAGATTATCCAGCAATATCAATCCAGTGGTTCGTCTAATTCATCAAGCCAGTCGCCGCGTAAGGGTACAGGCCGCTTTATCAAGCCGGCCAACGGCGGCGTTACATCCGGTTACGGAATGCGGTGGCACCCTATTTCGGGACAGTATAAGATGCATACCGGGATAGATTTTGGCGCTTCTTATGGCAGCCCTATTTGGGCCGCTGACGGTGGCATGGTGATTTACGCCGGTTGGATGAGCGGGTATGGGAATACAGTGGTCATCGACCACGGCGGAGGGGTTTCTACATTATACGGTCACATGTCCAGCATAGCAGTGGGCAACGGCGCCGGTGTCAACCAGGGGCAGGTTGTTGGTAAAGTGGGCAGCACCGGCAACAGCACAGGACCTCACCTTCACTTTGAGGTACGCATTAACGGGAACCACACCAATCCTGTGAACTATTTATAACGAATACATTTAGGGGCAGGGGAGGGGCAGGCTGTAGCACCTGATCGATTGAGAGGCAGTTTGTTCCGCTAAATTATAGATGCAACAAAGATGCTGAATCGCTCCGCTTCGGACCGGCATGGCTCGGAGACGGGGCGATTTTGTTACTCTTCGCGTTTCCCGTATCGCCAAAAAAGTGTATAATTGATCATGTTGTCGACTTCCAAAAAAAATAATAATAGTGTAATATTATTCATATGATGGCTATATCAGGAAAGATATTCAGGAGGTGTATATGCTGAAAACCCGTAGTTTTCGTATTACAGCCGCAGCTGTACTCATTCTGCTGATCGGAGGGGCGTTAGGGGGGCTTTATTATTGGGCGAACAAGAATAATGTTGATAAACTGATCAGTACCTATTTCCTCATTAAAAGCCAATATCTTGACGAAGTCAGCACATCTGATCTGGTGAATGGGGCGGTGAAGGGGATGGTCGAAGCCCTGGATGACCCGTATTCGGTATATCTGGACGAGGATGCCTTCAAGGAGCTCAATCTTCAGATAGAAGGGACCTTTGGCGGAATAGGCGTGGAAATCGATGTCGATCAGGATAAGCAGCTGGTGGTGGTCGCTCCTTTGCCCGGGACCCCTGCGGCTCGTGCGGGGCTCAAGAGCGGAGATGTGATTGCCAGGATCGGCGATCAGGACACCAAAAATATGACTACTATCGAAGCAGCAGCGATTCTTCGGGGGGAACCGGGCACAACCGTTACTGTGAAAATTGTGCGCAAAGAAGAGAACCGAACCTTTACTGCGGAACTGACCAGAGAACAGATCTCCGTGCCTTCAGTGACCGGCAAAATGCTTGCTGATTATCCGGGCATCGGCTACTTGAGGGTGCTTCATTTCAATCGGGCCAGCACAAACGCTCAGCTGCGCTCTGCATTGGATGAACTGGAAGAGGCTCAATACAGCGGGTTGGTTTTAGACCTGCGCGGGAATCCCGGGGGGGATCTCCAGGCAGCTATAGAAGTAGCGGGGTATTTTCTGAAGCAGGGTCCTGTTGTGCGTATCGTTCAGCGTGATGGGAAAGAGGATGTTCTGGATTCAGCCAGGAGCGAGCCGGAGGTGAAAACGCCTCTCGTAGTGCTGATCGATGGGGGGAGCGCCAGCGCTTCCGAAATCGTCGCCGGCGCTATCAAAGACTCGGAAAGCGGAGTGCTGGTCGGAACGCGTTCCTTTGGCAAGGGGCTGGTACAGACTGTTTTTAACTTAGGCAACAAAGAGGGAGTCAAACTGACCACCAACAAATACCTCACTCCCGACGGGCATGACATCCATAAAAAGGGAATAGGCCCGGACGTGGTTGTTGAACAGCCGGAGGATGCGGAGAAGGATCTGCAGTTGGAAAAGGCCGTTGAAATTCTTGAGGAGCGGCTGCAGAAAGACAAAAAGGCGGCGTAGGGGGCTGTTAGATGGATTTTTCCTGGTCCAGTATTCTCTCTCATTCACTGCTCGTCGTCTTACGGGTGCTGGGCGAGCCGTTTTTCTGGATTGTGGTGGTTCTCGTCTGGACACAGTATCGCCGCATGCTGAAGACCAAGGAATCAATTTACGGCCGGCGCGATTCATCCCTGCGTGTTTCTCTGATAGCTTTGGTTTACGGGGTTATCGGAGGGTTTTTAGGAAGTTTTCTCATGATCATTTTCGGCGTGACGATCAATGGGATAGGGGTGGCCTGGCTCTGGGTTATTGCATTGCTGCTGATGCTGATCAGCCCGAGACTATTATGTTTCTCCTATGCGGGCGGTATCCTGGCCGTAATCTCTCTCTTATTTGGATATCCACAGGTTAATGTCCCGGGCCTGATGGGGTTGGTCGCGGTGCTGCACCTGGTGGAAAGCATCTTGATTTTGCTGAGCGGGGGACAGGAACCCCTTCCTGTTTATGTACGCAACCCCGCGGGGCGTGTGGTGGGCGCCTTTAATCTCCAGAAATTCTGGCCGATACCGCTGGCTGTGATGATGATCCTGTTAGGCGCAGCGGATCAAACGGCGGGAGAAATGATCAAGATGCCTCAGTGGTGGCCGTTGATTCGCCCCTGGGATCTGGCCGCAGGCCGGGAGCCTGCCTACCAAATATTGCCTGTTGTGGCGGCGCTGGGTTACGGAGAGTTGGCTGTTACCTGCCTTCCCCGGGAACGCACAAGACGTTCCGCCGCGCATCTGGCATGTTACAGCATTATCCTGCTGGGGCTTGCCGTTGTGGCTTCTCACTTTCCCCGGCTGGCTGTTATTCCCGCGCTGTTCTCACCTCTGGGCCATGAACTGCTGGTTTTCCTGGGGCGCCGCGAGGAACTGCAGGGAAAACCTCGCTTTGTCCCTCCCGCAGCCGGAGTGATGATCTTGGATGTGTTCAAGGGATCCCCCGCCCATCTTGCCGGAATAAAGTCCGGGGATATAATTCTCAGCGTGGACGGCCTGTCTGTTAATTCCCGCTATGAGCTCTCTCAGATGCTCAGGCTTGCGGGAGACTCCTTTATGGCGGAAATATCCAATGAAAATGGAATAACCAGGCAGATCAGAGTGCGCAGGGAAGCCGGGCCGCATTTCGGTGAAATCACCGTTCCCGAGCCGGGGGATTACCCTAACGTCGATTTTGTCATGGGCAGCCCCCTCAAAAACCTCATCCGCCGCTTCAGATCAAGATAGAGCAAGGTATAGTACCAACCACCAACCAGTCACACCTCTTTCCCTTTTCTAATAAGATGTAGAAAATACTGCAGGGGGTGAGCAGCTGCTTGGCTTTTTTTAGCAGGTAGGGATATGGAGATAAAAAATGAGAGCGGATATTACTTGGCCAGCGCCCTGACCGGCAGAGGGTTTTTATCATATTGGCCCGACTTTTTTATGGAATTAGAGAGATTGTACCTGCTCCAAGGGAATATGCCCGCGGGGCAGAGTTTGGTCATTCGTTTGCTGGGATTGGCGCTGGCCGACCGTGGTATGCCGGTGGATTATTTTCACCGGGCCGAGGACCCAATGGTTCTTGAGGGTTTAATAATATCCTCACGGGCATGCGGCGTTCTCAGCGGCGTCCACCCATGTGCCGGCCGGGAATATTTCCCTGCGCATCTTCAAGTAGTGACTGTGCAGCTGCCTGCAGCTGATCTGCCGGAAGATGATAGAGTTTTGAACTATGATCAGGCTGAGCAATTATTGCAATCCGCCGGAATAATGCATGATTCTTATTGTCTTGGAGATGCCGGCCTGTCGGATAAAGGAACTTTTAAAAAAGCCGCAGGCTTTGTTGAGGAGTTACAGGGGAGAAAATCAAATCTAAAACACTATTTCGCCGGGGGTGTCGGCGTACTGGGAGAGGTGGATTTTCTCAGCCGTTCTTTGACCGACTGCAGAAAACGCTATTTGCTCAGGGGATCTCCGGGAAGCGGCGCCATGATCATGCGGGAGATCCTTATCCAGGCCTTAAGCCGCGGCTGGACAGTGGAAGGATTTCATTCCTGGATCGAACCCGCGGAGTGGGCTGCGCTGCTTTTCCCGGAGATCAAAGTAGCGGTGATTGATACGACTTGCTGTTACAAAGATTTCTCTTCCTTGCCTGGTGATATAATTTGGGATCTTTCAGGGGATATAAAAACAACAAATTCTCAAAAAGCAGAGAATAAAGTGCAGGAGATTAAGTCTTGTCTGGCGGATGCCGCCGGAGCATGGCATGCTCACCTGCAGGAGGGAAAGGGAAACCCCTGTTTCACAGAAGAGGAAATCAAGAGGATTATCCGCCTCATCCTTAAGGATACTGCGGATTAATTTCCCAGCCTGTGCCAGTGACTGGCTGCCTCCTCCAGTTCCATCAACGCTCCGGGCTTGTCCTGAGCCATAATGGCGGCCCGCGCCCTGGCCAGACTAACAGTCAGGTTGTTGATTTCACCCCTTTCCATACTGAACTGGATGCGGGGCAGGACCTCTTCCCATGCTTTTTCCGTATCTTCTAAATGATGCTGGGCGCTTTCCCAGTCTGCCTTCCTCACATTTTCCTTCACCAGAGTCAGATTGTCCGGGAAATTATCGTTCTCTCCCCGGGCTTGTTTAAGGTAAGAACCGGAAACCATGACCGCCACAAAAATAGCCAGGGAAACAACAGGAAGCAGGTAGCGGATAATTTTATTTATTGCTGTTCACCTCAATGTGGTTTCTTATAATCCTCGATATCTGATAGATCCTGAATGCGATCCCGGTAGCTGTCGATATAGAGATTCCCCTGAGTATCCAGGTTGGCCAGGAATATTTCGGAAGGGTCGCCGATCCCCCGCTTCCTTAATTGGTCGTCCAGCCAGCTCTGGTCCAGGTTTACCTGTTTAAGATTTTGCTCCACTATGACCCCGTCGTAGATCAATTCCGTGCCGATTCCCTGGTAGTCGGTAGAAATATTCAGATCCTGGGCGGTAACGGTCTGAAACTGCGATTTTTTCAGTACCGAAAGCTGGCCGTTGCTTTCCAAAACCGCGAATTCTACCTGGGATAGGTCAAAAACATCCTTAAGGCGCAGCTGCCCCAAGAGGTCGCTGGTACGGTAACGCAATTTTCTCATGGCGTCTTCCATGATTTTGCCGTTCATGATCACCACGGTCGGCTCCCCGTCGATATACTTGGAAGCATTTCTCCACTTCAGAGTGATCAACTGCAAAACAGCTACCAGCAGTGTCCAGAGCGTCAGGCCGATCCAGTGCGGCCAGGCCCTGGAGGTGAGATCCGTGGTCAGGCTGGCGGCTATAGAGCCGATGGTGATCCCAAAGACATAGTCAAAAAAGGTAAGCTGGTTGAGCTCTTGTTTCCCCAAAATCCTTGCAAAAATAAGCAGTGTAAAAAATCCGATCACACCGCGCACAACTACTACCAGGGCCTCATTCACAGCAGTCACTTCCGCAGTTCTATAGTTCTTTTTTTATTATGACCTGATCAGCTCGCTTCTATTAACAGGTAACAGGTTTATTAACCGCCGCTCTCCGGCTGCGATTTCGGATGTCGGAGGTCAGAAACGTCTTTTCCGACTTCTAACTTCAGACATCTCACATCCAGGCATAATAGGGAGCGAGCGGAATCCGCCGGCCTGGTAGAAATCAAACTTCCGGCCTCCGACATCCAAATTAACCGACGTCATTGCCAACCACCAACCACTAACTCAGGCCTCCGACATCCAGTCCTAAACGGCAGCGGCCAACTATGATATAATTTCTTATGAATAGAACTCGGCGGCTGCCATTTTACTATTAGTACAGCTAGTATGGCGGCGAATTTGCTCAGGAGGTCTAATGATGAGGTTTACGCTGAAGAGTAGCTTTTCTCCTACCGGGGACCAGCCGAAGGCCATCGCCTCTTTGAGGGAAGGTATTGCCTCAAGTATGCCTTTTCAGACGCTGCTGGGGGTGACCGGTTCGGGGAAAACATTTACCGTCGCCGGAGTTATCCAGGAGGTGCAGAAGCCTACGCTGGTTATCGCCCCCAATAAGACGCTGGCTGCTCAGCTCTGCGGGGAGTTCCGGGAGTTTTTCCCGGATCACGCTGTGGAGTATTTTGTCAGCTACTATGACTATTATCAGCCGGAGGCTTATGTGCCCCAGACCGATACCTACATAGAAAAGGACTCTTCATTAAATGAGGAGATAGATAAACTGCGGCACTCGGCCACAGCCAGCCTCTTAGAGAGGGACGATGTGATCATCGTAGCCAGCGTTTCTTGTATCTACGGCTTGGGTTCCCCTGTCGACTACAGCAAGATGATGGTTTCACTGCGCCAGGGCGCGCAGGTGGACAGGGATGATGTAATTTCACAGCTGGTGGATATCCAGTATCAGCGCAATGACTACGAGTTTGCCCGGGGACGCTTCCGGGTACGGGGGGATGTGCTGGAGATTTTTCCGGCATCCTTTACAGAAAAGGCGCTGCGGGTGGAGTTTTTCGGCAATCAGATCGAGCGTATTTTAGAGATAGATACCCTCACCGGGGAGGTCCTGGCGCGGCGCCTGCATGCGGCTGTTTTCCCGGCCTCTCACTATGTAACTTCCCCTGAGCGGATGGAAAAGGCGATCCGGGGGATTGAGGAGGAGTTGGAGGAGCGCCTGGTGGAACTGCGCGGGGAGGATAAACTCCTGGAGGCGCAGCGCCTGGAGCAGCGCACCCGTTATGACCTGGAGATGATGCGGGAGGTGGGGATCTGCAAGGGGATCGAGAATTACTCCCGGCACCTGACCGGGCGCAAACCGGGGGATCCCCCCTACTGCCTGCTCGATTTTTTCCCGGATGATTTCCTGGTAGTGATCGATGAGTCGCATATCACAGTGCCCCAGATCAACGGGATGTATGCCGGTGATTTCAGCAGGAAGAGCACCCTGGTCGACTACGGGTTCAGGCTTCCTTCAGCCCTTGACAACAGGCCGCTGCGCTTTGACGAGTTTCTGGCCAAGGTTCCGCGCATTATTTTTGTGTCGGCAACCCCCGGTTCCTTTGAGACTGATCACAGCCACCAGGTGGTGGAACAGATCGTGCGCCCCACCGGACTGATCGATCCCGCGCTGGAGGTGCGTCCCGCCCAGGGACAGGTGGACGACCTGGTAGGGGAGATCCGCCTGCGGGTGGAAAAAGAGCAGCGGGTGCTGGTGACCACGCTGACGAAGAAGATGGCGGAGGATTTAACGGATTACCTATCTGAGCTGGGGATCAAGGTGCGCTACCTGCATTCGGAGGTGAAAACCCTGGAGCGAATGGAGATCCTGCGGGATCTGCGCCTGGGGGTATTCGATGTGCTGGTGGGCATTAATCTGCTGCGGGAGGGGCTGGACCTGCCGGAGGTGTCCCTGGTCGCCATCCTCGATGCGGACAAAGAGGGCTTCCTGCGCTCCGAACGCTCTTTGATTCAAACCATTGGCCGCGCCGCCAGAAATGTGGAAGGGAAAGTGATCATGTATGCTGATCGCATCACTGATTCTATGCGGCGGGCGATCGACGAGACCAACAGAAGGCGCCGTATTCAGATGGATTACAATGAAGAACACGGCATCACCCCGCGCACTATTCAGAAAGCTGTACGGGGTGTCATCGAAATCACTCTCCCCGCGGAGGTGGCTGAAGAAAGGGGAACTTACAAAGCCGGCAAGTCCCTGAGCAGCACCGGCAAAAAAGAGCTGGAGAAGCTCATTTCCCGGATGGAGCAGGAGATGCGCCAGGCTGCCCGCGAACTTGCCTTTGAAAGAGCGGCTGAAGCCCGGGACCTGATTATTGAACTGCGCAAAGAACTGGTTGCGCGGTCGCGCCGGGGCAGAGCAAAAAAAGAGACGGAACCTGAAATCGAGACGATAGATGCAGGATCGGATGTGACAGGGAGGAATCAAAAGAAAGCATGTGCGCCAGATCGGAACAAGCGGAACAAGGGACCCGCATCCCGGCCCAGGACAAAATCGTTATCCGGGGGGCGCGGGTCCACAACTTAAAAAATGTCGACATAGAGATACCCCGCAATAAAATGGTGGTGGTCACCGGGATCTCCGGTTCGGGGAAGTCTTCGCTGGCTTTCGATACCATCTATGCAGAGGGGCAGCGGCGTTATGTGGAGTCCCTTTCTGCTTATGCCCGCCAGTTTCTGGGGGTTGCCGACAAGCCTGATGTGGATTATATCGAGGGGCTTTCACCCGCCATATCTATCGACCAGAAGGCGGGAAGCCGCAACCCGCGGTCTACCGTAGGCACGGTTACCGAAATCTATGACTATTTGCGTCTGCTGTTCGCCCGTATCGGCAAACCCCACTGCCCTCAATGCGGGAGACCTGTGCAGCAGCAGACGGTTTCCCATATGGCGGATCAGATCCTCGCCTGCCCTGAGGGCGCCAGGATTCAGATCCTCGCTCCCATAGTGCGCGGCAAAAAGGGCGAGCACCTGGGGATCTTTAAAGATTTACAGAAAAAAGGGTTTGCCCGGGTGCGCGTTAATGGGGAGAGCAGAGAGCTGGATGAAGAGATCAAGCTGGACAGGTATAAGAAGCACGATATAGATGTTGTAGTCGATCGGCTGGTGGTACACCCCGGTCTGGAGAACCGCCTGGCGGATTCGCTGGAGACGGCTCTCGGGCTGGGGGATGGGATCGCCGTAGCGGCGCCTGCGCAGGGGGAAGAGATGGTCTTCAGCCAGAACTTTGCCTGCCCGCAGTGCGGGATCAGCCTGGCGGAGATCACCCCTCGTCTCTTTTCCTTTAACAGCCCTTATGGGGCCTGCAGCGAGTGCGCGGGGCTCGGCTACAGGATGGAGGTGGATCCGGAGCTGGTTGTGGCGCCTGCAAAAAGTGTGCGCGAGGGGGCTTTGCTGCCCTGGACCCATTCCACTCAGCACTATTATCCGCAAGTAGTGAGGTCGCTCATGGATCACTATGGGTGCAGCTGGGATACCCCATTTGCAGATTTACCGGCAGAAGTGCGGGAGATACTTCTCTATGGAACAGAGGAGCGCATCCGTTTTCGCTATGAAGATTCCTTTGGCCAGACGAGGTCATGGTCCGGCAGTTTTGAGGGTGTGGTCAACCACCTCATGCGCCGCTACCGGGAAACCGATTCTGAGGATGTGCGGGAGGATATTGAGCGCCGTTTTATGGCTTCCCGGCCCTGTCCTGCCTGCAAGGGGGCGCGTCTGCGCCCGGAGAGCCTGGCGGTCACCGTAGGGGAACGGAACATCTCCGAGGTAACTAGCAGCACTGTTTTGGAAGCGTGTGCATTTTTACAAAACCTTTCCCTGACTCCGCGGGAGGAGCAGATCGCTGAGCAGGTGATCAAAGAACTCAAGGCCCGCCTCGGCTTTTTAGTGAGTGTCGGCCTGGACTACCTCACCCTGGACCGCTCCGCGGGGACACTAGCCGGGGGGGAGGCCCAGCGGATTCGTTTGGCCACCCAGATCGGTTCCGGGCTGGTGGGGGTGCTTTACATCCTTGACGAGCCCAGCATCGGGCTGCACCCCAGGGATAACACCAGGCTGATCAATACGCTGAAGGACCTGCGCGACCTGGGCAATACGCTCATCATTGTGGAGCATGATGAAGAGATGATGCTCAATGCCGACCAGATCATCGACATCGGCCCCGGCGCCGGGGTTCACGGCGGCTGGCTGGTCGCCCAGGGAACAGTGGAGGAGATCTCCAAGGTAAAGGAATCGATCACCGGCCAGTATCTGAGCGGCCGGCGGGAGATCCCGGTGCCTGAAGCGCGGCGCAAACCCACTGCTCGTTGGTTGAAGGTAACAGGCGCCGCTGAGTTCAATTTAAAAAAGATAGATGTAGAGATCCCTTTAGGCCTTTTCGTCTGCATCACCGGAGTTTCCGGTTCCGGAAAGAGCACACTCCTCGATGAGATCATCTATAAGGGCCTTGCTCAAAAGCTGCACGGTTCACGCTCCCACCCCGGAGTTTTCCGTGAGATGTACGGCGTGGAGCACCTGGACAAAGTGATCAAAATCGATCAGTCTCCTATCGGGCGTACTCCCAGGTCAAACCCGGCTACCTATACAGGGGCGTTTGACGGGATCCGGGAGCTTTTCTCCCTCACTCAAGCAGCGCGCATGAAGGGCTACCGCCCGGGACGCTTCAGCTTTAATGTGCGCGGCGGCCGCTGCGAGGCCTGCCGCGGGGACGGTATCATTAAAATCGAGATGCACTTCCTGCCGGATGTCTACGTTCCCTGTGAAGAATGCAAGGGGAGGCGCTACAACCGTGAAACGCTGGATGTCAAATACAAGGGAAAGAATATTGCGGAAGTTCTGGACATGACGGTCAGCGAAGCCAATGATTTTTTCCAGAACATTCCCAAAGTAAACCGCAAGCTGCAAACTATGGTTGATGTGGGATTGGGGTACATCAAGCTGGGGCAGCCGGCTACTACCATCTCCGGCGGGGAGGCCCAGCGCGTCAAGCTGGCTACCGAGCTTTCCCGGCGCAGCAACGGCCGCACCCTTTATATTTTGGATGAACCCACAACCGGCTTGCATAAAGAGGATATCAGAAGGCTGCTGCTGGTCTTGGAAAGGCTTGTGGAAACCGGCAATACGGTTGTGGTCATCGAACACAACCTTGATGTGATTAAAACAGCAGATTACATCATCGATCTCGGCCCGGAGGGGGGCGCCGGGGGAGGCCGGGTGGTAACTACCGGAACGCCGGAAGAGGTCGCCTCCTATACCCCATCCTATACAGGCCGCTACCTGCAAGAGGTGCTTCAGATTGCCGATCCCGTCCGGCGCCAGGCAGACAAAAGCGCCCTGGTTAGTGGTTAGTGGGAGGGGGCGCCAGCAAAAGGATGAAAATAGAAGAACGTTACTTTTCAGGATAGAGGCCGGAGGTTTGGAGGTGGGAGGAGTGGCCTCAGCGCATACGCTGCAGAATTATAAAAAGGATCTTGACCTTATCCCGGACCGGCCGGGAGTTTATATATTCCGCAACCGGGCGGGCAGGGTTATTTATGTGGGGAAAGCCGTCTCTTTACCCAGCCGTCTGCGCTCTTATTTTCAGCCCAGGGGGCTTATGCAGCGGATCAGGAAAATGACGGAGGAGGCGGCGCGCCTGGAGTACGTCGTCACCGACAGCGAGGCGGAGGCCCTGGTGCTGGAATGCAATCTGATCAAGGAATACCGTCCCAAGTATAATATCGATCTCAAGGACGACAAGTCCTATCCCTATATCAGAGTGACCGCAGAGGAGTTTCCCAGGGTGATGAAGACGCGCACCCTGCCGCGGGACGGCTCCCGCTACTTCGGCCCCTACCCTAACGCCGGCGCGGTCGATGAAACCCTGGACTTTTTGCGCAAGATTTTTCTCTTTCGCTCCTGCTCCGGCTGCAAACCGGCGCCCCGCAGCAGAACCTGTCTTAACGGGCAGATCAAACAGTGCCTAGGCCCCTGTGTGGGTAACGTTTCCGCGCAGGAATACAGGGAGATGATCGAACAGCTGGTCCTTTTTCTGGAGGGCAGGACGCATGAGGTGGAAAAGCGCCTGGTCCAGCAGATGAAGGATGCCTCGGCAAGGCTGAACTTCGAAGAAGCCGCCCGCTTGCGCAATCAATTGGAGGCGGTGAAGAAGCTGCGGGAGGAGCAGCGGGTAGCCCGCTCCGCGGGGCGGGATGAGGATGTGCTTGCCGCGGGGTTCTATTTGGATGAGGTATGTGTGGTCATCCTGCGCTCCCGCGGAGGCAATGTGGTTTCCAAGGAGCACTACTTCCTCAGCGGCGCTGAGGAGACGCCGCCCGGAGAGGTTTTATCTTCTTTTATCAAGCGTTACTATCAGGGCGGCAGGGAGATTCCTTCGCTAATTTTGGTCGCTTCTCCTGTTGCCGACGCCGCTCTCCTGGCCGGCTGGCTGGGAGAGATGAGGGGGAGCAAGGTAGAGATTCGATTTCCCCGGCGCGGGCAAGGGAGAAAGCTGGCGGCGATGGCCGCAGAAAACGC
>DHAA01000104.1 GCA_002397275.1 Thermacetogenium sp. UBA4966 | reverse complement strand
AGGCGCCTGTTATGAGCTTTAAACCGCTGGCTGAAAGGGTTGTCCTGAAGCTCGTGGAAGCGGAAGAGAAAACAAAAGGGGGCATTGTCCTTCCGGATACCGCTAAAGAAAAACCCCAGAAAGGGGAAGTGGTTGCCGTGGGTTCAGGCAAAGTGATGGAAAATGGCAAAAAAGCTCCCTTGGAGGTAAAAGCCGGGGATAAGGTTTTCTTTTCCCGCTATTCCGGTACAGAGGTTAAGGATGGAGAAGAAAAGTTTCTTATTGTCAATGAAAGGGACATCCTTGCTATTGTCGATTAAATGAGGAGGTAATAAGATGCCCAAGGAAATAAGTTTCAGTCATGATGCTCGTCAGGCCATGGAAAAGGGTGTCAATATCCTGGCCGATACCGTAAAGGGGACATTGGGACCTAAAGGGCGCAATGTCGTGCTGGCAAAATCTTTTGGCCCCCCTCAGATTACCAATGACGGGGTGACCATTGCCAAAGATATCGAGCTGCCCGATCCCTGGGAAAACATGGGGGCGCAGCTGGTCAAGGAAGTAGCCACCAAGACCAATGATGTGGCCGGCGACGGCACCACTACCGCAACAGTGCTGGCGCAGGCTATGATCCGGGAAGGGCTTAAAAATTTGACCGCAGGCGCCAACCCGGTACTCCTTAAGGGGGGGATAGAGAAGGCGACGGCAATTGTTGTGGAAAAAATCAAGGAAATGGCTCAAAATGTGAACAGCAAGGAAGATATAGCACAGGTAGCCGCTATTTCCGCGGATGATGAAGAGATCGGAAAATGGGTCTCCGATGCCATGGAGAAGGTGGGCAACGACGGGGTAATCACTGTTGAGGAGTCAAAAACATTCGGCACTTCCCTGGATGTTGTCGAAGGGATGCAGTATGACCGCGGTTATGTTTCTCCTTATATGGTGACCGATACAGAGAAGATGACAGCCAACCTGGAAGAACCCTATATCATGCTTGTTGATAAAAAAATTGCATCTGTTGCAGAAATCGTGCCTATTCTGGAAAAGATCGCTCATACCGGCAAGCCGCTTCTCTTGATAGCTGAAGATATTGAAGGGGAAGCCCTGGCTACTCTGGTGGTCAACAAACTGCGGGGCGCCTTTACCTGTGTCGCTACCAAGGCCCCCGGGTATGGGGACCGGAGAAAGGCCATGATGGAGGACATCGCCATCCTTTCGGGAGGAACCGTCATTTCTGAGGAGAAGGGTATCAAGCTGGAAAATGCCGCCCTGGAGATGCTGGGTCTGGCCGGACGCGCGGTGATCAGCAAAGAGGAGACCACCATTGTGGAAGGAAAAGGAGACGCCCGGGAGATCGAAAAGCGCATCAACCAGATTAGAATGCAGTTTGACGCGGCGACATCGGAGTACGACAGGGAGAAGCTCCAGGAACGCATGGCCAAATTGGCGGGCGGGGTCGCCGTAATTAAGGTTGGAGCGGCGACAGAAGTGGAGCTGCGCGAGAAGAAATCAAACATCGAAGATGCTTTGGCCGCTACCAGAGCGGCTGTCGAGGAGGGGATCGTTCCCGGCGGGGGGGTTGCACTGGTAAGGACAATTCCCTCCCTGGAAAACCTGGAATCTCACGGGGATGAGGCGACAGGAATAAAAATAGTGAAGAGGGCTCTGGAGGAGCCGCTCAGAATGATCGCTGAAAATGCCGGTTTTGAAGGATCGGTGATTGTGGATAAGGTAAAATCATTGGAGGGGAATAACGGTTTCAACGCCGTCACGGAGAAGTATGAGGATCTAGCCGCCGCGGGAATCGTTGACCCCGCCAAGGTGACGCGCTCCGCTCTGCAGAACGCAGCCAGTATCGCCGCCATGTTCCTCTCCACAGAGTGCCTGATCGCCGATAAGCCGGAGGATGAAAAGAAGAAAAAACCACAGCCTGGAATGCCGATGTAAAGAGGCAGATTTATCTATAGGGGGTCCGTTACGGAACGGATCCCTTTTTGCTTTTTTCCCTTCGCCGCCGCATATAATATTTTTTCATAATTAATCGCCGGCAGCATAAAATGATTATTGCAGCCATCTATTTTTAGTTGGGGGGAATTTAGGTTGGATAGGAATAAAGCGATACGCCTGGCGAAGTGGACACTCCTCTTGCTTATTGTCGCTGCGGGAGCGGTATTGTATTATCAGTCTTTTTTAAAGATCGAGCCCGGTCCTCTGCTCGAGGAGACGCTGAACAATGCTTACCAGGCGAAGAGCTACAGATATACCCTCAACTCCGAACTGGATATCGGGGGCAAGAAGAAAACATGGATCAGCGTTAAGGGTGAAAATGCTTCCGGGTCCTATCACTTTCAGGGTAAAACGCTGGGAACCCCGGTGGAGATCTATCAGATCGGGATGAGGAGCTATACTAAGGATCCGGTAAGCGGCAAATGGACTGTTCTCGACGGCGTAGACCTCAGCAAAGAGCAGCTCTATATGGCGGAGATCAATCCTCTCAACAGCTTCCGCTTTAAAAGGACAGGAGAGCCTCTGCTCGTGGGAAAAGAGAAGGTAGGAAAGACCAAGTGTGTTGTGCTGGAGATAAAACCGGATGTCGAGAGCAAGTATCTGGAGATATGGTGGCAGGATTTCACTTGCCGCTTCTGGATTGATCGCAGAAAACACCGTCTGGTGAAGGCAGAGTCTACCGCGGTCAGTAAGCAAAGCAGCGAGAC
>DHAA01000047.1 GCA_002397275.1 Thermacetogenium sp. UBA4966 | reverse complement strand
TGTTTTTTCCCTCTGTCGGCCAAAGTCTCCGCCATGGCGACCAAGAGCCCCGCCGCTTTATTATAGCTGCCCCGATGTTTGTTGCTGACGATTGCATCCACCCTGCTTCCTATCTCATTTACGCACCACTTTAAGTAGTACTCTTCCTGTTCTGTATCCAGACGCATATAGTTCTTAATGATATAAGCGCTTACCCGGCGATATTTCGCCACGCGTGCTCCGTCTCTGCGGTAACCCGTATTTCCGATAGCCGCCTCCCATTGCTCCTGCAGCATCTTGGCGTGAATCCCTTCATTCGATAAAACCACCATCATAAAAGTTATAAAAATAGGTTTGGGATTATCACTGGAACTCCACCCCAGAGGCCCTTGCCCGGTTCAGAATGATCCGTCTCAGTTCTTCTGCCGAAAGACCGCTTAAACGCGCCTTTGCCGCTTCTAAGAATTCCTTATAGCTTAACCCGGACATTTTTTCATCTCCCATTTATCCCTGCTTTTCTCGGCTGTTCACAATGCTCTACCCCTGCGCAACCGAGACGGGCACGCAAAGGAACACCCCATCAAAATAGCTTCTGTGATAATTTTCGATGCGTAAGCGGAAAAGACCTGTTAATTTACCGGAAAACTTTTTGGTACCTGCTGAATGATAAGGATCAGCTATCGATCTTCTAGCGAAGCGGTGGTCTGCGGCGATAGGATAGCCTTCTTGGCACAAAAATTGATTAGGCTATAGCTGAATGGAAGATATTGTGATATAATTAAAGCCGTACCTAAGAGGAATTGAACTTAATAAAACTCCATCTTATTTTGCCACAGTTTTATAAATTGACTGATACTTATAAATTGGTATAATACGCCATAAAAGGAGGCGGCCGTATGGAAAAAGAAATGATGATAGAATTTGTGAATGGGCTTTTAGCGATTATGGAGAGATCTCTGGTTCGTATTGTGTTATATGGATCTGTTGCAAGAGGCACGCAAACTGAGGAATCGGACATTGACATTGCATTATTAACACATGGCGCATTGGATGACGAATTAGAAGATAAATTATCCGAGTTTATCGTGGATATGAATTTGAAATATGATAGGGTTTTCTCTGTCATAGATATAGAGTATGAACAGTTCCAAAAATGGGAGAATGTACTTCCGTTTTATCAGAATGTAAACCGGGAGGGAGTGGTTTTATGGAAGGCCGCGTAAAGGAGTTATCACAGTACCGTTTCCGAAGAGCAGAAGAAGAGTTGCGCTCAGCAGGTATTTTACTTAAGGCAAAGCAGTTTAAGGCATCCATTAATCGTTCCTATTATTCAATTTTCCATGCACTTCGATCAGTTACTGCTTTAGACCATTTTGATTCCGGTAAGCATTCCGGCGTTATCGCTTATTTTAACCGGCACTATATTAAGGAGGGCGTTTTTGATAAATCACTTTCAAAAATGATAGATACAGCATACAGGCTCCGGGAAAAAGCGGATTATGAGGATTTTTTCACAGTGTCCAAGAAAAAGGCCCAGGAACAGTTGAAAAAGGCAAAAAAAGTTTTAGATAGCATACGTCCATATTTGGAAGAACGATGGAATGATATTTCCTAATTAAAAGTAATTGTCCTGCCCATCCGGGGTCCCCAGCGACCCTTTGCTTTTATATGAAGTGGCATGACCCAGGCGAAACGCATGCCAATACGCAAAGGAACACCCCATAATCCCCGTTCGCACTTTGCAGACGAAGCTTCGACAAAATCACCTGCTGCTCATTCAGCATATCCTTACTCCCTCCTTTCGCACATTCATATAAAATGGATAGTATTCATTAAAATATTTAAAACGTGAAAACGGCACTACAATAATGGACAGCAGCATATTCATACGGCAATCTAAATTGGACAGCCGTTTTGCAAGCTCCCTGTCAAGTTTTTTAGCCGTGAGGTCGTCTATGTCCGCCAGAATCATAATGTCCACATCAGACCAATGCTTGTGATCTCCGCGCGCGTAAGAACCGTACAGAATCACCTCACGAAGCGTATTGCCGAAAACCGTCCGCGCTTCTTCAGCAACCCTTTGCGTAATATAATCAAGCCGTTCTTCTGAAAAAATAGCGTCAAAGTTGATAATATGGACGGTCATGGAGTCGCCTCCTTCTGTTTTCTCATCGTGCTCGTGCTGATATTACATTATACCATATTTTACAAAAAAACAAATCACAACCCTTTGCTTTCATTTGCTTTCCAATAATTTTTAGTTGGAGCGAATGCCTTGGTTGAAATTGATTTTTGAAATAAAATTGCATATAATATTAGTAGGGAATGTAGGGAATTCCTGAGCCGATTTATGAAAGGAGATATATTTTATGGAAAACATCCTCGTTGATAATGCCAAGGTGATGGCGAAAGGACAAATTACTTTACCGAAGGACATCCGAGATGCACTCGGCGTCAAAACAGGCGACAGGGTCACATTGATTCTTCAGGATAATCAGGTCGTCATGATGAACTCCGCCATATATGCCATGAAGATACTGCAAGCCGCTATGGATGGGGATGCCGAGAAGGCCGGTCTGCATTCAGATGATGATGTGGTCGATTTGATTGCGAAAATGCGCGCCGAGGAAAACGAGTGATGCGGTATCTGATTGACACCAATATTCTGATTTCCGCTGCACTTTTTCAAAATAGCGTGCCGGCACGCGCGTTTATGAAGGCCTTCTCTCCGCCTTACAGCGCCATTGTTTGCGACTATTCACTGGATGAAATGAGACGGGTTTACAACCGAAAATTTCAGCACAGAATACCGGACTTTGAACGTTTTGTTTCCATGCTGGTCTTGTCGGTAGAAATTGTGTCAACGCCGCCCATGGAAGAAAACACGGTAGAGGAAAAGAATATCCGGGACGTGAATGATCGCCCAATTTTCCGTGCCGCAGTTGCCTCGAAAGTGGATGGAATACTTACCGGCGATAAGGATTTTCTGAAATCGGGCATAACCCGTCCAAAAATGGTAACTGCGGCGGAGTTTTTACAGATGGAATAACTCCAACTTTCGCAGCAGAATCCCATACTCTCTCATACTCTCTAAAAATCTAGCTCAAGCATAAGAATGAGAGAGATTTGCCGCAATGGATTTAGTCAATTGCTTTATGTAACAGTTAAGTGTTATAAAGCGCTATTTTTATCGACTGTCCGGCCTTCTTGTGGTATGCTGGCTTTGGCGGTAATCCCCCAATTCAGGTTGAAAACACCTATATCTATATGTATTGGAGTGTTGAACGATGCTGGTATCAGAGCTGAGAGCACTGCTAAAAAAGTATAATGAGGAAGATTTGAGATTGCTTATATCGGAAATGTACAAGGCCATGCCCAAGAAACTGCGTGAAGAAAAGGAGATCGATGCCTTGCTTCAGGATGTGCATCTGCAGCTGCGCTTGAAAAGGGTGGACAGAGTACGGAACAGGCAGATAGATATAAATGATTTAAAGCCGGATATTGAGCAGTTTATCGATTTTGCATATAACCAGTATTACTTTGCCCCGAACAATTTTATCCACAAAAAAGAGAGGCCGAAATGGAGATTTAAAGTAAAGGCCTATATCAAGAGTTTACAAGAAGTACCCCTTGAAGGTGAAGAGGGGAGAACCGCGACTGCTTTACTTGAAAAACTATATGAGATGCTATGCTATGCTTGCGCTTATTATATTTTTAGCACGGAAGACCCCTTTAAATCGGTCGGTATAGAGCAAACCACTCTGCTGGATATTGTGATCAAAAGGAAACTGGGACACGGTATAAACAAAGAATCGGTAAAATCCGTTCTTGCGCTGGTTATTAACAGTACAGCCGACAGGGAAACATTACCCTCGTTTTTGATAAATGTAATGATGGAGAATCTCCAATATCCGGATTCTAAGGAAATTGCTATTGAGCAAGGCATGGCTTTAAAAGCGGAATTGGAACGGAAAAAAGCAAATCCGTCAAAGGAATCATGCTTTTCTTCTCATTCCGATTATGAGCGTGAAGAAAAAATTAATAATTTGGTGGAAACGGTTTTCAGGTTATATATTGAATTGTGTGAATATGAAAAAGGCATTAAATATTTTAAAAATAACAATATCAAGCGGAACAGCGAGGTATCTTTGTTTATACTGCTGGAACTGTTGTTTGAATACGATCTAAAAGAATACTGGTTAAATGAATATGACGAAGCGGTGGAGAAAGGAGTAAAACCAAGGGAATCTCTGCAGAGGACATATAATTATATAAAGGAAAATGATGAGTTGCCGGATTGTTTTTTGTGTTGAAGCGGCAAAAACTGAAGTTCAATAATGAGCCTGATCAGGAACCGTTCTCTCAGCGAAGCGGTGGTCTGCGGGGCCAGGAAGGCCAGGAAAGCCTACTTGACACAAAATTTAATTAAGCCATAGGCAAATGGAAGATATTGTAGTATAATTCAAAAGACAAAGATGTGGAGGCCGGTATGGAAAGACGAATACAGGAAGAGTTGAATATTCTAAAAAAAATCATATTGGATACTGTTCCTGTCGAACAGATTTTCCTGTTCGGCTCCTATGCAGGTGGTGAACCGCACGCTGATTCGGACTTAGATCTGTATGTTGTCATGCCCGATAATGTTAACATCAGGGAAATTGACGCGATGAGATTGATTCGAAAAGCGATTCGAGATAAGAAAACAATGCCTGTAGATGTGATGGTCGGTAGAAAAGGCAGGTTCAATCAACTCCGATCTATCCCCAGTGTTGAACGTCAAATCGCCAGGAAGGGGATGATGTTGTATGGATAAAGTTACTCAAGCACAGGAATGGGAAAGATACGCCGCAATGGATTTAGACAGCGCCGAATATCTTCTCCATATGATTCCTGTTCCGATTGAAATTATATGTTACCATTGCCGGCAATCTGCTGAAAAATATCTTAAAGGATATCTTGTTTTGTGCGGCAACTTATAGTAAAGCGAACGAACGCCGGAGTTGTAAACCTAGACGCAGCATACTCCCTTTAGTAATCTGAGGTTCACCTTTATTAACCAAAAAAGCAATCTCATCTGGCAGTACATCCAATGGCTTCTTTTTATTATGGTCCATCTTCGCAGTTTCAGCTAGTTGATTACCACATCAAAACCGGCTGCGATTGACATCGTGACCAGAACTGACGACGGCAGGCAATTGACCATCGAAATCCCAGATAACCGATGAACACAATATGGGAAAGCGCGCTCTCTAGCACTGATCAACCATCTTTATGCCCGACTGCCCAGAGGGGCGCCCTATATAGAAATGTCCTTTCTTAGTTCAGCAGAGTTAGATAAGCATCGGTTCCCGTCTGACTTGAATTCAAACGGAAAATAAGTACCCTGCCACAGTACTCCCTCTGTACAACCCTCCCCTGTTGTGTCCATCATAAAAATAAAGTGTTTTTTACTAAAATAACAGGTATATTTCTTTTAAATTTATAGTAAAATATAGTTGTGATCAGCAAAGGAGTGAAGTTAATAAATGGCTGAAGAGATTAAATCAGATCGTCTCTATGAAACACTGAAAAAAAGGATAGTGCAGCTGGAATACACCCCCGGGCAGGTGCTGAATGAGGCTGATATCGCTAATGAATTCGCCGTCAGCAGAACGCCGGTAAGAAAGGCGTTTGAGCAGCTGAAGAATGTCAATTTAATGGACATCATACCCAGATACGGAGCACAAGTAGCGCCGATAGATTTTAAATATATGAAATCGCTGTTTGAGGTGAACCGTGAACTGGAGGGATTCGCCGCCCGTCTGGCCGCGGATAGAATAACCGAAGATAATATCTCCGTGCTCGAAGATATTATCAATAGAATAAAAAGTTATGATATTGAAACCGAATACCGGAAAATGATCATAGAGGACGCGCACTTTCATGAGACCATCTTCGCAAGCTGCGGCAATCCTTGTTTGGTAGAGATTTTATATTATCTACACCTGCACACCGATCGGCTGTGGTTTTATGTGCAGAAAGACATCACCGATATTAATCTTTTCCTGGGAACCATGCCGCAGATTGTGGAGGCACTCAAGAAAAGGGACCAAGAAAAAGCGGCTGAGGAAGCAAGACGGCATATTGATGTATTTGTGGAGAGGATCAAGCAGGAGCTGTTATAGAATATCTCTGATCCCCGCTTAAACCCTACCTAATTTTTATCTGATCTAAATCCATTTACTTTGAAGTACCGGTTTATTCTGCCCGGCGCTTCTTTTTTGCCGCCTGAGATCGGACCCAGGCCGCCTTTCCCATTCACCCTTTTGACGCTCCGACTTGGAACAACTGCGAACAATCATGAACATTATTTCCGAACATGATCCCTCAAGCAAAACATTTTGTTATTTAATAACTTCGATTGTTTCATTGTATTTTTAAAAAATACAGAAGGAAATTTTAAATTAGAATTGAATTTATTATAATAAAATAATAAATATTTTACTGAAATACATATTGTTTAACAGGCGCCAGTGTTCAGGAGCCAAGCCTCTCGACTAGTTTTATTTGGTTGTGCAGCAGGCTGAAATTGGGTTAGCGGTAATCCGGTTCAGCGGTAAAAAATGAGTTCAGGATTGGCGGCAGTTCTGCAGTAAAAAATGAGTTCAGGATTGGCGGCAGTTCTGCAGTAAAAAATGAGTTCGGGAAAGGAGGATTAACTTGTCGGAGACCTATGACATCATCGTAGTCGGCGGCGGCCCAGCCGGGCTGGCTGCGGGTATTTACGGTTCTCGCTCCCGCTTGAAAACAGTGATCCTGCAAAAGGGAACGCCGGGCGGGCAGGCAGCCACCACCGCGGAATTAGAAAATTACCCGGGCTTTCCAAGGGGGACGACAGGGCCTGAATTGATGAAGGCCATGCGTGAGCATGCGGAAAGTTTCGGTACGGAGATTCTGAAGGAAGAGGCTATTGATCTGGACCTCGATGGGGAAATAAAAGTTGTTCAAACGAAGAGCGGCAAAGAGTATAAAGGTAAGATCGTGATCCTGGCCCCCGGCGCAGCGCCCAGAACACTGAATATCAAAGGGGAAAAGGAGTTGCGCGGCAAAGGGGTTTCCTACTGTGCTACCTGTGACGCGGACTTCTTTGAAGAACTCGACGTTGTGGTAGTGGGCAATGGGGACGCGGCGATAGAAGAGGCCATCTATCTGACTAAGTTTGCGGAAACGGTAACCATCATTGTCATCCATGATCAAGGGACCCTGGACTGCAATAAGGTCAGCGCGGAGAAAGCCTTTGCCAACCCGAAAATTAAATGGGTCTGGAACTCTGTTTTGGAAGAGATTAAAGGGGATGGAATTGTAGAGAGCGTTTTAATCAAAAACATTAAGACTAATGAGATTGCCGAACTGGAGACGAACGGCGTCTTCTTCTTTGTCGGCACGGTTCCTAAAACAGATTTTCTAAAGGGTAAGGCGCTGCTCAACGAGCAAGGGTACATTTTAACCAATGAACGGATGGAGACCTCTCTTCCCGGGGTATATGCGGCAGGGGATGCCCGGGACAAATACCTGAGACAGGTGATCACCGCGGCCGGCGATGGGGCGGTCGCCGCTTTTGCCGCGGAAAAATACCTGGCGGAAGAGGAAAGCTTCACAGAACAGGTGTTAAAAGCGGATAAACCGGTGCTCGTCGCCTTCTGGGCGCCGCAGGTGGAGGAAAGCATCGCCATAATAGCGGAACTGGAGAAAATAGCAGATAAGTTAGGTGACGCGGTCAAACTGGTTAAAATAGATACCTACCGCAATGAACGGGTTGCCAAAAGGTATCAAATAGAGAAAATGCCGAGCGTGTTGTTTTTCAGCAGGGGAAAAGCCGCGGCTAAAATTAGCGGTAGTTTTAATGAGGAAACGATTCTTTCTCATCTCAAAGCCTTAAATCAGCCGGAGTGATGCAAGGAGGTGAACTGCGGTGATCGAAGTCGACAAGAAAACATTTGAAGAAGAGGTATTGAAAGCCGAAGGCCTGGTAGTGGTGGACTTTTGGAGCCCCAAGTGCGAGCCCTGTAAAGAACTGGCGCCCCAGGTGGCGGAACTGGCGGAGAAATATCAGGATAAAGCAAAGTTCTGCATGCTGGATACAGCGTCTAACAGAAGGTTAGCCATCAGCCAGAAGGTATTGGGTCTGCCTACAATCGGTTTTTACAAAGATGGAGAAAAGGTCGCTGAACTGACCAAAGACGTAGCTGTCGAGGATATAGAGGCAAAACTCAATGAATTGGCTTAAGCGGACAACCATGAAGCTAGCAAAACATTGCTTGCAGGGGTAGTGGCCGGATGGATTCCAGCGAGGCGACCATTATGGAGTTCCGGGTAACAGCATCAGGCGCAGCGAAGATACCGGCTATTTTGGAGGTCGGAAGCAGGATGTCGGAGGTCGGAAATAGGAACAGCGGCAGAGCCGCCCGTTAATTTGGATGTTGGAGGCCGGAGGTCGGAGGTCAGACGACATGGTAGACATTAGATGAAAATAGCAGAACATTATTTTCAAGGTAGAAAGGGGTAATAAGGATGCTGAAAGGCAAAAAGATCGCTATTCTCGGCGACCGGGATGGAATTCCCGGCCCGGCCATCGAAGAGTGCGTCAAGGCTGCCCAAGCTGAGGTGGTATTTTCCACTACCGAGTGCTTCGTTTGAACTGCAGCCGGGGCAATGGATCTGGAAAACCAGGCCAGGATCAAGGAGCTACATGATAAGTACGGCAGCGAGGATTTAATCGTAGTGCTCGGGGGAGCAGAAGCCGAGGCCTCGGGGCTTGCCGCCGAAACCGTAGCCACCGGAGATCCGACCTTCGCGGGTCCATTATCCGGAGTCCCGTTGGGACTCAAGGCGTATCACATCTTTGAATTAAAAGAAGAAGTTCCTGCAGAGGTTTATGAGGAACAGATCAGTATGATGGAAATGGTGCTGGATGTCGACGAGATCATCAATGAAGTTAAAACATATCGCCAATAAATCGCCGGCCGATAAGCTGTTGACCGGTACAGCTGCACAAAGGGTAACGGAGTAAACAATGACTGCTTCTGGAGGTGAATACATATGAGCTTTCCGGTTGTCAAAGGAACGGCTTATGCCCTGGTCCATGCCGGCAGCATGCTTCTCTATCAAGGTTCCACCCAAATGACCGAGCGGCTGAAAAACGCGCAGTCAGATCACCTCAGAGAGCTGCCTGCTCACCTGAGAAAATATGAAGATGCGGTCGGCTATCCGCCCAACCAGGCGTACATAGGAAATATCACACCCGACGAATTAAAGGAGATCCCGCGTCCCTGGCATGAGAACCCGGCGGCCGGCGCCGGCAGAGATGGA
Source organism: Thermacetogenium sp. UBA4966 (assembly GCA_002397275.1). GTDB lineage: Bacteria > Bacillota > DSM-12270 > Thermacetogeniales > Thermacetogeniaceae > Syntrophaceticus. The sequence continues at coordinate 36,379 of DHAA01000047.1, read as the reverse complement.
AAGTACGGGGAGATCATGCCTGAGGATGAATTTTTTGGGCTGATGAAGATCGTGGACAGCTTTGATCTGGTCATGTTGGAGGAGGCTTTTCAGGATGCCGTTAAGGAGAAACTGCAGGCCCACCAGATTTTAAAGGATATCAGGGATATTAATAAACTGGAGGGCACAGCCTGTTCCGCTGCAGAGATACAAACCCTCGTTGCCGAGCATGGGGCGCAACCCCTTTATAGCGGGGGAAAGCCGGCGGGGTGTGTGAAGAAGGCACATGAATTTGACGAGGCCCTCTCCTCAGAAGTGATGCTGGGCAATTTGGCAAACAAGGCCTCGGCTGTTTTGGCGCTGCGGCTTCTGCTGGCCAAAACAGATCTGCGCCCCGAAGAGGTAGATTATATCGTCGAGTGTTCAGAAGAGGCCTGCGGCGATATGAACCAGCGGGGGGGCGGCAACTTCGCCAAAGCCATCGGTGAAATGTGCGGCTGTATTAACGCCACAGGTTCCGACACCAGAAGTTTTTGCGCCGGTCCCGCTCACTCCCTGGTGGAAGCCGCGGCTCTGGTGCAGTCTGGAATCTACAGCAATGTGGTGGTGGTAGGGGGCGGCTCTACCGCCAAATTGGGTATGAACTCCCGGGACCATGTGAAAAAGGGTTTGCCCGCGCTGGAGGATATGCTGGGGGCTTTTGCCGTTCATATTTCCGCAAACGACGGCGCCAGCCCGGTGATCAGGACCGATGCCATCGGGCGGCACAGGATCGGCTCCGGGGCTTCGCCGCAGGCGGTGATGACCGCAATCGTGACCGATCCTCTGGATAAGATCGGCTATAAGATAACAGATATCGACCGCTACGCCCCCGAACTGCAGAACCCGGAGATCACCGAGCCGGCCGGCGCAGGCAATGTCCCCTTGGCCAACTACAAGATGATCAGCGCCCTGGCTGTGAAAAGAGGGGATCTGCAGAAGGCAGACCTGATGAAGGCTGTCGACAGCTTCGGGATGCCGGGCTTCGCCCCCACCCAGGGTCATATACCCTCAGGGGCGCCGTTTATCGGACATGCCAGGGAGATGATCCTGGAAGGCAAGATTGAAAGAGCGATGATCATCGGCAAAGGCAGCCTCTTCCTGGGGAGATTGACCAATCTGTTCGACGGCGTTTCTCTGATTATAGAGAAAAACAGCGGCCGCGGCGCAGACACAGAAGACGCAGGTTTTGATGAGGAGCAGGCGCGCGGAATGATCGCTGAAGCGCTGCGTGACTTCGCCAAAGCATTCAAGGGATAGACGGCGTTTTCAACCTGACGCCTCTGGCCCTGAGGCGCCCTATTGACGAAAGGAAGGTGAGATCATGGACGAAAAAAAGATGCGCGTCACCATCGCCGGGGTTTTTGAAGAGCTTGCCGACGCTTTAGCAACAGGTTCTTATGGTAAGAAGATCCGGGTTGGCCTCACCATCCTGGGAAGTGAGCATGGCGCAGGGGAATTGGTCGCCGGAGCGCAACTGGCCGTCAAACAGAGCCCTGAACTGGAGGTTACGCTGATCGGTAAAGGAGTGGCGGGCAGCTTCGAACTGGTGGAGGCTGAAGATGAGCGGGAAGCCCATGCAAGGATGGATGAACTGCTGCTCAGCGGGTATTTGGATGCGGCGGTCGCCATGCACTATCCGTTCCCCATCGGGGTATCCACAGTGGGGAGAGTGATCACCCCGGTCAAAGGGAGAGAGATGTTTTTAGCCACCACAACAGGAACCTCCGCCACAGAGAGGGTGACCGCCCTGCTCCACAACACCCTGTTGGGGGTTGCCGCGGCTAAGGCCTGCGGTAGAGAGGAACCGACTGTCGGCATTTTAAACATAGACGGCGCCAGACAGCTGGAAAGAGTGCTGAGGAAACTGAAAGAACAGGGTTACCCCCTTGCCTTCGCCGAATCCGCCCGCAGTGACCGTGGCGTGGTGATGAGAGGCAACGACCTCTTGATGGGGGTTCCCGACGTCATGGTCATGGACAGCCTCACTGGAAATGTTCTGGTCAAGCTCTTGTCCGCGTACAGCGGCGGGGGGAATTATGAAACGGCAGGGTTCGGCTATGGCCCGGGTGTGGGCGAGAGATTTAATCGGATTATCTGCATCATCTCCCGTACCTCCGGCGCTCCGGTCATTGCCGGAGCTATTCGCTATGCGGCTGAGTGCGCCAAAGGAAGGATCATGAAATTTGTCCGTGAGGAATACGGCGCCGCTAAAAGGGCCGGCTGGAATGAATTGATCGCCTCTTTGGCGGCGGATACCGGCAAAAAGGCGGATGAAGATATAGCCCCCCCGCCGAAAAAGATGGTCAGTGAAGACATTCCGGGGATCGAAGTGATGGAAATCGAAGAGGCGGTGCGTGTTCTCTGGAAGGAAAAGATATACGCGGAAAGCGGCATGGGCTGTACAGGCCCGGTGATCATGATCGCTCCGCAGGATAAGGAAAGGGCGCTGCAGTTGCTTAGGGAGAACGAATACCTGTAGGGAAAATAGAAGTCGGAGGCCGGAAGCCCGGGTTGGTGGTTTGTGGTTAGTCGTTGGTCGTTGGGAAAAAGCTAAAACCGGCTGGATTCCAGCGAAGCTTCATTTGTGATTTGCAGGAGGGCGAGGGCTTTGCAGCGGACAATTGTGACAAACAATCCGGCGGTATGGGACAAATACTCAGCGAACGCGCTTTTTATAGAGGGTTCGGCCGAGCAGGTATTGATCAGGGTAAGGGATATGGTACATCAGGGGTATGAACTGATCAGCCATCCCCTGCCCGCCAGCCTGAGAATCATGTTTTCCCCTTACCGCTCCGTGATTATCGGGGAGAAGAGGGGAGCGGCCGATCACCTGGAGGCGGAGATCGCGGAGGAGAGCATCTGGAAGTATAGGCAGAAGATGAGCTCCCGAGAGATAGACGCCGGCAACAATGCAGATTATCGGCTGATCGATCTGCTCCTCCTGGATGCAGCGTTAAAAGAGGACCAGGGCGGAGGGCAGCCGCCGGGCTAAACAGTAACTGCGGCCGCGGCTTCAGTTAAAAGCAACCGGACACCGTTAAATAAATCAGGAGGTGAGTTTTTTGAAGCTGGAGATCGGAAGAATCAATATTAAAGACATCCAATTTGGCGACGGAACATTTGTGCAGGATGGAGTTTTAACAGTGGACAGGGAAGGCCTGACGGCATTTCTGAAGGAAGACGAGAGGGTCGCAGGAGTCAGGCTGGATATTGCCAGACCCGGCGAAAAGGTGAGGATCATCCCGGTCAAAGACGTCGTCGAGCCCAGGGTAAAGATCGAAGGAACAGGAGCGGGCTTCCCCGGCGTGACAGCAAAGCCCAGTCAGTGCGGGCAGGGAAGAACTCATGTTTTATACGGAGCGGCGGTTGTAACTGTGGGGGATATCGTCGGTTTCCAGGAGGGGGTTATCGACATGTGGGGAGAGGGCGGCAGATGGACGCCATTTTCCAAAACCTGCAATGTGACCCTTGATCTCCAGGTTGTGGACGGGTTGGATACACATACCCATGAAGAAACAATAAGGCTGGCCGGCCTGAGGGCCGCGGAATTCATCGGCCTGGCAGGCAGAGGCGCGGAGCCGGATGAGGTTTTAACCTATGAGATGGGCGGCATCTTTGAGGAAACCGAAAAATACCCGAACCTGCCCAAAGTGCTCTATGCGGAGATGATGATCACGCAAGGGCTGCTGCACGACACCTATATTTACGGAGTTAACGCCCAGACTATCCTGCCGGCGCTGATGCATCCCCATGAGGAGCTGGACGGCGCTGTGATCAGCGGCAACTGTGTGGCAGCCTGTGACAAGATCACCACTTATCAGCACCAGAACAACAGCGTTATCCTCGATCTCTTTGCACAGCACGGAAAAGAGATTAATTTTATGGGCGTGGTCATGGTTCCTGAACACACAACCCTCTCCGGTAAACTGCGCGCCTCGGACTACACGCTGAAACTGGCGCAGATGCTGGGCGCTGATGCGGTGGTCGTCTCCGAAGAGGGATATGGGAACCCCGATTCAGACCTGTTGATGATCTGTAAGAAGTGTGAGAACGCCGGAATCAAAACCGTATTGATCACCGATGAATGTGCCGGCAGGGATGGGATGTCCCAGGGGCTGGCCGATACGGCGTCCGAAGCTGTGGCGGTTGTCTCCACCGGCAATGTGAGCCATGTGGTAACACTGGCGCCCGCGGAGAGGGTGATCGGCAATCCGGAATCCATCGCTGTGCTGGCAGGTGGCTGGAAGGGCGCTCTATTAGAAGACGGCACATTGATGTGCGAGCTGAACGCTGTCATCGGGTCCACCTCAGAAATCGGCTATCATCATGTCACTTGCAGGCAATACTAGTTTGGAAAGGGAAGGAGGAAATGACATGTCTGAGAAATTCAAAGTCCTCTACTATGTAAACCAGTTCTTCGGACAGGTCGGCGGCGAGGATAAAGCGGGTATGCCCCCTGAATACCGTCCGCAAAAGGTGGGCCCTGCTATGGGGTTTGAAGGCGCTCTGCGGGGCGAGGGCGAGGTAGTCGGCACGATTATCTGCGGAGACAACTACTTTAATGAGCACCAAAAGGAATCCCTGGACTTTATTAAAAAGACGGTTAAAGAGGCGTCGCCCGATGTCGTCGTCGCCGGGCCGGCGTTTAACGCAGGCAGATACGGCATGGCCTGCGGCGAACTGGCCAAAGCGATGGCTGAGGAATTAGCCCTTCCGGTGGTCACAGGGATGTATGCAGAAAACCCGGGCGTTGATGTTTGTAAAAATAAAGCGATCGTGGTCGGCACATCAGACTCCGCGGCCGGCATGAGGAAGGCGCTGCCTGCCATGGCGGCAATTACAGTCAAGCTGGCTAAAGGGATCGAGCTGGGCGCTCCAGAAAAAGAAGGGTATATAGCGCGGGGTATGAGAAAAACCCTCTTTGAGGAAAAGAGAGGCTCCCTGCGCGCGGTATCCATGCTGCTGGCGCGCCTCAAAGGGGAAGAATTTGAAACAGAGCTGCCCATGCCTGTTTTTGACCAGGTTGAACCGGCCCCTGCGATCAGGGATCTGAGCAAAGCGACCGTCGCTTTATGCACATCGGGGGGTATTGTTCCCCAGGGCAACCCGGACGGGATCCAGTCGGCAAGCGCTCAAAAATGGGGCAAGTATGACGTCAGCGGGTTGGATGGTTTGCCGGCGCCCGGCTTCTACTCCACCCACGGCGGCTATGATACGGCCTATGCCAATGAAAATCCCAACAGGGTGGCCCCTTTGGATCTCCTCAAGGAGTTCGCCAAGGAGGGTGTTATCGGCAAGGTATTCGACTGGTTTTTCACGACCACAGGCACCGGAACATCTGTGAGCAACGCCCAGAAGTTCGGCAAAGAAATAGGCGCAATCTTAAAAGAGGCGGGGGTAGACGGGGTTATCCTCACCTCCACCTGAGGGACCTGTACTCGTTGCGGTGCAACGATGGTCAAAGAAATCGAAAGATACGGCATCCCCATTGTTCATATGGCTACAATTACAACTATTTCCGAATCTGTAGGCGCCAACAGGATCGTTCCTACAGTTGCTATTCCACACCCGGTGGGCAATCCCGCTCTTAGCCCCGAAGATGAATATGCTCTGAGAAAAGAGCTGGTGGGAAGAGCGCTGCAGGCTCTTGCCACCGAAATTACTGAAGTTACTCATTTTGAATAAGAACCTCAGGGGGCGTTGCCGCGGGCGCCCCCTGATAAATCGCCCCGGACGCCGGTTTTCTTGGCAGTGCAAACGATAGATGCATGCAAAACCGACGTGCAAGCAGGATCTTCGGCTCTGTTGAATAGACAATAATCATGGCGCCGTTTTTGCGTTGTAATATCTTTATACCGCTAATCCCAATTTTCCCGAATAGATGAAGGCATCGAAACCGGTCCAACAGATGGATGAAAAAGGGGGGCGCCGTATAAAACAAAATAACGCGTCAGACTAAACGGCAGGGTGATCGTTGAAGTGAAAGGTAGAAATGGAGGCGGATAAAATGGCATCTCAGGTTTCATTACGTGTCTTATCTGAGGATGGTGTTCAGCAGATCCATGATTCCTCTCTAAGACTGCTGCAGGAAGTTGGAATAGAGATCGAATATGAGCCTGCCTTGGATATTCTAAGGGCCGCGGGGCAGAGGGTGGACAGCGGCAGAGCATATTTTGATCCTGAATATGTGCAGAAAATGGTCGCCCAAGCCCCGGAGCAGTTTACATTATATGCGCGGGATCCGAAGTTCAACGTGGAGATAGGCGGCGATAATCTCGTTTTTGCCCCTGGCTACGGCGCTCCCTTTGTCATCGAAAAAGGGAAAAGAAGAGCGTCAAACTGGGAAGATTATATGAATTTCTTAAAACTTGCCCATGTGGCGCAGGATATCGACATCAGCGGCGGCATGCTGGTGGAGCCCAATGACCTTGACGACAGGACAAGGTATTTGGACGCCTTATACGCGCATATCCGCTACAGCACCAAATGCCCGATGGGCTCCAGCTACGGAGCAGAGGGGGCGAACGACACTATGGGGCTGCTCTCTCCTGTTTTCGGAGGCAGAGATGCATTAAAGGCAAAACCTGCCGTGATCACCTTGATCAATACGATCAGTCCCTTGAAATTGGATGCGCGCCAGACCGGGGCGCTTGTGGAATACGCAAAAATGAACCAGGCTGTGATCATCGCCTCCCTGGTGATGGCCGGCTCAACCGGTCCCGCAACCCTGGCAGGCTGTATGGCTGTTCAGAATGCCGAAGTTCTTGCCGGCATTACTCTTGCTCAGACAGTGAATCCAGGCTGCCCGGTGGTCTATGGATCCGCCTCGTCGGTCACCGATATGCACTCTGGTTCCGTATCTATCGCCAATGGCGAGGCAGGGCTGCTGGCCGCGGCCGCGGCGCAGATGGCAAAATTCTATGGGCTGCCCAGCCGCAGCGGCGGCGGGCTGACCGATGCAAAAACTGTGGATGGCCAGGCGGGTTATGAGTCCGCAGTGATGCTCATGTCTCCTGTGACCGCCGGAACCAATATTATCCTCCATACCGCAGGAATTCTTCAGTACTGGTTATGCATGTCCTTTGAAAAATTTGTGCTGGATGCTGAAATCGCCGGGATACTGCGCAGGTTTAAAAGAGGAATAAAGATCGATGAAGACTCCCTCGCTGTGGAAGTTGTCGCTAAAGTCGGCCCCGGCAACCATTTCCTCAATCAGATGCACACCAGAAAACACCATAAAACCGAATTCAGGAAACCGCTATTAAGCGACAGACAGTCATATGAAGGATGGGTGGCAGAGAGCCTTACCGCAGAGGATAGAGCGTCACAGGTGTGCCGGAAGCTGATCAATGCCTATCAAGATCCCGGGCTTGATCAATCCCTGCAAAAAGAACTGCAGTCCTATATAGAATCCAGAAAAGAAGAATTGCTTAAATAGGAGGGGATGGCAATGTTGCTGGAACAGTTAAAAGAAGCTGTGATCAATGGCGACCAGGATGAGTTGAAGGTTTTGTGCGGCAGAGTATTAGATGAAAAATTCAATCCTGTGGAGGCTGTTCAAAACGGGCTGATTAAAGGCATAGAAGAACTGGGCAGGCTGTGGACGGAAGGGGAAATGTTTTTACCGGACGTTATGATGGGCGCGGACGTCCTCAAACTTGCCCTGGACATACTGGGGCCGGAATTGGCCAAAGCCGAAGCGGCAGGGATCAAGCGGGATGTTAAAGGCAGAATCGTCATCGGTACGGTCAAAGGGGATATTCACGATATCGGGAAAAATATAGTGTCCGCCATGATGACCGCGGCCGGTTATGAGGTCCATGATCTGGGAATCAACCAGGATGTCGCCGCCTTTACAGAAAAGGCGGAAGAGGTGGGCGCGGATATCATCGCTTTGAGCGCTCTGCTGACAACGACAATGCCTGAACAAAAGAAACTGGTGGAACACCTGAAAGAAAAAGGGATTAAAGAGAAATATAAAGTGATTATCGGCGGCGGCCCCACGACCCAGGATTGGGCAAACGAGATTGGCGCCGACGGCTGGTCGGAAACAGCGGGCGGAGCAATCGCTTTGTGTGATCGGCTGACGGCTTAGCCAGACCGGACAGCCGTCGTTGACAAGTCGTTAAAAAGAACTATTGCCGATACAAAGGGGGGCATTGCTGCGGCATTATTTGGTAATGCCCTTTATTGACCGGAGAAAAGGATGTAAGGGTGAAATTGTCGAATATCCACGATACGGCAAGCCATATATACATGTATAACTATGCTGAACACTAGCGGACTCTCAAACAAAATAACATGCACAGTTACAGCCGTTGACTATACAATTATACATATCAATCGCCCAGCCGTTAATAAAAATCATAGCCGGTTTACTCACTTGTGATCATATTTTAAAAGGAGGTATGTGAAACTTGATCGCTCAGGTAGCCAAGGAAATTATGGATGACTGTGAGGATCGGGCGCTGATAGTGGTTGATGAAGAGATGCGGATTTTATATAGTAATAATTTTGCATTATCGCTGGCATCTTCTAAGGGTTGAAAGGAAAAGGACCGCGGCAGGTTGGCCGCGGACGGCGACGGCGGCATGCAGTGTCTCCCCTTGAAAGATATGTTTCCATGGCTGGACTTAAGCAAAGAACAAACCGGGTGTATCGAAGTGATCAACAGCAGCAATCGTATTGTCGCCTTGAGTGTAAAGAGCAAGAGACACTTCTTAAACGGCCGCTTATATACATCTATTCTCTTGACAGATATCACGGAGCAAATCAAATTACAGAAAAAGAATAAGCAGATGGTTGATTTTAAGCAGAAATATGAGCAGACTCTGGAATCCTTGTTCGACGGCGTTATTATCACAGACAAAGAAGGAAAGATCATTTATATCAATAAGGCCCAGGAACAAATTGATAATGTGACCAAAGAGGATGTTTACAATAGAAAAGCAAATGAGGTCTTTAATTTAGATAACGGAAGCAGTGTTTTAATGCAGGCTCTCATCACCAAAAAGGATGTTCCCGAGCGCCATCAGTATTATATCAATATGGTGGGTCAGGCGGTCAACATCGTTACCTACGGCTATCCCCTGATGATCAATGACAAAGTAATCGGCGCGGTGGCCATCTGCAGAGATACGACAAAGGCCAAGGAGCTTGCCGAAAAAGTTATGTATTATTATAACACCCGGCAAAATGACCAGGCGGTCAAGGCGCCTGCGGCTAAAATAAAAGCCAATAATTCTTACTATACCTTTAAAGATTTAATTGGCAACAACGCCGCGTTCAAAGAGGCAATCCGCTGGGCGCAGGTATCCGCGGAAACAGACTCCAGTGTTCTTATTTATGGCCTGACCGGAACAGGAAAAGAGCTTTTTGCCCAGAGCATCCACAGCCACAGCGACCGCAGAAGCGGCCCCTTTATGGGGATCAACTGCGCCGCTCTCCCTGAATCTCTTTTGGAAAGCATCCTCTTCGGCACAGTAAAAGGGGCGTTTACCGGCGCTATCGACCGCGCCGGGTTATTTGAACAGGTCAATGGAGGAACACTCTTTCTCGATGAATTGAACTCCATGCCCCTCGGCCTGCAGGCAAAACTGCTGCGGGTGCTTCAGGACAGTACGATACGCCGCGTAGGGGGGAGTCAGGATATATCTGTCGATGTGCGCATTATTTCCAGTCTGAACACAAATCCCAACGAGGCGGTTGAGAAAAGGGTGCTCAGGCAGGACCTCTTCTACCGCCTGGCCGTGGTCTCTATCAGGATCCCGCCTTTAAAGGAAAGGCGGGATGATATCCCCATGCTGACATCTTTTTTTGTCGGAAAACACAATAGAAAATTAAAAAAATCCGTGAAAAATATTTCTCCCGAAGTTATGAATTGCTTCCTCAATTATCAGTGGCCGGGCAATATCAGAGAGCTGGAACATGTTCTGGAGTGCGCCATGATTGTTATCGGGGATGGCGGTCTGATCACGCTGGACCATTTGCCCCAACATCTGATCAGCTGCTATGAACAGCAGCAGGAGGACAGCTGTATCCATGATCATGAATTGAACAACCTGGTTGTCTTTGACGCTGGTTTCCGCAAACTGAGCCACCAAAACAAAAGGAAAAAGACAAATCATATTTTAAAGCACAAAATAGATTCCACCGAAAGGGATCTGATCGTCAAGATCCTAAACGAGACCCAGGGGAATGTATCCAGGACCGCCAGAATTCTGGGCATCAGCAGACAGAGCCTGCAGTACAGGCTGAAAAAATACAATATCAACAGAACAAGTTTGTCTGCTTTAACCTAATACCCTGAATTACCCTATTTATGTATGTTTTGGAAAGCAGTCAGAACGACGGAAACTATGATCAACAGGCAGCCGCTTAGTTTAAACGGGGTCACTGATTCCAGTGATAATAAACCTGAGAGAATTATAGCCACAACAGGCTCCACCGCGGCGGTGATACTTGCCTGATGCGGCTTGAGGAAACGCATACCCTGCAGGTATAAGCAATAGGGGATGATTAATGTACAGAGGCTGAGATAGAGCAGAAACAGAGGGATATTGTAGGGGAAACCCTCGAAAATTTTGATGGATGGGGGAAAGGCCGCCGATAATAAGAGAGATACAGAGAGCATTCCATAGGTGAGAGCTGTAAAGACATTGTATCTCTGCGCCACAAATTTGCTGTAAATTGTATAGGCAGACAGCGCCACAGCTGTCCATAGCCCTGCTATGATCCCCAACATGTCGAGGTTATCCCGGCAACTGGAGACGATAAGCAATAATACTCCTGTTACTGCCAAACCAAGGATCAAGAGATCCCTGAAGCGCATAGGTTCTTGATGAAAAACGACGCAGTAAGCGAAGATGAGAGCCGGCGCCAGATACTGCAGGAAACTGGCGATAGATACATCGGTCAGGTTTATGGCATAAAAGAGTGATAATTGCACATGAACGATGGCCAAACCCAATAAAAAATATACGACAAGGGACCTGATTTCGATTTTCAGCAGCTTTCTGTTGACCGCAAACAAGATGAGAAACAGGGCGGCGCCTGAGGAGAGCGCTCTTATTTGGGTGATCTGTATCGGATCAAAATATGCCTTATTGAAAAACATTTTGGTAACAACGCTGAATGAACCCCAGAGGGCCGCCGCGGTCGCAATACACAGGTACCCGACTAATTTTTTAGACAAGTATCGATCACCTTCTCAAGTTATTTGCAGCCGAACATATTAAATGCAAAAAGGGCGCCTGAAAAGATGATTGAATTTAAAAATAGGTATGCAAAATAGACTGCCATCCGGGATTGCAGTAAACTGCCGTCTCAGATGGCGCCTTATTCTGCACTTATTTAACCGCGGCCGGGGATTTAACGGCAAACTGCAGGCTTTTTTTATAACACCTCCGCCGGGATCTTGTTGGCACAATACTTGCTTTAATATATAGGCGGTTGTTCTGTTCATTGGTCAAGCGGCGCCCGTCGTAACGATTAGGGAGGTGGAAAGATTTCTGCCGGCACAAAAAAGCGCTGCTTTCTATTAAAATGCCATGAAATCTTTAGCAAAAGAAAGCGAAGCCAGGCAGTTTGCTGTTAAGTAAGACTTTTCAGGGTAGAAAGGAGAGCAGGATTGTGAACACAACAAGAAGTTATTTCACCCGGGCAAGCTTCGAAGCAAATCAAACCATACACTGGGAAATGCTCAGTGAAGATCATTGCGAAGAAATCTTTATGACTGCCTTAGAGTTATTGGAACGGACAGGAGCAGAGATTCACAACAAAGATGCCCAGGATATCTTCGAGAGATCCGGTTGCTGGGTGGAGGGCGCCAGGGTGCGCATCCCGTCCGCGCTGATCGAATGGGCTGCAAATTCCGCTCCTTCGCGGATTACTTTATGTGACCGCAACGGCAATCGAGCATTGAGGCTGGAAACTACTTATTCCTATTTCGGGCCGGGACAGGGCAAATCATTCGTTATTGATCCCCAAACCGGCGCCAGAAGAAAACCGGTCAAGGATGACGCCGCCGCGGCGGCCGTTATTTGCGATGCTCTAAAGAACATCGATTTTGCACATAGTATTGGCTATCCAACCGACGTCGCTGAAAAAACTGCGGATCTGCATGTCTTTGCAGCCTTATTGAACAATACCACAAAACCGATCGTTCAAACTATCCGCGGTGTGGAACAAGCGCAGGCAATCCTGGATATGGCTGCCGCGGTGGCCGGTGATTTAAGAGAGTTCAAGAAAAATCCCTTCTTTGCATTCCAAATTGACACGGAGGGGACCCTGGTTCATTCTGAAGAAACTCTGGCCAAGGTTATTTTCGCAGCGAAGAACGGGGCGCCGTTTATCTTCAACACAAAACTGATTTTAGGGGAAACCGCGCCGGATGCTCCCGCGGGGGCGCTTGTAGTGGCCCTGGCCGATGTCTTAGTGGGGGTTCTGCTCAGCCAGCTGGTTCGCCAGGGGACGCCGGTTATCGCCGGAGGCTGCTTTACTATACATGACCAAGAAAACGATATGCTGCCCTGGGGCGCGCCGGAAGTGAGTTTGGCGGGGACAGGGATGAGCAATCTGCTGCGCTATTTGAGAATTCCCAGTTTCGGCTTTGCCGGCGCCAGCGACAGCAAGATCAGCGACGCCCAAATGGGTTTGGAAGAGGCGTTTTCCATGCTGCACATGGGTCTGGCCGGTACTAACCTGATTCGCGGCTGCGGAGTGTTGGAGTACGGATTGACCGGCTCGCTGATGATGCTGGCTATGGGTGATGAAATTATAGGCATGACCAGGAAGATCATCCAGGGTATCGAGGTCAATGAAGAAAGGCTTGCCCGGGGTGTGATCGACGCCGTGCAGCCGGGAGGGACCTATCTGGGCGAAGAACACACGCTGGCGTACTTCCATAAGGAGTTTTGGTGGCCTACATTAATGAGCAGGGGCAGGATTAAGGACTGGACCGAGAGCGGTTCTAAGTCGTTAGGCGAGCGGGCGGCAGAAAGAACCATGAGCATCTTAAAGACGCATCAGCCGGAGAAACTCCCGGACGCCGTAGCGGCAAAACTAACGGAAATCATAGAGAAGGCCGCAGCGCTGAATTAAAAAAACCACTAAGCAAAGGAGTGCTTATCATATGCCAACTTTAGAAGATCTCTCCAAATGCGTGATCAAGGGTAATGTGGCAAAAACAAAGAAGATGACCCAGGTTCTTATCGATGAGGGCGTTTTTCCTCTGGATATTATTAACAAGGGATTAATCGCAGGCATGGGCGTGGTCGGCGTCAGATTTAAAAACGCCGAGATGTTTGTTCCTGAGGTCATGGTGGCGGCCAAGGCCATGAGCCAGGGGATTGAAATGGTCAAGCCTTTGATTGCGGAAAGCGATATGCCTTCCGCAGGCAAGGTTTTGTTGGGTACGGTCAAGGGGGACCTGCATGATATCGGCAAGAACCTGGTGGGAATAATGCTGGAGAGCAGCGGCTACACGGTTATCGATATCGGGATCGATAAATCTCCCGACGACTTTGTCCAGGCCATCAAAGAGCATCAACCGCATATTATGGGGATGTCCGCGCTGCTGACGACCACAATGTTGCATATGAAGGACACCATCGAACTGATGAAAGAGGAAGGCATGGGCCATGTCAAAGCCATTGTCGGGGGAGCGCCTATTTCCCAGGATTTTGCCGATGAGGTGGGCGCCGACGGCTTTGCTCCCGATGCGGCTTCCGCGGTAGACCTCTGCAATTCGTTGTTAAACTGATCATCTTACAGGGAAAGGAGTGTTGGAGTTGACGATCAGATCCAACATAAAGGCGAATCAGACCACCAGAATGAATGTTTTGACCCCTGATCAATGCCAGGAACTTGTATATGCCGCGGAAGAAGCTATGTGGCGCACCGGAACCAACTTCCATGATGAAGAATCCCTGGAGATAGTGAAAAAAGCCGGTTGCTGGGTGGATGGAGAAAGGGTCAGAGTACCTGCGCATATCTTCGAACAGGCATTGAAAACCTGTCAAAAGCATATTGTGCTCTGCAACAGCCGTACCGGCGCCAGAGAGCTTTTTGTGGAGGGGTATAATTCCTACTTTGGGTCCGGGCCCTGCACCCCCTTTACTAGAAACCCGTTTACCGGGGAGAGGCATCGCGCCACGAGGCAGTCGGTTGGCTGGGCGACCAAGGTTCTTGATGCTCTGCCCAATATCGATTATGCAATGTCTCTGGGTATCGTCCAGGATGTGCCCTTGCTGATTTCAGACAGACATGAGTTTGAGCAGCAGATCCTGAATACAGATAAACCGATTATTACTGTCTGCGTCGACCAGTGGGGCCAGGAAGACTGCATCAAGATGGCGGAGATCGCAGCGGGCGGGGAGGAGGAGCTGCGGCGGAATCCTTTTATCTGCCTCTATGCAGAGCCGATTTCTCCCGGTGTGCACTGCCGTGAAGCAGCACAGAAACTGGTGATGGGGGCCAAGAAGGACCTGCCCACTATTTATACCCCGTGCATTATGGCCGGCGGCACCGCGCCCGCTACTTTAGCCGGGGTTATGGTGCAGGGATTATGTGAGAGCTTGAGCGGTTTGGTGCTCAGCCAGTGTACCAGGGAGGGCGCTCCCTTCATTATGGGCGGCGTGTACACCATCCTGGATATGACGACCACCATCTTCTCCTACGGCGCGCCTGAACTGTCGCTGCTGCTGGCGGCTCTGGCAGATGTGGCGCATTATCTGGGAATTCCGATGTTTGGCACAGCCGGATGCACAGACTCCTGCATCATCGACGAGCAGGCGGGGATCGAGGCCGCCATTTCCATCGCCATGACCAACATGTCCGGCGCCAACCTCAACCATGACATCGGTTATGCGGAACAGGGCGCCACATCCAACCTGGATTTGGTAGTAGTCTGCGACGAAGTCCTGGGAATGGCCAGGAGATTGACCGACGGTATTCGTGTAGATGAGCAAACCATGTCTCTGGATATGATTGAACGAGTCGGCCCCGGCGGCAGTTTCCAGGACGAATGTTGCGCGGATGATGATTTCGATGATGATATGGATGAGGATGATGGTCCCTCCTGCGCCTGCGGGAACTTCAAACCGAGGCTGATCAACCGCGCCGCCCGGGAGATGTGGGAGAAGGCCGGCGGCAAAACATTGACCCAGGCAGCCAACGAAAAAGTGCGTGACATCATTAATTATCACGAACCGGAGCCGTTGCCGAAGGATATAGCCGCTAAGATCAGAAATATCGTTGAAAATGCCGTAGGGCATATGCCTGGCGAGGATTAGGAATTTGCAGGTGAGCAGGGGCTGCCTGTTCGAAAAGTGCAGGCAGCCGCCGCCCGCCAATTTTGAGGTCGGAGGCGAGTATAATGTCGCTGGTGCTGGGCATTGACACCGGGGGAACATATACAGACGGTGTGGTTGTGGATCTCGAAAAGAGGCGGATATTAAATAAGGCCAAAGCACTAACCACCCGTGAGGACCTGTCCATCGGTATCTGCAGCTGCATTGACAACTTAAAGCTTGAAGGATTTCGGGAGATCAGCGCTGTTTCTCTATCCACTACACTGGCGACAAACGCTATTGTGGAAGGGCGAGGGTGCGAGGTCGGCCTGTTAATGCTCGGTCATGAGCCGATTGGGGAGCTGCCTGTGAAGAATTTTGCAGTTCTTCCCGGAGGACATGATATTAAAGGCCAGGAGCGTGAGGAACTTGATATGGAGAAAACACGCCGGGCTATTATTGATCTGAAAGGGAAAGTAGACGCGGTCGCCATCTCCGGGTATCTCAGCGTCAGGAACCCGGAACATGAACTGGCAGTGATGAAAATGGTGCATGAGTTACTAGATCTGCCGGTGGTATGCGCCCATCAGCTGACAACCTCATTGGGGTTCAAAGAAAGAACCGTTACCGCAGTGCTTAATGCCAAATTAATTCCGATCATAGACGAGCTGTTTGCATCTGTGAAAAAGGTGCTGCAGGAGAAGCATATTGACGCCCCGATCATGGTGGTCAAGGGGGACGGATGTATGATGAGCGAGGCAATGGCTCGGGAAAAACCGATTGAAACCATCCTTTCCGGACCGGCCTCCAGCATCATCGGCGGCACGTTTCTCACGGATATCCCTGATGCGATGGTTTTCGATATGGGCGGAACCACAACAGATATCGCAGTTTTAAAAGACGGGATCCCCTTTATCAACCAGGAAGGGGCCTCTGTGGGCGGTTGGCTGACAAGAGTGCAGGCGGCGCAGATATATACCTATGGATTGGGAGGGGACAGTTATATATGGCTGGATAAGGAACGCCGCATCCAGGTTGGGCCGCGGAGGGTTTGGCCGCTGTCTGTGGTTGCCTGTCAATTTCCACAGCTTGCCGATGAGCTCGACGTAAATTTCGATAAAGGCTATAATCTCATGTTTGCCCAGGCCACGGACTGTTTTATGTTCCTTAAACAGCCGCTTCATTCCGAGCAGTTCTCGGATAAGGAAGAAGAGGTTATAGAGCTGTTGCAGGAGTCCCCCCACAGCCTCTATTATTTGACTCAGTCTCTGAAAACAGATCCCAACCTCTTGGATCTGCGGCATCTGGTGAATTCAGGCGTGATCGCCACAATATCCGTCACCCCCAGCGATATTCTGCATGTTAAAGGCGCCTATACTGAGTGGAACAGAGAAGCCGCGGTGAGAGGCGTAGATATATTGGCTTATCGGATGGGAGTGGGCCGGGATGAATTTGTGGAACTGGCCATGGAAAAGATTATCAACGAGCTTTGTTATACCTGTCTGCAGAGTTTGGTGAGCTATGAAGGCCGTGACGTATGGCTGAAAGATGAACCCACGGTTATGTATATGATCGGCAAAGCCCTGTCCCCTGCCGCCGGCCGGAAATTCGACTGTTCCTATAAATTGAACATGCCCATCATCGGCATTGGCGCCCCCATAGCTGCCTGGCTGCCCAAAGTGGCTGAAAAATTGCATACCGAGCTGATTATCCCGCGCCATGCCGAGGTGGCTAACGCAGTCGGGGCCGCGGCCGGCAAAATTATGGAGACTGTTAAAGTGCTGATCAAGCCGGCGGAGAAAGACGGCGCCTATCTGATGCACGCTCCCTGGGAGAGAAGATATTTTGAGGATCTGCAAGAGGCCGTGGCGTATGCCCTGGATGATGCGAAAAAACATGCCTCCATGGCGGCGCTGAAAGCAGGAGCAAAAGAGTTTGAACTGGTCGTCAATCATGAAGATGTGTATGCCCGCGGATCATTGGAGGACAGTGATGAAGTTTATATTGAATCAAGGATTGAAATAGCTGCTGTCGGACGCCCTGAGTGGGCCAAAGAAGAGAAGAAGGAAAAGTTTTTTGTGGATCTGTCCGGCTGTTAATACTTTTAGGGCGGTGGCAGTTGAAGCGGCCGGTAAACGCTGAATGCAGGTCCGAATCGGCTGCTGCTCATAGTATATAAGGAGGTTTTGACATGCTTATAGTTGGCGAGTTGATTAATGCGAGCAGGAAAGCAATTGGCGAAGCTATCAAAGCACAGGATGCCGAAAAGATTAAAAAGGCAGCCTTGGACCAAAGGGAAGCCGGGGCAGATTATATTGATGTCAATGCCGGGATTTTTGTCGGTAAAGAAGCTGATTATTTAACCTGGCTTGTGAAGCTTGCGCAGGAATCAACCGACGATGCGCCCTGCTGTATCGACAGCCCCGACCCCAAGGCTATTGAGCAGGCCTTATCTGTTCACAGGGGAACGGCGATGATCAACTCCATCTCCCTGGAAAAGGATCGCTATGAGGCAATTATGCCTATCATTGCCGGAACTGATCTTAGAGTGGCGGCGCTTTGCATGAGCGACGAGGGGATGCCGGAAACGGCAAATGAACGCCTGGCTATTGCAGATAAGCTGATCAATGGGCTTCTAAAGAATAATGTGTCTTTGGACAATATTTATGTCGATCCCCTGGTACAGCCTGTATCCACAAAAGATACTTTTGGCCTGGAATTCTTAGACGCGGTCGAGGCTATTATGACTGAATTTAAAGGTGTTCATACTATCTGCGGCCTTTCCAACATTTCTTATGGATTGCCTGTCCGCAAAGCGATCAATCAAAATTTCGCGGTGCTGGCTGTCGGACGAGGGCTGGACGGCCTGATCATTAACCCTTTGGATAAACAGATGATGGCTAATATCATTATTGCCGAGACGCTGATCGGCAGGGACAATTACTGCAGCAATTACCTGACAGCCTATAGATCAGGAAAAATTGAATAATTTTATAATGCCGGGGGATATAACAATCTGCAAAAATAGCGCCAACAGATTTATCACTGCCTATATTGTCGGCATGCAAAATACAAATGACGAACTGTTTACATAATACTCAAGGCAGCAGGTATCGCCGATTACACTTAATCACAATCTCACCTGTACCCAATATATCTCCTGGCATTATTTTTGCTCTAATAATAGGTGGCGTTATGCAAATATTATTATTGCAATGGGAGGTGATCATGCCGAGACGGTACCCCGCGATATCTATACGATATTAGTAATGTCTTTTTCGAACTAGTTTTCTTGATATTACGAAAGGGGAAAGGTTATGGAACAAGAGATTGCCAAAGCAGAAGGTCTGATCCCGGATAAACTGCCTGAAGAAATACTGGAAAAGAAAACGGATTACACTATTGTTATCATATCTTGCATCATGCTAGTGCCATTTATATTATGGGGAATTGTTTCGCCAAGCGGTTTTAATGAAGCAATGAATACTGCTCTCAACTTTTTTACAACAAACTTTGATTGGAGCTATCTATTAATAGCCACCGGCTTTGTGGTTTTTTTACTATTGGTTGCATTCGGCAAATTCGGCAAATTGAAACTGGGCAAGGCTGATGATAAGCCGGAATACAGCACACTCAGCTGGTATGCGATGCTTTTTAGCGTAGGTATGGGGATCGGCGTGCTTTTCTGGGGTGTCGCTGAACCGTTATACCATTATCTAAGTCCCCCTTACGGCGCGGCTGCATCTGCGGAATCAGCGGAGATAGCCATGCGGTATTCGTTTTTTCACTGGGGTATTCATCCATGGACAATGTTCGCGGTTGTGGCGTTACCCATGGCCTATTTTGCCTTCAGGCATAACATGCCCTGCTCTATCAGCGCTACTTTTTACCCGCTGCTTAAAGAAAAAACGTGGGGCATTATCGGCAAGATCATCGATGCATTCGCCATCTTCGCCACTATTGGCGGCGTGGTAACCTCTATTGGTTTGGGAGCGCTGCAGATTAACAGCGGCCTTAATTTTGTGTTTGATATCCCCTCAAATAACACTGTACAGCTGATTATCATAATTCTGGCGACTATCATTTTCACCTACTCGGCGTTGAGGGGTGTCAGCAAGGGTATTAAAATATTTTCAGAAGCCAGCTTCTATATCGGTATTGCTTTAATGCTATTTCTGTTATTGTTTGGACCAGCCGGTTTTCTGTTGGATACTTTTTGCCAGTCCTTTGGCGCTTATATACAAAATATAATCCCAATGTCCTTCTGGACAGACTTTATCGGTCAAAGCGGCTGGGGCGGCGGCTGGACAATATTCTATTGGGCATGGTGGATCGCCTGGGCGCCGTTTGTAGGCACATTCTTCGCCAAGATCTCCAAGGGGCGCACAATCAAGGAGTTTATCGTCGGTTGCATCTTCTTCCCAACCATTTTCGACTGTATCTGGTTCTCAATTTTCGGTGGCAGCGGACTTTATCAGGAGATCTTTAAACATGCAGGAATCGGCGCCCTTGTACAGCAGGATGTGTCGACAGCCGTGTTCCTGCTTCTCAAACAGTACCCCTTATTTACATTAACTGCCATCTTGACTGTAATTGCAGCCGCATCCTTCTTTATCAACTCAGCTGACGCAGCCGTATTTACAGCCGGAATGCTCACCCAGAAAGGAACACTGGAGCCCAATAAAAAAATCAAGGTGTTCTGGGGCGCGATTTGTGGTTTGGCAGCGGCTGTTCTCCTTTTCAGCGGCGGGTTGGGCGCGCTGCAAACAGCATCGATTGTGGCGGCTTTCCCCTTTATGATCATTATGGTGATCATGTGTGTCTCACTGGTCAAACTCCTCAAACGGGATATGAAGGAGTTTGAGATGCAGGAGCTGGAGCTGAAAGAGCTTGAGCTGAAGGAGCTTAAGCAACTGGGGTAGGATAGGTTCGACAGACTATTAGAAGGGGTTGTCTATACTTGACAGCCCCTTTTTATTGTCGGATATCGATGTTTATCGTTCTCTTCTTGTTTGCCTCGGCACTTGTGGCTTCCTTAATATAGTTGCGAGATTTGGCTACACTAAACACAATTTATAATCACTCTTTAAACAATTTTGCATATTGCCCGTAGCCCTCTTTCTCCAGATCCTCCCTGGATATAAAACGAAGGGCGGCTGAATTGATACAGTAGCGCAGCCCTCCCGGCTGGGGACCGTCGTTAAAGACGTGCCCCAAATGGGAATCCGCTTCCTTGCTCCTTACCTCGGTGCGTATCATCTGCCGGCTTGCATCTGATTTTTCCTTTATATTTTCAGGATGAAGGGGTCTGGTAAAGCTGGGCCAGCCGCTCCCCGAATCATACTTATCCAGTGAACTGAAGAGTGGCTCCCCGGAAACAATATCTACGTAGATTCCTTCCCTCGTGTTATCCCAATACTCGTTATTAAAGGGCGGTTCTGTGGCATTCTTCTGGGTAACCTCAGCCTGCATTTTCGTCAGCTTTTTCTTCAATTTTTCGTTGACTTTTCCCTGTTCTCCCTGTTCCTGCCGCCAGTGATTTTTAATAAAGGCATCTCTTCCGGAACCCCGCCGGTAATGTTGATAATGGGATGGATTTTTATTATAAAAGTCCTGGTGATACTCTTCTGCAGGATAAAATACCTCCGCAGGCATAATTTTAGTGGCGATGGGTTTATCAAACCTGCCGCTTGCGGCAAGCTCTTTTTTAGAGAACTCGGCTTTTTGTTTTTGCTCCTCGCCGTGATAAAAAATGGCGGTATGGTACGGCTCTCCCCGGTCGACAAACTGGCCGCCGGGGTCGGTGGGATCAATTTGGCGCCAGAATAGATCAAGCAGTTCCTCATAGGATGTTTTTTCGGGAGCAAAGGTTATCTGTACAGCCTCACGGTGCCCTGTCGTTTTTGAACATACTTGCTCATACGTTGGATTTTCCTTGTGCCCTCCCGTATAGCCGGATACAATTTTTTCAACTCCCGGCAATTCGCTAAAGGGAGTAACCATGCACCAAAAACAGCCTCCGGCAAAGGTCGCCAGTTCTTTTTTCTTCATTAATATATCCACGCCTCCTTGTATACTATGAGCAGCAGCCGATCTGGGCTTGAATTACCAGTTGTTCACTTGATATCACACCGCTGCTTTATGCTATTATTAGCAGCATTTTAGTTCTCATACAAGTGGATGGAGGGCAGGGATTTCACAGCCTCAAACGTTAAACTTACAGGCGAGAATCTGCTTCAGCGCTATTAGCTGCCGTTCCATAAAGATTATCTTAAGTGAGCGGTTTATGGTTACTCTAACATTATTCGATATATGTTGAGATTTACCTACTTTGCAGATAAATTTTTCAGTTATACATATAAATTGTCGCCGGGCGCCTCGGTTATCTGATATTGATATACAGCGAAAAATTTTTGGACGGCCTTTTTTCTGATATGCTGTCGGCATACAGCAAGTAAAGTCTAGTGTTGAGTGATAGGCATAGAAAACCTGAATAGCGGCTTGATTCATGTAATCAGTGGTATAATTATTAAAATAGGTAGCGCCGTTTTTATTATTCCGTCGCTGCATGCAGCGCCTTGTTACTCTACCGGGGAGGCGCCGGAGGTAATCATGATCGATTTGTTCAACAGAAAGTTCGGCCTTGAAGAGAGCATACAAAAGAGAAATAGTATAAGAAGGTGTTTGCTGGAGGAATCGCCGAATATTCGGAGCGAAGCGATTACATCCATTTCACCGCGTGACTTAAAAGTGATGTTTGATCTCTACGATGATTCGTTTTTCGGCTCTCAGTTTAAGAACGGCTATCCGGGGAAGATCAAACTCTCTCTTTCGCGGCGTATGACGAAGAGCGCAGGTTTCACCGTTTGCCCAAAAAATATAGCGGAATTAAAACCGGAGAATTTAGTGCTGGAGATCAAGATCGGAGTGGATTTTTTATTCAATTACGGTGTGCTCGAGGGGGAAAAAGCGGTTTGCGGCATGCAAACGAGCGATAGCCTGCAGGCATTGCAGCTTGTGTTCGAGCATGAACTCTGTCATGTAATCGAGTACATCTCTTTCCATGAGTCAAACTGCAGCGGCGACAGGTTTAAGTCGTTAGCCAATAATTTGTTTGGGCATACCGATAGCCACCACAATTTGCCGACATACAGGCAAATAGCGCGCCAGAAGTTTGTGCTGAATTTAGGAGACGTCGTTTCCTTTACATGTAAAGGAAAAAGGCTGAAGGGCATCATTTATAATATACAGAAGCGAGCGACGGTGTTTGTCCCTGATCAAGGCGGTTCTTTTGTCGACAAGCAGGGGAAAACATATTCTAAATACTATGTGCCGCTGAACCTTTTGGAGCGGGACGACGGCCGGTAGATTGCAGCGAATATTGGCATAATATAGAATATAAGTACAGATTCATTAAGGGGGGTTAAATATGCCTGATTATGTTCTAGCTTGTTGTTCTACGGCAGATATGCCATATCAATACTTTGAAAAAAGAAAAATCCCATTTATCTGTTTTCATTACCATATGGATGGGAAAGAGTATGCGGATGATTTGGGACAAACAGTCCCTTTTGAAGAATTTTATGCGAGAATCGCGGCGGGAGCGATGCCTACTACCTCGCAGGTGAACGCCGGTGAGTTTATTGATTTTTTTGAACCGTTCTTAAAGGACGGCAAGGACATCCTGCACATTTCCCTTTCCACCGGCTTATCGGGGTCCTATAATTCAGCCTGTATCGCCGGGGATGAGCTTTTGTCAAAATATCCGGGGCGCAAAATCCTGATTGTGGATTCTTTAGCCGCATCATCGGGCTATGGCCTGCTCACCGACGCCGCTGCCGACATGCGTGACAGGGGAGCAGCCATTGAAGATGTGTACGCCTGGCTAGAGGAGAATAAGCTCAACGTGCACCATTGGTTTTTCAGCACCGACCTGAGGCATTATAAGCGCGGCGGCCGCATATCCGCCGCCTCCGCGGTGATGGGAACTCTGCTCAACATATGCCCGCTGTTAAACGTAAGCTATGAGGGAAAGCTTGTTCCCCGCACGAAGATCCGCGGCAAAAAACGTGTTATCATCGAAATGCTGCGTATGATGGAAGAGCACGCGCAAAACGGCGCCGACTACTCCGGCAAGTGCTTTATCTCCAATTCGGCATGCTATGACGATGCACGCAAGTTGGCAGATCTTATTGAGGAAAAATTTCCCATCCTCGACGGCCCGGTCATGATCAACAGCGTGGGCGCCGTAATTGGAGCGCATACCGGACCCGGGACTGTCGCTCTCTTCTTTTTCGGCGACAAGCGCCGGGATTAGCAGATCAGGGGGACGCTTCCCGTGATCTAAAGCCTAAACTAAATTAATAGGCGCTCGGTGAGCTTTGCTTCACCAATGGATGAAAGTAGCAGAACAGTGCTTTTTTCAGGGTAGTGGCCGGCTGGATTCCAGGGAGGCGACCATTATGAAGTGCGTAGAATGGATATATGGAGGTACTTCTGTAAAGAGAAGGGATGTTACTGGAAAGTGATTCAATGCACGTTGCCGTTCTTTCAGAACGAGAGAATAGATCTGTCGCCGGCGCCGTGGACCATGCACGAATTCTTCGCCGGAAGCGGTTTGGTCGCCTACGGTTTGAAAGGTATGTTCGCTCCGGTGTGGGCAAACGACATCAGCCCCCAAAAAGCAATCGTATATAGGAATAATTTCTATTCCGATCATTTTTTATTGGACGATATCAAGAATGTAAAAGGAGTTGAGCTGCCGTTTGCTCACTTATCATGGGCAAGTTTTCCATGCCAGGACCTGTCCCTCGCCGGGTCTATCGGCGGCATTGACGCTTGCCGGAGCGGCTTGGTGTGGGAATGGCTGCGCGTGCTTGATGAAATGCCGGCAAGACCGCGGGTTTTGCTTGTGGAAAACGTATCCGGACTCATTTCGGCCGACGGCGGAGATAATTACAGAAAGCTTCATATGGCGCTCAACGGAAGGGGTTACGATTGCGGCGCAATTATGCTGGACGCTTCTTACTTTGTGCCTCAATCAAGACCGAGGATTTTTGTCATAGCGGTTCAACATGGATGTCATCTTCCCGAAGAGTTAATCGGTTCCGGGCCATGCTGGCTGCACAATAAAACGGCTGCGGAGTTAGGAAAATCAATACCGGGATGGATATGGTGGCGGGCGGAAAAACCTCCGAAACGCCATACTATGCTAAAAGATATTATCGAACAGGATGTGCGATTTGATAAAGATGATGTGCTTCGGTTAATATCTGAACGACATAAAAAGATCCTTAATCAGCAGGACACGGTATACGCCACGGGATATCGAAGAACCCGCCAGGGACGGCAGCAGCTTGAGCTTCGCTTCGACGGCATCGCCGGCTGCTTGAGAACGCCGGATGGCGGCAGCAGCAGACAATTTTTAATCGTTAAGAAAAAAGGCGAGGTACATGCCAGACTGTTGGCCGTGCGTGAGGCGGCTCGCTTAATGGGGGCGCCCGACAGCTTCATTCTGCCCGGGACGTACAACGACGGATACAGGGCTATGGGGGACGCGGTGGCGCTTCCCGTCGTCCGTTTTATAGGGGAGAAGTTTTTAGTTAAGATAGCGGAGGCGGCGTACGGCGACTTTAATCCGCAGGATGAACAGACCGATCCTAGTCTTCGCATTGAATTTGAAGTAAGGTGACAGATTTGAGCGACATGTTTGTCAAAGAAGAACGCTCGCAAATCATGCGTAAAGTTAAAGCGAGCGGCAATAAATCGACGGAGATCAGATTGATTAAACTGTTCAAAAAGAGCGGGATTACCGGATGGCGCCGGCACTATCCCGTTAAAGGACATCCTGATTTTGTTTTTATTGATAAAAGGGTGGCCATTTTTGTAGACGGTTGTTTTTGGCACGGACACGACTGCCGAAATACGCGGCCTGATGACAATAGAGAGTATTGGGATAAGAAACGTGAGCGTAATATCCGGCATGACCAAGAAGTAACCGCGCTATTTGAAAGGCGCGGGTGGACGGTTTTGCGCATCTGGGAATGCGAGCTGAAGGTGAAAAACGAACTCTTTTTAGTCCGGAGGGTGCTTAAGGTTTTGCAAAATCGGACTCATAATGCCGAGCAAAAGTGATCGACATTTCTGTTAGCAAGAAAACCGCTCTCCATTAACGCTATGGAGAGATATAGGCAGGGTGTATCAGCCGGGGGGAATCGTTAATAGGTCGTTGCGGCGATCTGTATTGACATAAGACAATATGCAACAGTATAATAAAATAGTTGCAAGAAGCGACAAATGCCTCGCTGAAACGGGGCTGGCTCATATTCTATTGTGTAGCATCAGGCCGGTTAAGTGTATTTCAAAACTCAGATAGAGAAGTAGAAAAATCTTCATCTGAATAACGAGTTTTTTTAATTTGTTGGCATTCACGAAGACTGCCGTTCTCATCAGAACGATGAGCATGGCGGTTTTTTTATTTATTATATTGGTCAGAGTATTGGTCACGCGAAAATTAATCAGGCCGGTGATATATTTATGAAAGCAATTATGGGTGAGGGGATCAGCCACTCCTATATTGCCCGGGCAGCCCGCGGCTGGGCTTGATCCAATGGGGAGGGAAGACTTCCTGAGGCTTATCTCAGGGCTGAATGGTAAGGGGGTCACGATCATTATAGTTCCCACGATGCCGACATTTTGGGCGATTATGCGGAAAGGGTCGTCGTGCTGGAGCAGGGGAGGCTGCTGATGGACGGGCCGACCGGCGCTGTTTTTTCCGATGTGGAAAAGTTGGGAACTCTGGGGCTCGGCGTCTGCCGGCCGCGCAGGATCGCTTACCTGCTCAAAGAGCGCGGCGTTCAGTTCCCTCAGAGTATCGTAGGCTACAAGGATTTGCTGGAAGCTATAATTAAGAGCCGGAATGGAGAAAACGGAGGTATTCGATGAGCCGTATGCCGACGGGAACCTATCTTCCCGGCGAATCCTGCTTGCACAGGCTGGATCTGCTGATCAAGCTGCTTGGGTTTTTGATTTTTATCGCTGCGGTCATTGTCACCGATTCTGTTGAGGGCTATCTGCTGTGGGCGGCTTTTATCTGCGGAATGATTGTGCTTTCCGGTATGCCTTTAAACACGGTTTTCGATTCTCTGCGGAGAACTTATCTTTTTTTCCTGATCATATTTTTTATGAATGCATTCTTTTTCGACGCGGCCGACCCCTTTTGGTCATGGTGGATTTTCCGCTTGTCCGCGGCCGGGTTAATTCAGGGCGCCAATGTAGTGCTGCGCTTGATGACCCTGATTATCGCCGCCGGCATTCTGACCGCGGTTACCTCTCCAATGGAAATAACTTCGGCGTTGAGGCGTCTGTTTAAACCCTTATGGCATCTCGGGCTTCCTGTTGACATTCTCTCGCTGATTATCAGCGTGGCTATCCAGTTTATCCCTGTCTTGTCTGAGGAGGTGGAAACGATTCGCAAGGCGCAGACCGCGAGGGGGGCCAGGTTTGACAGCGGCCGTCTGCGGGAAAGGGCGGAAAGCGTCTTTCCTCTGGTTATTCCGATCTTTCTCAGCGCCTTCAGGCGCGCCGACGAGCTGGCCCTGGCTATGGAGGCGCGCGGCTATCGCTGCGGCAAGAGGTACAGCCGGGGTACAAAAGCCCTCATTCGTTGGGGGGATATCGGGGCGCTGCTCGTCACTGCGGGCGTGCTTATGGCGCAGATATTTGTGTTTTAAGGGAATTAGGCGATTGGGCGGCAGCGCGCGAAGCAGGCCGCCGCTCCCTTTGCCTGGTTATTTAAACGAGGAGGGGGTTGTGTTAGATAAAGTTGAAGTGGCCGCTTTTTTCGATCGGCTGGCGCCATCGTGGGACGAGGGTTGCCGTCATGATCCTGAAAAAATCGCCGTTATTCTCGATTATGCCGGAATCAAAGCGGGAGTTTCCGTACTGGATGTCGCCTGCGGTACCGGAGTTCTCTTCCCTTATTATCTTGAACGCGGGGTAAAGCATATCACCGGCGTGGACATCTCCCGGGGGATGATTGAGCGGGCCGCGGCAAAATTTACCGACGCTCGCCTCAGCTTGCTTTGCTCCGATATCGATGCGCTTGATTTTGCCGAACCCTTTGACCGCTGTATGGTTTACAGTTCTTTTCCCCACTTCGGCGACCCCGCTCGCTTGATCGAGAAGCTGTCGAAAACCTTGAGCCCCGGCGGCAGGTTAACCGTGGCGCACAGCGAGTCGCTGGAGGAGATCAACCGCCGCCATAGAGAACAGGCAAATAAGGTTTCGGTCGCTCTTTTACCGGCGGATGTGCTTTCCGGCCTGTTTGCGCGGTTTTTTGCGGTTGATGTCGCCATATCGAATGAGAAGATGTATATTGTTTCCGGTATTAAAACATAACGCTGAGACGCCTTTGCTTTGCCACAGACCTGCTTCCGAAATTGTATGGGGGCAGGTTTTTTGACGGTAAGGGGCGATTTTATGAAACAAAGCGGCGAGACCGCGATTCTGTAAGCATGTCTGGCAATTTTTAACCTGTGTTGACTTATATATTTACATAACCTAAAATAGGTTTGATATAACATTTAAATCTGTTATATATAATTATTTGTTATTAATAGAGAGGTTGCAGATGTTGGCAGTAAGAATCGGCATCAATTCTGTATTAGCAAGACTCTTTATTTTAATTAGCAAACGTTCTGTTAAGGCTATCCTCTTCACCGCATGGAGCTCTTGCCAAGCGGTTAAAGGCTTCTATACCATATTACGGAGCTACTCTATAATACCAAGGCAAATCGCTCCTTTAACAGACATACATGCCGCTTTACGGAAACGCTGTCAGACATCTGTGTTCAGGGCAGCCGTTGGTTATGGTCAAATATTGATTGACTTTTCGTATGCTGTGGTTAATGAAATCGGCAGCCATGTTTGCTTCCTCGCTAATCTCATTATTGCTATTGGAGTACAGATAGTAACAATTTCACCGCTGGAGCCGGGCTTTGTTGCGCCCGGCGTTTCTGTATTGGTTCCGGGATTGTCGATTAGCTGCCCGCGCTGGACGCAACACTATTTGCATTGATATTGGAGGGGCACAGCAGGATGTATCAAAAGATATTAGGCGGTTTGCTGGGCGCAGCTGTGGGAGATGCCATGGGCGCTCCTACCGAGGGGCGTTCCACAGAGCAGATTTTGCAGTATTTTGGCCATGAGGTGTGTGATTTTGAAAAGCCGCCGGGGGATTCATTCGGCGACGGCAACGAGGCAGGGCAGCTGACGGATGATTTCAGCTGCGCCTATTTTATTGCCCGGCATATCGTTGACCATGACGGCGACATTAATGGGGATATCGTGAGGGAAGCGCTTATCGATTGGTCGGAGCATGCGCAATTTTTTGACCGCTTTGTGGGCCCCACCACCCGGCGAGCGATCTGCAGGTTCAAAGGTGAAAAAAATGGGAATTTTGGCGGATTGAATGCAGCTGTCCGTCAGGCCACCAATGGGTCCGGTATGAAGATCTCACCTATTGGGTTGCTGAACCCCGGCAATGTTGACCAGGCCATTGCCGACGCGGTTACGGTGACGCTTCCTACTCATGATAATCAGCTGGCTGTTTCCGGCGCTTGTGCTGTTGCCGCAGCGGTGAGCCGGGCGATGATGCCTGATGCGGATCTGTTTAATGTGGTACAGGCCGGCTTATATGGCGCTTCTAAAGGGGAGTCTATGGGGCTGAAGGCGGGCAGGGATGTTGCCGGGGCTTCTGTTGTATACCGGATGGAAATGGCTGTAGATATTGCCCTGGGCACCGGAACGCCCTGGGAAAAAATGATAGAGATCGGAGATAGAATCGGCAGCGGTTTGCATGTAGCAGAGGCGGTGCCGGCTGCTTTCGGTCTTTTTGTCGCTAATAACGGTAACGCCATGGCTTCTATTAAAAGTGGCGTCAATATTGGCTATGATACGGATACTGTGGCGACCATGGCGGGAGCAATCGCTGGAACGCTGCAGGGAGCGGGGGTTTTCCCCAGCCACTTCCTGCCGCTGTTAGAGGAAAGGAATCAAATCGATATTTCCGGATTGGCCAGGGGCATTGAAAAAATCGCTCTGCGTCGTCAAAAGTGGGTGGATGTTGATGCAAGATAAGATACTGGGCTGCTTGCTAGGCGCGGCCGTGGGAGATGCCATGGGAGCTGCAACCGCAATGCGTTCTTCCGATCAGATCGAGGAGTATTTCCGCGGTAGAGTACTGGATTTTGCCTCTCCCCCTCAGGATACGCCTGCTCGGGGGCGGGAAGCCGGCCAGGTGACCGATGTATTCAGTATTCCTTACATTTTAGTCAAGCATTTGCTCATGGCGAAGGGAAAGGCGAGCACAGAGCTGGCGGAGCAAGCCGTTTTGGATTGGGCGGCTCATGAGGAATGGTTTGAAGCCTTTGCGGAAATCACCACACGAAAAGCGGTATGCAGGCTCCGGGGGGGCGAGGATTCCTCTCAGTGTAAGCTTTTTGCCGGCGATTATTTTGCTTTATCCTCCAATAGAGCGGCGACAATGGCGTTTCCGCTGGGACTGCTGCATCCCGGAAAAGTTGAGCGGGCGATTGAAGATGCCTTAGCCGTCAGCCAAGCGGTGCATAATGATGCTTATTCTATCTCCGGCGCCTGTGCGGTGGCTGCGGCGGTAAGCTGTGCTCTTGGGTCAGGGTCGGTGTATGAGGTGGCGCAGGCAGGGCTGTATGGCGCTGAAACGGGAGAGGCAAAGGGAAGAGAGGTGGCCAGGGATTACCCAGGGCCATCGGTCTTCAAGAGGATAAAGATGGCTCTAGGTTTTTCGTTAAAGTCAGGGAGCGTCGACAACCGTGTGAAGGAACTGGCTGCCGGTATCGGCAACGGCGCGTCGGCAGCGGAAACCGTGCCTGCCGCCTTTGGGCTTGTTGTGATTCATGAGGGGCAGACAATGCCTGTTCTTTATGGCGGCGTAAATATCGGCAATGAAACCTGCGCTATCGCCTCTATTGCCGGGGCCATAGCCGGCGCTTTAAACGGGGCGCAGTCTATCACGCGGGGGTATTTGTCAATCATCGACCGCCGGAACAAGATGAAACTGGCGGCGTTGGCGGATGAATTGGCATCCATAGTTTGATTTGTCGAGAGGGGCGGCTGAGCATGGGAGAGAAGAAGAAGCAGCCTTTTTTGAGTGTTAAGGATTTAAAAAAAAGTTTCGGCAGGGTTGAGGCGCTGCGCGGCGCTGATTTAGAGGTTTATCCCGGTGAAACATTAGCTATCGTCGGTGATAACGGAGCCGGAAAAACAACCCTGATCAAAACGCTCTCCGGTGTGATCAGCCCGGACAGCGGCGAGATTATGATCGAAGGCAGGGCTTATCAGGAACTGAATCCCAGACAGGCGCTGGATTTGGGAATATCCACCGTCTATCAAGACTTGTCATTGGTGAATTGCCGGGATATCGCTACCAATATCTTTTTAGGCAGAGAGCCTGTGCGGCATAAAATTTTCGTGGATAAAAGGAAGATGGCAGCAGAAGCAGAGGAGTTTTTGCGACAGCTGGATATTAAAATCCCTGAAATTGGCGTCGAGGCCGGGCAGCTATCCGGCGGGCAGCGCCAGGGGGTGGCTATCGCCCGGGCGATCAAATTCGGCGGCAAACTGCTCATCTTTGATGAGCCCACCGCCGCTATGGGAGTGCAGGAAAGCGCTGCTGTGCTGAATCTTATTCGCAAGCTAGGTCAAAAGGGTTATGCGGTAATTCTGATCAGCCATAACATGTACGAGGTCTTCCAACTGGCAAAGCGCGTCAGTGTCATGCGTCAGGGGAAGGTTGTGGCTACGGTTTCCACCGGGGATGTCACTCCTCATGATGTGGTTGCTCTGATTACAGGCGCCGGCGAAATTGCCGCTGACATTTTTTCTTAATATCCGTAGGCTGTTACTATTACCATTTCGATCAAGAGCGATAGAGAGAGGGGAAACGGTTACGAAAATGAGCGTTAATCTGTTGAAAATAGCGCGGAGCAAGCATTTTTCTCAGATACTGCTGCTGCTGATTCTATTGATTATGGGTGTGGTTCTGTCTTTTCTGTCCCCATATTTTCTTTCCTGGAATAACTTTTATAACATCCTGGATCAGACTAGCGTTGATATTATTCTTGCCATGGGTATGGTTTTTGTTATCGCTTCCGGTGGCATTGATTTATCCATCGGCTCGGTTCTGGCTTATAGCGGTATTATGATGGCTTTTGCCATGAAGGCAGGGATGGCGATCCCGGTGGCCGTTGCTCTGGGAATATCTGCCGGAACAGTCATCGGTTTGTGCAGCGGTTTTTTAATTTCCTGCTTGCGTTTGAACCCTTTAGTCACCACACTGGGCTTTATGTCCGTTGCCCGAGGTTTGGCGTTGATTCTCACAAAATCATCGCCGATTTTTGGTTTCCCCAATGCTTTTAAATTTCTTGGCTCTGGGCGTGTAGGGCCGGTAAATGTTCCTATTTTGGTCGCTCTGGCTATCGCCGTCATTTCCTTTATTCTTCTCAATAAAACCAAATGGGGGTATTATACTCTGGCTCTGGGGGGGAATGAAGAAGCTCTGCGCCGTGCCGGGGTCGCCACTCATAGGTACCGCGCTTCACTTTATGTCTTTTGCGCCCTGATGGCCGCGATTGCCGGCATGATCACCGTAGCGCGGCTGAATTCCGCTGATCCCTTAGCAGGCTGGATGGTGGAAACAGATGCCATCGCGGCGGTGGTTTTAGGCGGGACCAGTTTGAGCGGCGGCAGGGGGAGCATCCTGGGCGCGGTTTTGGCCTGCCTGGTGTTGGGCATGCTGGATAACGGCTTGATTTTGATGGCCATCCCCGCTTACTATCAAAAGCTGTTTTGCGGCTTAATTATCATTATTGCGCTGGTGGCAACAGAATTGCGCAATCGGAAAGAGCATAGAAACTTCGTTTGAGAGGGGGACTGACGATGAAAGTTAATGTGAGACAAAATTTACAGCCCAAAATTCTTTTAGATTCTGCCTTTCTGGGGCAGGGCTTGCCCGGGATCAACAGAGAGGAACTGATGGACAGTGTCGGCCGTTTCTCTCACGTAGGGGTTGTTTGGCTTGCTGCCGGGGAAATCCAGGTAGGAACCATTGTTGATTTCCTTGGTCATACCCAGGATAAGAGCTGGCGTCGTTTAGACAGCTGCAAAGTTGCCGGCGGTTATAACGGTTACTGCACCGGCTCTGTTACCATGGATGTCGCCGGGGAGATCGGTGTGGATTTTGTCGCCACTGCGGGGATCGGCGGTGTGGATGCGCGGGGAAATGTCTGCTCTGATATTCCGGCATTGGCGGCTTACTCCGGATTGTTGGTGGCAACTGCGCCTAAAGATATTTTGGACCTGAAAGCAACTATCGCCTCCTTGCGCAGCTTTAAGGTACATGTGTACGGCTGGGAGAGCGAACGCGCCGACGGTTTCCTCTTTTCCCAGCAGCCGGAGAACTTGGATGGCCTTTATAACAAGGAAAAAAGCGGCCTTTTACTCTGCCCCATCCAACATGAACTGCGCTTAAAGGATCAAAGTATTCTGCAAGCCTGTCGAAAAATAGGCTTGCAGACGCCGCCTGAACATAGTCCCCATCCTGCGGTGAACGCGTATTTAGCTGAGGTTACCGGCGGTTTGGCCTCCCGTTTGCAGCTAGATGCTTTGCTGCATAATATCACCGTTGCTCTGCGCATAGAGGAGGCGAGGCGGCTATGACGATGACGCCTCTTCAACGTGCCGAAGCATTGAAAAAAGGACGCCGGGTTGATCGTATACCCTGCGCTCCGATGATTGCCGAATATGCCGCTTGTTTTGCCGGGGTGGATTTACGGGATTATTTGCATTCCGCTGAATTGATGGCTGACTGTCATCTCAAATGCTACCGTCATTTTAGTTATGACTCCATAGGGATCAGCCCTATGGCAGGGGTGGCGGAAGCGATGGGGGGTACGCTTGCCTATGCTCCGGACTGTCCGCCTTCAGTATTAAATCCTCCTTTGTCCGGCTGGGATGATTTGGGCACTTTGAAGTTGCCGGATCCCTCGCGGGATGGGCGTTTCCCCCTTTATTTGGAAGCGATGGAGCGTATGCGTGATGCGGTGGGGGATGAGGTGAAGGTGGGCAGCGGTATGGGCGGTCCCATGTCGGTTGCTTCCCTCGTCATCGGCACAGAAAACCTGCTGACAGGGATGATTAAAAAACCTGATCAGGTACATCAGCTATTGCAGTTTTCTGCAGATCTGATCATCGCATATATGGAAGCTTGTGCAGAGCGCGGTTTCGGGTGCAGTATGGGGGATGGGCTCCTTTCCAACTCTCTGATCAGCACCCGGCTGTTTCGGCAGTTTGTGCGGCCCTATCTGCAGCAAATTGCCGATTGGTACCGGGCTAGGTGGGGGAGAGATCCTTCTATGCATATCTGCGGCGACACCAAGGGCATATGGTCTGATATGGTGGAAATCGGCTTTAGCCGGATCAGTATTGATGACATGATGAGCTTGACTGAGGCGAAAGAGGTGATAGGGCAGGTCAGTTCTTTGAAGGGCAATGTTTCCCCCACGCGGGTGCTTCTTTTAGGCACGCCGGAGGATGTGCGTGAGGCTTCCTTCCGCTGTTTGGATGAGGCTGCGGATAATCCCAAGGGGTTTACGCTTTCCACCGGCTGCAATATTGCCTGGGGCACACCGCCTGAAAACGTTCAAGCAATGCTGGATGCCGCAAGAATCTGGTATGAGAAAAAGGGGGTCTGATGCAGATGGATAAAAGAGGAGTGGTCTTAGGGCTGGGCGCTACAGCTGTGGATGTGGTTATTCGCTGCAGCGAACTGCCTAAAGATGACGGTTTTGCCCGGGTATATGATGAGCGCCGCACCTCCGGGGGGAGTGGAGCCAATGTTTTGGTAACCCTTGCTCAGTTAGGGGTGGATGCGTCTCTGGTGGCCAGGATCGGTGATGACAGCCTGGGAGAGCAGTTTCGCCGGGAGCTTTTGCAGGATGGTGTTTCTGACCGCTATTTGCAGGTCAATCCCGGCGGGGTAACGATGTATACCTATGTTTTTGTAGCAGATAAGGGTAAGCGTTGTATTTTTGTCAACAGCGGCGACAGCTTTGCCGGTTTAAAGGCAGAAAATCTGGAAGAAAGCATGTTAAACGGGGTTGATGTTTTTTTCACCGATGGTTATCCCAGCGGTTCTTCTCTGAAACTGGCGAGGGCAGCTCAAAGCCGCAAGATCCCCGTTTTTTTTCAGCTGGAATGCGTGCCATCCTTTATGGAGGGTGAGTTCACCAATCCCCAGGATTTGCAGGAGCTTTTGGGTTTGGCGGATCTGATCTGTTCTGGTGGCGACGCCTATGAAGAGTTGTCGGGAGAAAAGGATGAAACTTCTGCCCTAAAGAGCGTTTACCGGCTTTACCGGCCATCTCAAGGGGTTATTTGTACCATGGGGGGAAAGGGGGCGGTCTGGTTTAACGGCGAGGAAATGATATCTTGCCCGGCCTATCCAATAGATGCGGTAGATACCACCGGCGCCGGGGACAGTTTTGTGGGTGCCCTGATCTTCAGCTACCTGCTGCAGGGCTTGGACAGGCTGCCAGCCATGCGTTTCGCCGGGGCTTGCGCCGCCTTGAAATGCTTGCAGGCGGGACCCCGCTTCCATGGAAGTGCTGAGGATGTGCTGCGCTTTATCCAGGGTTTCAGTAAGTGATTAAATAACTTTTAACGAAAGGGGTAAAAAGGAAATGAAGAAAAAAAGCTTGTTGGTCGGTTTGTTGGTAGCGCTCTCTCTGTTTGTGCTGATGGGTTGCGGAGAAAAGAAAGATGCCGCGGATAACAAGTCCGGAGATGTCGAGGCTGAAGATGTGGTTAAAAACGACGCTTATACTGATCTGGATCGAAAGATCCTCTCTGCGCTGGAACCGCTGCCTGATAAGATGGAGGGCGTTAAAATCGGCGTTGTGTTTCCCACATTCTCCAATCCTTTTTATGTGGCCGCTAAGCAGGGATATGAGGACGCCGCCGCCAGCATGGGCATCAAGGTTGATGTCGTTGCCGGCGCCACAGAAGATGATGTCGAGGGGCAGTTGAATGTATTCAAGACCATGCTGGGCAAAGACTATGATGCTATTATCATTGTTCCCATCACCGGCATGAACCTGATCAGCGGCGTTGTGGAAGCTAATCAAAAAGGGATTCCCATCATTTGCAGCGGCACAACGTTGGATAAGGATGCCGCCGCTGAGGCCGGCGCCAAAATCGCCGCCCACATGACCTACAACTTTGAGGAACAAGGGTATGTCGGAGCGAAATATATTTCCAAGAAAATCAAGGCCGCGGGCGGGGAAAAAGCCAAAGTGGCGGTTATTGAAGGTTTAGCGGGAGCTTTTCAAGGGGAAGGCCGTCGGGACGGCGCCATCAAAGCTTTTAAAGAAGAGGGCATGAACATTGTCTCTGTTCAAGCCGGGGATTGGGACCGTCAAAAAGCCTATAATATTGCTACTAATTTAATCCAGGCCAATCCTGATCTGAAAGGGATTTGCTGTGCAAACGATACCATGGCCTTGGGTGTTGTAGAAGCGTTGAAAGTAGCGGGGAAAAAAGACCAAGTGTATGTCACCGGCGTCGACTTTCTGGATGAAGCCCGTCAATCCTTGAAAGCCAAGGAATTAGACGGCTCGGTTGCCATGGCGCCTTATATCACGGGGAAGGGAAATCTCACCCTGGCCTTAAAGGTTCTTCAAAAGCATGATATTTCCAAGCAGAGCTATTACAGCCCGATTGCTCTGATCACCCAAGAAAATGTCAATGATTATGACGACTGGAAGTAACCCATCTCTTATTGTTTCCGGCATGCAGTGTATAGAAGATCTGTCGTATGCCTTCGGCTATGCAGAGAAGATGTTGATCTATATTAATTGGGAGGTCATGATGATCAAAACACAGCAGGAGATGCTTCAGGCGTTATATGACGCGGTGGCCAATATGGAGGATGAAACTATCGGCGGGTTGGCTGAAAATTATATCAAAATGGG
>DHAA01000085.1 GCA_002397275.1 Thermacetogenium sp. UBA4966 | reverse complement strand
CGTCTATATTAACCATTTGTCTTCCCTGCATGACCACTTTGCCTCCGACAATTGTGGTATTCACCAAGCCTCCATTAAAACCGAACAGCAAATGACCGAACCAATTGTCACAGGTCAGGGGCGTAGGCGCATGGTAGTCCACCAAGATGATATCTGCATAGGATCCCGGCTCCAACCGTCCAAGCGGATGTGGGTAAAACTTATCCAGAATCCGGCGGTTATTTTCAAAAACCATTGCCGGAACCTCCGCCCACCCGGCGCCGGGATCGCCTGAAACATGCCTGAGCAGCAGGTTGGCAGCCTTCAGCGACTCAAACATATCGCAGGTATACCCGTCGGTCCCCAGACCTACCGTTACTCCAGCTGCCAGCAGGTCCCTTACCGGTGAGCATCCAACTGCATTGCCCATATTCGATTCAGGATTATGGACAACCATAGTCCCCGTTTCTTTCAGAACAGAGATCTCCTTATCTGTCACATGAACGCAATGAGCGGCGATGGTTTTAGGCCCGAGGATACCCTTTTCCGCCAACCGCTCCACCACACGCTTGCCTGAACGAGCCAGGGAATCTTCAACATCCTGCACCCCTTCGGCAGCATGAATATGGAACCCGCTGCCCACATCAGCCTCGGCATCCCTACAGGCATCCAAAGTAGCATCTGACAGTGTTAAAGAGGCATGAAGTCCAAATGTTGCAGACAGCAACCCCTCTTTCCCCCGGTACTTTTTGATGGCTGCGACGTTTTCATTAATACCTTCACGCATAATCGGCATCCCGTCACGATCTGATACTTCATAGGCAAGACAAGTACGCAGACCTGCTTCCTGCGCCGCGCGGGCGATGGTATCTAAGCTCCCTTTGACGGAATTAGCGCCCGCGTGGTGGTCAACGATCGTTGTTGTACCGCTTTTAATACAATCGATCATAGGAACCAAAGCGCTGTAATAAACATCTTCAAGTGTCAATGCCTTATCCAGGCGCCACCAGAGGCGTTCCAATATTTCAATAAAATTAGCGGGCGCCGCCTCCTTAAGAGCCATTCCCCGGGCAAAAGTGCTGTAAAGATGCATATGGGTATTAATCAAACCAGGCATGATCACCATCCCTTTGGCATCAAGACATTCAGCACCAGGATAACGCCTCTTCAATTCAGCAGTTGGACCTATTTCCCTGATTAAATCATCTTTTACAAGTACAGCCCCTTCCTCAAAATAGGGCTTCTCAGGTATCATAGTCAGCAAACGGCCATTATAAATAAGAAGCACATTACCAACTCCCTATTAACTTAATATCGCATTGCCTTTACACGTTTTGACACTGCAATTAGGTTGCTGCATGCTTTGAACATTTTCTGATAATAGTTTCATGATCATAGCTGGGATTGTATATATTTTGGATAAGAATACGGACCTTATTTCAGAAATGCCAAAAGATTATTCTCCACAAGACTTCTAGACTATACTTGACTATGCTGGTATTATTATGCAACTAAACGACGAAAGTTAATCAATATAAATATCAGCTAAATCAGATTCGGCCTTCTCCTCCTTAGCAATTTGCCCCTTCCATCTTTTCCTGTGAAAACTCCTTTTTCAACAATCACCTCCCCCCGGGCTATGGTAACTACGGGGAATCCTTTAAGCTCCGCGCCTTCGTAAGGGGTATAATCTGTATGTTCATGCAGGATTTCTTTCGTCAGAATTTTTTCAGCATGCGGGTCAAAGATAACCAAATCTGCGTCACTGCCCGCTGCAATGGTTCCCTTCTCGGGATATAAACCGAATATTTTGGCAGGGTTGGCGGCAATAACATTGACATATTGCTGCAAGCTTAACCTTCCCTGCCTGACACCATAAGTATATAAAAGGGTCGGTCTGGCTTCTATTCCAGGCGCCCCGTTGGGAATATCGCCAAAAAATGACCTGCCCATCTCTTTTTGCCCTTTGTAGTAAAAGGGGCAGTGGTCGGTAGATACCACCTGCAGGTCCCCGTCCGCCAATCCATTCCAGAGCACGGCCTGGTTGCCTAAGGGACGTAAAGGGGGAGACATTACATATTTTGCCCCTTCAAAGCCGGGGGCTTTGTACCTATCTTCATCCAGTAAAAGATACTGCGGGCATGTTTCCCCCATCACCGGGTAGCCCTGCTCGCGGGCCTGCGCGATTTCGGCCAGAGATTTACCACAGGTGACATGAACAATATAAATAGGGGCTTTCACCAACCCGGACAGCTTAATCGCTCTGCTCGTAGCCTCCCACTCTGCTAAAAGCGGCCTGCTCAAAGGATGAAATTTTGGAGATGTTTTACCCGTTCTCCTGTACTCTTCAAGCAGGTAATCAATCATATGGTGATTTTCCGCATGAACACATACTAAACCGCCGTTATCTTTAACCTTAGCTAAAACTCTCAGCATCTCCCCATCATCGACCCTGAGCCGATAGGTCATATAGAGCTTGAAGCTGGGGAATCCCTCTTCAACTAGGGATGGTATGGCGGCAAGAGTCTGCTCATTGATATCTGTCAAAGCAATATGAAAGCCGTAATCGATAACGGCTTCGCCTGCGGCCTCACGCAGTCTTGCCGCAACCGCCTCTTCTACGGCTTGCCCATCCTCTTGCGTCGCGAAATCGATTATTGTCGTAGTACCGCCGCAAGCAGCAGCGATGGCGCCTGTCCTGAAGTTATCGCTGGAAACAGTTCGGGGAACGGCGGCATTCAGGTGAACGTGAACGTCAATAGCGCCTGGGAAAACATATTTACCCCGCGCATCGATCACTTTTTTTGCGGGTCCATCCAATTTATCTTCCACAGCTGCTATTTTCCCGCCCTCGATGCCCAGGTCTTTGTTCATAACCGCTGATTCAGTGACAACGGTTCCGCT
>DHAA01000090.1 GCA_002397275.1 Thermacetogenium sp. UBA4966 | reverse complement strand
GACGTGGCGGAAAAAGCCTTTGCCGAAGCCAAAGACTTCTCCTTCGTCGGCTACCTGAAACTGGCCGACGCGGTGGGAGCCGCGGTCAGCGGAAATCCGATTATCTACGTCAAGAATGACATTTCAGATGTTGAGGATTACCTGAAAGGGGCGGCAGCCGCGAATAGCAACTTCACCATCTTCGGCGGACCCCTGGCTGTCAACAATACGGTGGAACAAGAGCTGCAGAAACTGCTGCAGTAAAACAGAAGCGGACAGACAGGCCAGGCGCCTTATGCGCCCGCCGCTATCTCACCCTTTCATCAATGCAACGCCGGGTCGACTAACAGGACCCGGCGTGTTACTATTCACAGCCTCTAAAAAGGCATAGGAAACAAGGCTAATTTTAGCCTTGTTCCGCATCATTTAGAATCTCTTCCAACTTTAACGGATCTCCTCTGCAAAGCCCGGCGTGCGAGATCATTTAAAAATAAAAATGTTTATACTTGAATCCAACGCCGGCTCATTATATACTAAAAACAGGGATTGCGATGCGAATGGAGAGGCTCAAAAATGAAAGCTGACCACACAGACCATGACCGCCTGTTTAAAGAACTTATACAGACCTTTTTCAGGGAATTTATGCAGTTGTTTTTCCCCGAAGCCAGCCAATTCATAGATTTTAAACACCTGAACTTTCTGCAGCAAGAAGTTTATACCGATATAACAGCCGGCGAAAAGCATATGGTGGATATACTGGCGGAAACAAAGCTCAGAGAAGAACCGGGGCTGATCCTGGTGCACGTCGAACCGCAGGCATACGCTCAAAAAGATTTTAATGAAAGAATGTTTATCTACTTCAGCAGGCTGTACGAAAAATACCGGCGCAGGATACTGCCGGTAGCGATCTTCAGCTACGACCAGGAGCGAAGCGAACCGGACAGCTTTGTACTGGAGTTTCCCTTTCTGAGCGTTATGCAATTCAAATACTACAAAATAGAGTTAAAGAAGCTCA
This sequence comes from Thermacetogenium sp. UBA4966, assembly GCA_002397275.1. Classification (GTDB taxonomy): domain Bacteria; phylum Bacillota; class DSM-12270; order Thermacetogeniales; family Thermacetogeniaceae; genus Syntrophaceticus. The sequence goes on along the minus strand of DHAA01000090.1, from coordinate 5,079 downwards.
ACTGGCGGGAATACATCAAGGGGAGCAACCCCATAGCCGCCGCTCTGCTGAGCAAGATGGGCTTCAGCCCCGGCGAAAGAGTGAAGGTCAAGCTGGAGTTCATGCGCATGCTGGCGCGGATGAAGCTGGACCCGGCAAGGATGGAGCTCTTGGGCGGTTTTTTCGAAAATTATCTGAAGCTAAGCGGCGAAGAGGAAGCGGAGTTACAGCTGGAAATAAGTAAAGTGGATAGAAAGGAGGCCGAGACGATCATGCAGATTACCACCAGCTGGCACGAGAAGGGTCGTGAGGAAGGCTGGAAAGACGGCAAGAAAGAGGGAAAAATTGAGGGTAAAATTGAAGGAAAATTAGAGGGCAAGATTGAAGGTAGATTAGAGGGTAAGATTGAGGGAAAATTAGAAACCGCTAGGGCGGCTCTGAAAAAGGGATTGCCGCTAGACCTTGTTGCTGAAATTACCGGGCTCACCCAGGAAGCCGTCCTAAAGCTGAAAAACGGACAGAATTAAGTATAATTGTGATTATAACATGCTGTACCGAGTATTTTATCTGTATTTTCCAGATAACTCATTTAAATTGAAGTAATATTGTGCTAAGTTATTAAATTTGAGACAGGATAGGGCTGATCGAATCACTGAGGCGCTTCCCTTTATAGGGTTGCGCTTTTTTGAATCTACTAAATTTAGAACCTGCCTCTACAAAAAGGAGAAAGTTACAAGAGGGTGATCTCCAGCCTTGCGGCTGCCTTTCAGGACAGAAGCGGCTTAGGCGTTTTCGCCGGGATGCTAATATCCCTATTTCTGGTTTGGACGCTTCGCATAATATCCTGGGTATTGACTCAGATACTCAGCCTCTCGTTTCACGCCATCTCCCGTTCCCAGGAATACAAAGCGGACGAATTTGCCAAACAAAACGGCTATGGCCAAGGACTTGCCACATATCTAAGCTGCTTGCAAAACTATACAGTCACCGGCAAGGATTTCATATCGCAGTTGTTCAGCACACACCGCAGCTTAGTGAACGCATAGAACGCTTAGCAGGAATTGCATAGAACCGCGGATGCCCGAACGGGGGGTATACGCTTCCCTATTATGTGGAAAACTATTGCTGCGGGAAGGGTGCGCAGGCGTTCGCCTGCCGCGGTTATCCTGCAGATCGTTAAAAGTGTTGAGGTGTATAAAAGTGCGCATGATTGGCCGTCTGTCGGTCGTTTTGAGCATTATCCTGATCATGGCGGGGGGGATAATGCTTGCGGACAACAACATGAGGGAGCTGCAGGGGAGGGAGAGGGTAAATGCTGTTTCGCAGGTTAGTTCGCAGCTGAGAGAGGTTTCTGAGCAGGCCTATTTAAAGGCCTCTTCTCTGCGAATTTGGAGCGATAAGATTCTCCAGTTCTCTTTGGACATGCTCAAATCTGCTCAGAGAGTGATGCGGAAAGTGTTGGAGCGGGCAGACCAGTTTTTGCCGATACTTTCTCTCCCAGGGTAATTTCGGTATTCAGCAGTTTCCTCCTCTGATTGGTCAAGGCATATCCCAATGCCGGCAAAGGCTAACACAGCCTGTCACTCCAGGTCAATGGTCTCCGCTTCGCTTCGATAACCGGCTGGTCTGCCGGCAAGGCTATAAAGCTGTACATGGTTAATTTTAGGCCCCCATAACTTTGGGGGCTTCGCAGATCTCCTCTTTCGCTGTGAGGCATAAAGTGATAATATCTATTTGTGCGCCTTGCCTTTTCTAGCCGACTGCTCCGGCGCCGGTTTCTTTATCAGGCGCGGCGTGTATGATGTTATGCATTTGCAGCCTCGATGAATTCGCTGCACACAAAGGAGAACAGATGTCGGAACGTGAAAAAATAGTTCGGGCAGTAGGGATTATTACCATTGCCATGGTCGCCGCCCGTATTCTCGGTTATGCTCGGGAAGCGTTGCTCTACGCCCTCTTTGGGCAGAACCGGATAACAGACGCTTATAACGCCGCCTTTTCCATACCGGATTTTATCTACATGATCCTGATCGGGGGGGCTCTCAGTTCCGCCTTTATCCCTGTTTTCGGGAGTTATATCAGTAAAGGTGAGAAGGATGAGGCGTGGCGGACAGCGAGCATTTTGATCAATCTGGTGGTCATCCTTATGGTCGCGGCCATCGCCCTGGGCATGCTCTTCACCCCGCAGCTGGTGAACCTGCTGGTGGCCGGTTTTAAAGCGGGGGATAAGGGTTTGACCATTTATCTCACTCGCATCATGTTTTTCCAGACCTTTTTTATGGGGCTGAGCGGGGTGACCGCAGGGATCTTGAATGCTTACAAGCATTTCAGCGCCCCGGCGTGGGGGTCGGTGCTCTATAATCTCTCTATTGTGATTATCGGCTGGCTGCTGGGTCCGCGTATCGGGATTGTGGCTTTTGCCATCGGGGTCGTCGTGGGCGCCGTTTTGAACTTTGCCGTTCAGCTGCCGGCCCTTTTAAGGTTGGGCGTTAGATACAGGCCGCTGCTTGATCTGAGCGACCCAGGGATCAGGCAGATCGGGGCTTTGGTCTTTCCCGTGTTGATCGGTCTTTCTGTCTCGCAACTCAATCTGTTTGTCAGCCAGAATTTGGTTTCGTGGCTTCCCAGCGGACAGTTGGGGGCTCTGAAAATAGCGCAAAGGATCATGCAGCTGCCTATCGGCATCTTCGCCGCGGCTATCGGCACCGCCATCTTCCCCACGCTGACCGAGCAGTCGGCGCGACATGAGTTGGGTCAGTTCCGCCGCACCTTTTCCCTGGGCTTGAGGACGATTAATTTTTTAACGATACCCTGTGTAGCAGGGCTAATTGCCCTCGGCCTTCCGGTGATCAGGCTTTTCTTTGAGATGATGAATTTTACCGCGGACAGCACGGCGGCGACCTCCGCGGCGCTTTTCTACTACTCTTTTGGGATCGTCGGCTATTCCGGATCCATGGTATTAAACAGGGTTTATTATGCCTTGCAGGACACTAAAACCCCGGTGGCGGTGGGAATAGGCACGGTTTTCCTCAATATCGCGCTCAACGTTTGGCTGGTCAAGCCGATGGGGCATACGGGACTGGCCCTGGCTTACTCTCTGGTGGGGATCGTCAATATGCTGATCTTGCTGTTTTTATTGAAGGCAAAGCTCGGCCATATCGACGGGCGGAAGATTTCTGTTTCTGCTGCCGGCTCTGCTGTCGCCTCACTGGTGACAGGGGGCGCGGCTTATTTGGTCGTCAACCAATTGGAGGGTCTTTTAGGAACGGCCGCCAAAACCGCGCAGATGATCTCTGTGGGCGGAGCGGTGGCCGCCGGGGTTCTGGTTTATTTTCTGCTGGCTTCTTTACTGCATTTGGAGGAGTTCCAGCTGGCGCTGGAGTTGATAAAAAAGAAAATCGGGCTGAAGAAAAGGCTTGGTTCTCTTCAGTGATCCCGGCGAACCGGCAGGTTGCGGAGAGCATGCAGTTACCGGCAAACAGTTTGCAAGCTGCGCTTGGCGAGAAAGGTGAATGACAGTGAAGCAAGAAATGATCAGAAATTTTTGTATTATAGCTCATATAGACCATGGCAAGTCCACCCTGGCCGACCGATTTTTGGAGCTGACCGGCTCTCTGCAGCCCAGAGAGATGGTCGATCAGGTCCTCGATCAGATGGATCTGGAGCGGGAGCGGGGGATCACCATCAAACTAACTCCGGTGAGGATGAATTACACAGCCGGGGATGGGCAAGAGTACGTATTGAATTTGATCGATACCCCGGGCCATGTGGACTTCAGTTACGAAGTATCCCGCAGCCTCGCTGCTTGTGAAGGGGCGATCCTGGTGGTGGATGCTTCCCAGGGCGTGGAGGCGCAGACGATTGCCAACACCTATCTGGCCCTGGATGCCAACCTGGAAATTATACCTGTGATCAACAAGATCGACCTTCCTGTGGCGGACCCGGAGCGTGTCGCCCGGGAGATCGAAGATGTGATCGGCCTGGATACCGATGATATTCAGTTGGTTTCCGCCAAGGATGGAAAAGGGATCGCGGAACTCCTGGAAACTGTGATCCAACGGGTACCCTCCCCGCAAGGGGATGATGAAAACCCCCTGCAGGCGTTGATCTTCGATTCCCAATTTGACCCTTACCGGGGGGCCATCTCTTATATCAGGGTTTTTCAAGGCCGGGTGCGGCTGGGGATGAAGATTATGATGATGTCCACAGGTAAAGCCTATGAGGTCGGAGAGGTGGGGATATTCACCCCGGAGATGCGCCGAGTGGATGAACTTGGTCCCGGCGAAGTCGGCTACCTGGCCGCGGGGATCAAAGAGGTCGCCGATACCCGGGTGGGAGATACCGTTACAGACGCCAATAAGCAGGCCTCAGGTGCGCTGCCGGGGTATAGAAAGGTTCTGCCTGTCGTCTTCTGTGGCCTTTACCCGGTGGAAGCCGATGATTTTGAAAACCTGCGTGACGCCTTGGAGAAATTGAAGCTGAACGACGCCTCCTTTCAGTACCAGCCGGAGACCTCGGCTGCTTTGGGTTTCGGCTTTCGCTGTGGTTTCCTGGGATTGCTGCATCTGGAGATTATCCAGGAAAGGCTGGAGAGGGAGTACGGTCTGGAACTGGTCACAACCGCGCCCAACGTGGTTTATCGACTGACGAAGCAGAGCGGGGAAAGGGCGGAGGTGGATAATCCGGCCAACTGGCCTGCCGCAGGGGAGATCGCCCTGGTGGAGGAGCCATATGTCAGGGCGAATGTGATCACCCCTGCCGACTATTTGGGAGCGGTGATGGAACTCTTCCATGAGCGGAGAGGGGAATATCAGGATATGAGCTATCTTTCCCCGCAGCGGGTGCAGATCTCATATCAGCTGCCCTTATCAGAGATTATCTTTGACTTTTTTGACGTTCTAAAATCCTGCACAAGGGGTTACGCCTCTTTTGATTACGAGCTGTCCGCATACCGCGCCTCAGATTTGGTTAAACTCGACTGCATGGTGCATGGGGAGGTGGTAGACGCTCTTTCCATCATCGTTTACCATGACGGGGGAGCGCGCCCGCTGCTGGGCCTGGTCATGGTGAACGATGATGGAAAGAGCGTCTACCACCTCC
>DHAA01000155.1 GCA_002397275.1 Thermacetogenium sp. UBA4966 | reverse complement strand
TACTTTAAATACATAATACTAGTAAGTAATGCCAGCCTCATCATCGCTGATGAACCTACACCAGGGATGGATTTAGAACTAGCTATCGAAGCTTTGCAATGCCTACGAGAATTTGCCAACAGCGGCAAAGGTGTGATCCTAATCACCCATGACATAGACCTCGCATTCAATATTGCCGACCGTATTGCGGTGTTCTATGCGGGAACAACACTTGAAATAGCCGATACCGCTGATTTTCAGACGGGCATGGAGGCGTTGCGTCATCCCTACTCGAAAGCGTTATGGAATGCCCTGCCTCAAAATGGCTTTGTCTCCATTTCCGGATTTCAGCCCTACGCTAAAAATTTGCCGAAGGGATGTCCCTTCGCTCCCCGGTGTCCTCATAAAACCGATGAATGTGAGTCATCCCGCATTCCCATGAGAGAGCTGCGGGGCGGATTCGTGAGGTGTATCTATGCGACTTGAAGGCGTTAATTTAGGGTTTCACTACAATGAAAAAGGCCCATGGATATTTAGGAATCTCAATATTTCTATAGAAAAGGGTGAACGAGTTGGGCTGACAGGGCCCAGCGGTTACGGGAAAAGCACTTTGGCAAAACTGTTGGCCGGATACGAAGAGCCTGTCGAAGGAGAAATATTATGCGATGGACGCCCCTTGCCCAAAAAAGGCGTCTGCCCGGTGCAATTGATCTATCAGCATCCAGAAGAAGCCATCAATCCCCGTTGGAGAATGAAACAAACCCTAGATGAGTCGGGAATGTTGAGTAAAGATATTCTAGAAGCACTTGGGATCGAACAGGAATGGCTCAGTCGTTTTCCCCGAGAACTTTCCGGCGGTGAACTGCAACGATTTTGTGTGGCGAGGTCTTTGTTTGAAGGAACCCACTTTTTGATAGCTGATGAAATAAGCACAATGTTGGACGTAATAACTCAAGCACAAATCTGGAACACCATGTTATCCGAAGTAGCATCGCGCAATTTGGGGCTCGTTGTGGTAACCCATAATAAATATTTAGCCAATCGGGTTTGCGATAGGATTATCAATCTGAAAGAACTGAATCAACACTAATACAGCTATTACAATATACCTTAAGCTAATTTAATACATACGGCAAGCGCCCTGTAGCAAAAAAACACTCAAGAAAAAGCATAAGTCTCGACACCCCTGCCGGCACACCAAGTAGTGTAGCGCCGCAGTAGTTTCCTGCGGCGTTATCCCTCCTTACAGAACCGTACCTCCGCAATGACCGCAAATTCGTAACAACACAATACTCTTGACTACAGCTGAGCTGTAGAATATGATATAAAAAAACTAAAAAACAATCAATCCCTGTAGAAACAGGGACAATTGTCTCGGAGAAGAGCGGATAACAGACCATGGAGGTTTGTGACGGGATGAATCCTGTCAACGTTTCATGGTTTTTTGTTTTCTGAACCGGCTGCCAGACCAGTCGAGGGAATCTTGCCTGCTACAGCTTTCATTTTTCAGAACGGAGGGTGGGAACATGAATTTGCATGAAAGGATTGAGAATTATTGGACATTGTCGGCTGAACGCTTCAGCGAAGGAATTCGCAAAGAGCTGGCTTCCCCGACAAAGGACGCCTGGATGGAGATAATCCGGGAGAACGCCCCGGCCGGGTCAGGATTAAGGGCTCTGGATATCGGCACAGGACCGGGCTTTTTTGTCCTGCTCCTATCTGCTCTGGGGCATCAGGTCACAGCCATTGATTGCTCTAACGGCATGCTGGAGGAAGCGAAGACCAATATGGCGAAGGCGGGCTTCCGGGGAGATTTTTTTAATATGAACGGTCAGCAATTGGATTTTTCAGATGCTTATTTTGATCTGATCGTCTGCCGCAATCTGGTGTGGACGCTGCAGGACCCGGCAGGCGCTTACAGGGAGTGGCGGCGGGTCTTAAAACCCGGGGGCAGGTTGCTGGTTTTTGACGCCAACTGGCACCTGCACCTTTTTGATCAAGAGATGCGGAAGCAGCATGAGGCGAACAGAAAACGCGCCCGTGAACTGGGCATCCCCGACCCTGCTGATAAAGCCGATATGAATGAAAGCAACGACATCGCCCGTAAACTGTTCTTAAGCGATAAAATGCGCCCGCAGTGGGACGCTGCGGCGCTGTTGAACTGCGGATTCGACAAGATAGTTGTTGCCCGGGATATTACCGACCGGGTCTGGTCGCCGGAGCAAAAAATACTGTACCGCTCCACACCCTTGTTTATGGCAAGGGCGGAAAAGTCATGAGCATGCGATTAAGATTATTCGTCCTCTTGAAGAGCGTAGCCGGCGCCATCAGCCTGAAAACCCTCCTGGGGCTGCTCCTAACCGGGACTTATGTGGTGCAGGCGTGGGCAGTGGCGGAGTTTCTGAACGCAATTTTTCTGGGCCGGCAATTGGACAGCTTATGGTGGATGATGCTGCTGATCGGCGGTATGATCCTGCTGCGGGCAGGGCTGGTCTGGCTCAACGAGGTTTTGGGGAAAAAAATCGCCTGCAACGTAAAAGAAAGGCTCCGCAAACAGATTTTTACGCATTTTCTTTCCCTGGGGCCCGGTTATCAGGAACAGCGCAGGAGCGGGAACATTCAATCCGTTCTTACCGACGGGGTGGAGGCGGTTGAGCCTTTTCTGGTCGGTTATGTACCGCAGCTGCTGACCACATTTGTCGGAGCGGGAGTCCTGACCGCCTATATCTGGGGGCTGGACGGGATCGTAGGAGCGGTGATCCTGACCGGAGTTATTCTTGCCGTCGTTGTCCCCCAGGTGGGAAGCATTTTTGTGAGCAGGGTCCTCCTCGAATACTGGTCGGTATATGGCTCATTGAACGCTCACTATATCGACTCCATGCAGGGCATGACCACGCTTAAAGTTTTTAATGCCGGGCAGAAAAAGGAGCAGGAGTTGGAAAGACATGGTCATGATTTTTACCGCAAGTCCATGAACTCTCTGGGCGTGTCGTTATTTGATTCCTCCCTGGTCAGTTGGGTAAGCGCTGCGGGAACGGTCTTCGCCTCCGGGGTCGGAGCCTTGCGGGTAGCCGGGGGAAACCTGCCGAGCACGGAACTGTTCGTCATCCTCTTTCTCTCTGTGGAATGCTTTCGTCCCCTGCACGACCTGAACCGCTTCTGGCACCAGAGCTACCTGGGCATCTCAGCGGCCAAAAGCATTTTCGCCGTTCTGGACGAACCCCCTGCCGTAGTAGCGCCCGAGGTTGAGGAGAAAGCTGAAACAGTGAAGAGGCCGCCGCGAATTCAGCTGCGGGATGTCTCTTTTGCTTATTCCCAGGGAAAGAGACCGGCCCTGGAACAGGTGTCTTTTACTATTGAGCCGGGGGAAACCGTGGCCGTGGTGGGCAAATCCGGGTCGGGGAAATCGACTCTGGTCAACCTGCTGCTGCGCTTCTACGATCCTCAGCAGGGAGAGATTTTATACGACGGGGAAAATATCAGGGACTATGCCTTGGATGACCTGCGGCGGCAGATTTCAGTGGTGTTTCAGGAGACCAATCTCTTTTACGGTTCTGTGGCCGATAATTTGCGGCTTGCCAGGCCGGACGCTTCCCGAGCGGAACTGGAAGAAGCTGCGAAGAAGGCTCATGCCCATCAGTTTATCATGGAGCTGAAAGATGGTTACGATACCCATGTCGGGGAAAGAGGCACCCGGCTGTCCGGAGGTCAGCGCCAGAGGATCGCCCTGGCCCGGGCTTTTCTGAAAGACGCCCCCGTATTGATTTTGGATGAGGCCACCTCCAACGTGGATGGTGAAAGCGAGAAAAAGATTCAGGAAGCTCTGGATCTTTTAGTGCGGGGACGGACAACCCTGATCATCGCGCACCGGCTGTCCACCATCCAGGGGGCTAACAAAATTTTTGTGCTCGATAATTTTCGGCTGGCAGAATGCGGGAGCCACGAGAAGCTGGTGGAGAACAGAGGTATTTATTGGCGGCTGATCGAGGCCCAGCAGATGGGAGGATGATAGATGATGGATAGCAAATGGGACTTATTTTTGAAAAGGATTAAGCTGTATGGATTTGTCAAGCTGCTGCCCTATATCCGCCCCTGCCGCCGCAATATTCTTATTGCTGTGGTCAGCGGCATTCTTCAGCACCTGTTCTCCATCTTTGGTTCGGC
>DHAA01000007.1 GCA_002397275.1 Thermacetogenium sp. UBA4966 | reverse complement strand
TGGGTAGCCTCCTACCCGATTTAATTCGGGAGATGGGAATCAGCGACTTGATGGATACGCTCTCCTTTGTATTTCAAGACAGCTTTCTTTTTCCCGACACCCTCTACAACGATATCGCCATGGGAAAACAGGGTGCTTCCCCAGAGGATGTCTATGCGGCGGCAAAGGCGGCGCAAATCGACGAGTTTATCCGGGCATTGCCGAAGGGCTACGATACGCTTGTGGGGCGGGCGGCGTCTACCTTTCAGGCGGCGAGCAGCAGCGTGTTTCGGGCAATTCTCAAAAACGCACCCATTCTGATTCTTGACGAGGCCACAGCCTATGCCGATCCCGAAAACGAGTATGAAATGCAGCTTGCGCTGCGCCAACTGATCCGGGGAAAAACCGTTATCGTGATCGCTCACCGCCTAGCAACCATCAAAAATGCGGATCAAATCCTTGTTGTCGCGGACGGGCAGATCAAAGAGCGCGGCAGGCATCAGGAGCTGCTGTCACAAAACGGACTGTACAAAAGAATGTGGGATACCTATACGGGAAGCGCGGCATGGACGCTTGCGGGCGCGGGGAAGGATGCGTTTGCGCAATGATCGAGGCGCTGTATCATATTTCAGTCGGTGAAACAAAAAAACTCGTCAAACCGGTCATTTGGATGAGTATCGTCAATCTGGTGAACATGATTCCTTTTATCCTGATCGCGGTTATTGTCCATCTCATTTTTGAGTATTACAGCATGGTTCTGTGCTTTGCTCTCATGTATGCCTGCCAGAACAAAGCGATGGCCGTCACCTTTCTCGACGGATACAGCGCCGCGGCCGATGGCCGCATCCGGCTGGCGGAACATATCCGCAAGCTGCCGATGGGCTACCTGACAAGCAAGGACCCCGGTGAACTCGGCCATATGATGATGGTGGATTTTGATCAGACCGAGCGCGCCATGACGCATATCCTGCCGCAGCTGATCAGCACATTGTGATATCCGTTGTATCGTTTCTGCTGCTGTTTGTCGATTGGCGTCTTTCTCTGGCGGCCTTCGCGGGGCTGCCCGTCGCCGTTTTTGTTTTGCGGGGGGTTGCCGGGCTGGAACGGAGGGTAAACGTGCGGCTGTCAAGGCAGGCATGAGGAATTGAGGAATTACTCGGCCGAGATGGGCTGTATGCCAGAATGTGGCGCATTCAGGAGCAGATGACCGGCTGGACAATCAGTTAGAATAAATTCCAAGAAAAGCACATTGCGTTATTCCCCGGAGGCCCTTAATGACATTGAACTGCAAAACCCTGCCGCCGCCCAAAGCCCGCATTATCGAGAAAAATTCGTCCAATCGGAACAGAAATGACTACCCGGAGTAGAAACGTACCCGCATTATGGTATAATGATAGGGTAAGTTAGTTAATGCTAACTATTTTCTATTTATTCGGGAGGTTTTGAAGATGTCGACGACACTGGCGGTCACAAGCAGAAAATTAAAGGGTAAGGACCTGATCACCATCGGGATCTTTTCGGCTATCTACTTTGTCATCAATTTTATCTTTATGCTGCTCGGCGGACTGCATCCCATCATGTGGATCCTGATGCCGGGGTTCATTGCCTTGTTCACGGGCGTGCCGTATATGATCCTGGCCTCCAAGGTGCAGAAGTCGGGCGCGGTACTGATCATGGGGTTCATTACGGGACTCATCTATTATGTGACGGGCATGTTCACGGTGGTGATCCTCATCACCTTCGCCTCGGCCTGCGTGCTGGCGGAGCTGATACGCCTTGCCACGAAATACAAGAGCTTTACGGGCAACGCCATATCCTTCGCCGTTTTCTCGGTGGGCATGATCGGCTCGCCCCTGCCCATCTGGCTGTTTAAGGACAGCTTCTTTGCGCAGATATCCAAACAGGGTATGTCCGCGGATTATCTTTCCGTCCTGTCCAGCGTCGCGACCGACGGCATGCTGGTCGTCATGGTTCTGGCGCCCGCGGTGCTGGGAATCATCGGCGCATTGATTGCGAAAGGACTTTTCAAGAAGCACTTTGCGAAGGCGGGCATCGTATAGGCATGGCGGCAAAAAGCAAGGTTGACCAGGCGGTGTTTCTGGACCCGCGGGCGGCGCTGCTGCTTTTGGTTTTCGTGACCGTCGTCGTGTTTACCCAGCAATCCTTTTATTTGGAGCTTGCGCTAGTCACGGCGCTTGTCGGCCTTTTCCTTTGCTGCGGATTATTTATAAGCGGAATGAAATTTATTCTGGTATTCGGCTTTTTGCTGGCGCTTCAATATTACATATTCCCGGCCGCCCCTAAAATTTTTGCCGATTTCTTTGCCATCCTGACGGCTTATTCAAGAAAGGTGTTTCCCTGCCTCATGATCGGGACCTTTATCGTCAAGACGGCGCCTGTGCGGTACCTGATCCTGGCTATGCGCAAGTGGCGCTTCCCTCAGAAGCTGGTCATCCCGCTCTCCGTGACCATCCGGTATTTCCCCGCCATTCGGGAGGAAATCGGGCATATACGGGACGCCATGAAGCTGCGTAAGGTCACGGGCGCCGCCAGATTCGAGGCTGTTCTCGTTCCGCTGATGTTCTCCGCGGTCAATACAGCCGATGAGCTAGGCGCCGCGGCCGTCACCCGGGGCATCGAAAACCCGGCCCCCAAGACCAGCGTCATCGATCCTGCTGCTGGACGAAGCGACGGTAAATCTTGATATTGAAAACGAACTGGCCGTAAAGCGGGCTATCGCTAACCTGATGAAGCAGAAGAAAACAGTTGTTATGATTGCGCATACATTGTCTATTGTAAAAAACGCGGATCAGATTTTGGTGGTGCCTGGCGGTAAAATTGCCGAGGCCGGAACGCACGGGGAATTGCTGGCGAAGGGCGGCAAATATGCGGCCATGTGGAGCGCGGAACGTATCTATCGGCTTAAACCCCACTCCCATGCCTTTGTGGTTTTAGTCCTGCCGCCGCAGCTCACTCCCGGTTTTTCAGCACCTCGGCGGGGCTTACCCTTTTCAGCCTGCGGTTGAGCAGGCTGCTGATAAGCAAATAACACGAGATCACGCCTCCGTAGATGGCCGCGTATATCCGCCACGAAAAGTCCAGATAGATCCCGCTGGTCACGTTGGAGACAAAATACGGATAGAGGGCGTCTATCACCAGCTTGGACAGGGGGATGGTGATGGCGGCCGAGACCGCCACCAGCAGGAAATTACCATCCAGATAAAGCCGCCGGATCTCTCCTTTCCGGAAGCCGAAGATCTTCATCAGAGAGATGGAGAAAGCGGAACGGTCCACCATGACCCTGACCATCTGATACATGACAACCAGAAACACCAGGATGGAGACTAGGATCATGGTTAGGATCATAGGCATCAGCATATCGAGGAAAATGCCGGAAGCCTTCTCTATATCGCGCTTTGTGGAGACGGCGTAAAGCCGCCCGGAATCGACATCCAGCGCGTGAGCGGCGTAGACCGCGTTGTAATAATCATCCTCCCGTCCGAACAGATCACGCATGCTGCCGATGTCCATAAAGGCATGAAGCCCCACGGAGTAGGGAACGATTTTAGCCACGGTAAAGCCGTAGTCCAGCCCGTTGACCTCGTCCCGCAGGATGATTTCGTCTCCCGTTTCCAAACCGAATTTGCTGGCCGCGCCTTCCGAGAGCGTAAGCCGGTTCTTCCCTTTTGCCGGAGTGAATTCAAAGTAGGGGTTGTCTCCGCTTAAGCCCACCAGGGTCACATTCAAATCATAGCCGCTGTTTTTTCGGTTCAGACTCTCCACATAGGCGGCGGCGCCGCCTTCCGGAGGCTCGGCAGTAGGGTATTTGTAGGTATACATGTATTCGTATCCCGTATCCGCTATATTCAGATTCTGAAGATGCCTGCAGTATACGAGGCAGTCCACGCCCAGCATCAGGATCAGCAGGGAGATGAACAGCCCGAACAGGACGGTGAATGCGGTGCGCTTCTCCCGCAGGAACTGCCGGAGCTGGAAGGTGCGGACAAAGCCTATACCTTTGAGCTGTACGCCGTTGCCGCTGCGCCTTTCCTGTCCGCCCCGCAGAAGCCAAAGCGCCGGCTGGTTGAGTTTTTTGTTGATCACCAGATAGTTCACCAGAGCGGCGATGAGGGGAGGCATTACCAGTCCGTAGACCAGCAGGTAAGGCTTGTAGATCACCTGAAGCGCTGGGATGGAATAATAACTGGTGGTGTCTATGGCCTGGGTGGAAATGCCCCAGTCCGAATAGCCCAGCGCCGTCCCGACGACCGCGCCCAGCAGGGCGATAAGCACAGGCAGCGCCAGATAATGCGTCAGCAGCTGGCGGCGCTTGACCCCCATGGCGTACAGCGTGCCAATGACGGCCCGCTCCCGTTCGATGGACTGCACCACGAATACCGAGATGACGTAGGTGAACAGAATCAGCACGATAATCCCCGCCACGATGCCCGTCGAGATATTGATGAGCACGTCGTCCTTGGAGATCTTGACGCGAAGGTTGTCCTCCGCCTGGATAAATTCAATCAGGTTGTTGGGCTCGATAGTAAAATACTCGTCCAGCACTTCATCGACCTGCTCCTGCAATTCATGCGCGCCGTCGGCCAGTTCCCTGATACCATCCCTCAGCTCCGCCATGCCGCCGGACAGCTCAGCGCCGGCCGCCGCCAGCGCCTCCGCGCCCTCCGCCAGCGTCCCGATGCCCTCGGTCAATTCCTTTGTGCCGCTTTCCAGCGTATCCGCGCCGTCCTTCAGAGCGGCGGCGCCTTCGTAAAGGGCGGAAAATCCTTCCTGCAGTTCTCCCGCTCCCGCGGCGAGGTCCGCTTCGCCGTCCTCAAGCGTCTTCGCTCCCGCTGCCGCCGCAAGGACTCCGTCGGTGTAAGTCTTAAGCTGCAGCGGAAAGCCGGCGACGGCGTCCAACTGCGCCCTGGTATCGGATAAGGCCGCCGCGAATTCAGGCGAACCGGCCGGTGCCGCCATCAGTTTGTCCAGCACATCCCCGTAGTTCTCCGCGGTCAGCGTCACCCCGGGCAGCCCCAGGGCAGACAGCTGAGCATTCACCGTTTCATTGGCCTGGGTAAGCAGCGCCTTCAGCAGGGCCGCGCACAGGCGCTCGGCGCCGCCGTTCAGTTCCGCTCCGTATCCGGAGAGAGCGCTCAGAGAGGCCTTCAATGTACTCAGTCCCTGTGCAATCTGCTCTGTACCTTCTGTCAGCCCGGCAGAACCGTCTTTTGCCTGATCCATACCATGCGTAAGCTCTCCCGCGCCGTCAGCCAGCCCCGCGGCGCCGTCTTCGAGTTCTCCCGTGCCGTCCAGCAGCCTGCCGCTGCCGTTCCGCAGCTCATAGATGCCCTTCAGCAGCGCATCGCTGCCATCCGCAAGCTCGTCGGCGCCTTCCTTCAGCTCATCTGCGCCGTCGGCCAACTCGCCGATGCCGTCGGTCAGCTTGTTTTTGTCCTCCTCCAGCTCATCCAGCATCTCCACGAAATAGACGTCCTGGATCTTATCGCGGTCCACCTTGAGATCCAAGAGCCGATCCTTCAGCTCCCCGGCGGTCATGGCGCCGTTTAATAGAAAGCTGTACCGGTACTCTTCCGACCGGGCGGCCTGGCCGTGCTCCTTCAGCTCCGCATAAGCGGCCGCGGTCACAAAGCCGGTACCGAAGACATTGCCGTCCGCTACGACATCGGACATATTGCGGATGCAGCAGTCATAATCGGGGCTGGAGCCGACGCCGGTCACCGTATAGGCCCCGCCGCCGATGGAAAGAACGTCGCCGACGGATAGCCCGTGCTCCTCGGCGTAATGGTATTCCGGCACGATCTCGCTCTCGGTCTTCGCCGGGCAGCCCTCATTGATCTCAACCAGGTCGATCCTCTCCCGGTTGCGGAAAAGGCGCAGGGTGGAACCGTCCTCCTGTGTGAAGTCGAGGAAGAAGGCCTCCTCTACGGCGACTCCGTCCTCCTCCAGCTCCCGAAGCGTTTCTTCCTCCAGCGGGAAGAAAACCTGGAACTGACCGTCCTCCAGATGGTTGGCCTCCGCCCGGGTGTCCACGGTATAGATCACGCTCTCGCTGCTGCCCACCAGGCTGAGAATCAGGAATATGGTGGCCACGATGAGGATAAAAAGAGAGGCGTAGCGCAGGGCATTGGCCCTCAGATCGCGGATCGTCCGTTTCAGCAGTAGTTTCTGCATGCTCCGCCCCCTTACCATACCAGGTCGGTAGCCGGGATACGCGTCTCGTTGGCGTAATCCTTCGTGATCCGGCCGTCACGGATCTCGATCACCCGATGAACCATGTCTTTGATCACGGTGTTGTGGCTGACGATGAGCATCGTGGCGCCATAGTGCCGGTTGACCTCCTCCAGCAGAATCAGAATCTCCCGGGAGGCCTTGGAATCCAGGGCGCCGGTCGGCTCGTCGCAGAGGAGCAGCCTGGGATTCTTCACCAGCGCCCTGGCCAGCGCGCACCGCTGCTGCTGACCGCCGGAAAGCTGGGAAGGAAATTTGTTCTGGTGCTCGACGAGCCCCAGCGTGTCCAGCAGCCCGTTCAGCTCCAGCGGCTGCTTGGTCAGATAGCGGCAGACATCTATGTTTTCCCTGACGGTCAGGTTGGGGATCAGGTTGTAAAACTGGAAGACGAAACCCAGATAGGCGCGGCGGTAATCGGAAAGCTTTTCGGGATTCAGGCCGCAGATCTCCTGCCCGTCGATTCTCACCCCACCGGAATCTACCGTTTCCAGGCCGCCGACAACGTTGAGCAGGGTGGATTTGCCCGAGCCGGAGGGACCCAGTATGAGGCATGTCTGCCCTTCCTCCAGCCCGGTGGTGATGCCCCGCAGGACTTCCACATGTCCGCTGCCTTCGCCGTAGCTCTTTTTGATATCGTTGACCTCTACAAACATATGTTTCCTCCTTTTCGGCGGGGTTGCCGCGGTATCCAATCTGGAACCGTCTAAGTTAGCTATTTCTAACCAGATATCATTTTTTAATCCGCTCTTTTGATTATGCATAAGAGCGGATTAATTGACCAGTTGCTCGCAAGCGCCTACAATCAGCAGCTTTAATACCTGATGATAGGATTCCCCGATTTGTTTATGGTGGTACAAAATCAGCATCAACCCGCGCACGGTAGCCGAGACAATCTCGGCGGGTTGTTTTAAGGAGACGCCCATGCGCCGGACAAGTTCGCGGATATGAACATCATCGCTGTGATAATGCCGGTTGAGATCTTCCTCGGGAATTTTACGCAATAAATAAGACAGCTCGTTTTCAAAAAAATCCATCATGGAATTCTGCTCTATCACCCTGCAGGCTTCCAAAATGGTTTCGGCTGCCCGCACCGGAGGGGAAAGCTCAGGGCAGGACTCCCACATTTTCCATGCGGCGTCATAAATTTCAGTATGCCAGTCCTCTAAGATTTCAAAAAACAGATGCTCCTTGGTTTCATAGAACTTATAAAACGCACCTTTGGATATGCCGGCGCTTTCAGCGAGCTGATCGACGGTGGTCTTGCGCATGCCAATCGTGGCGGCACATTGCCGCGCAGCTTCTTTTAACGCCAAGCGGATTGCCGCTTTTTCCTGTTCGGTGAATGCCGACGCCATAGGTTTCTCCTTTATGACTGAAATATATTTATAGTCATATCATATTATTTCTCCTTATATTTTGTCAAGTGAAACATCTTTTTTAAATCAGGTGTGAAGGCACACGCTTACCAGATCAAAGGAAAGACGCCCCCGTTTTTGCTGCGTTACCACTTGCAACCTTGCAACAGTGACACACAGGGGCGCCCAACAACTATGGTCATTTTATCAGAATATGATCTGGTTGAGACCCCGAAACGGGTGTTTTTTGTAAGGAGCGGTGAGCAGAACCCATGTCCTGTTTGCGATGGTTTGCTGAAAGTCATTGGTAGCCGGCGCCGGGGGTACATGGATGGGCTGGGCGACCGGAAAGTTCTCATGATCCGGCGGCTGCGCTGCTCGTTGTGCAAAAAGATTCATCACGAATTACCCGATTTGTTGGTGCCGTACAAGCGACATGAAAGCAAAAGCATCGAGGCGGTTGTCTCCGGAGAGTCCACACTCACGGTGGCGGCCGACGAATCCACCATTCGCCGGTGGAAGCAGTGGTTTTCGAGCCAGGCGGATTACTTAGCCGGCGTCCTTTTCTCCATTGCCCTGCGTTTGGGTATGACGTCTGTGGAAGACGTGTCCGATCTTCCCCCGTCTCCGCTCCAAAGGATTTGGCAGCATGTCGGGAATGCTCACCGCTGGCTGGCCAGAGTTGTCCGGCCGGTGGTGAATGCAAACTTTTGGGTACAGACCCGTTCTGCATTCCTGTCCGGGAAAAATGGTCTTAAATGAATGGCTTTTTTATTATAGCAGGAACACACATATTTTTCAATAGTAAGAGAAGATTATTCTCCTGTTTATGAAGAAATACTATTGATTTCCGACGTGAGATATGCTATACTGTGTAGATGCTGCGGCAATATCTTGTTTTTGAGAATCGAGGGGTGACCACCATGGAAGTTAGTTATAAGAAATTATGGAAAATTTTGATTGACAAAGACATGAAAAAGAAGGACTTACAGTCATCTGCTGGAATAAGTTGGGCTTCAGTCACAAAGCTTTCAAAGGGCGAGACTGTGAGTATGGAAGTGCTGATGAAGGTATGTAAGGCACTGGACTGCAATATCGGAGATATTATGGATTTGATCCCTACCGATGAAGACGCAAATGCTTGAGGAGTGAGAAGATGTCCGGCAGAAGAAAAACCGTAATCAGTGAAGCACATCCTCATACGATCAAGAAATTTGAACTAATCGAGGAGTACATAAAATCATGGGAGCGGAAACTCATGCTGACCGATTCTTGTAATGGACTGATTTTTATTGACTGCATGTGCAATTGCGGAGTTTATACAAACGATGCCGGAGAGATGATTAAGGGTACGGCTGTACGGGTATCTGAGGTGTTGCTGAAAGTCGCAAGGATTTATTCGAATAAGGCTGTCCACATTTATTTGAACGATAAAGATAAGAAACGGGTAGATGAGCTTGAAAAACATCTGCCGCAGAATGAGCGAAATTTTGAAATCGTGACTTCGCGCCTTGATGCACATGAACTACTGAGAACTATCGGGCCACAACTATATCAGACCGGACATTTACATTATTTTCTGCTCTATGATCCGTATGACGCCAATATTGACTGGGAGGCACTGCTTCCGTTTTTTCGGAACTGGGGCGAGGTCATGATAAATCACATGGTCTCTGATCCGGTCAGAGCGATTACAAGTGCTAAGAAGACGACGACGAAGGAAAAGTGCGAGAACACTTACCTTGAAGATTTTGAAAAACTGGTGCCGTTCGGAAGCAATAAATCCGCATATGAGGCAAGGGTGGAAGAGATCATAAAGTCCCTGAAAGGAACCCGCAGATATTATGTTTCGGCATTTCCTTTCTATAACACGCAGAACTCGCTCATGTACAACTTGATACATTGTACGAGTAATAAAGAAGGATTCAAGCTCTACAAAAAGAGTGCATGGAAGGTATTCGGCGCCCAGTCGTCCACTAAGAATTCTCCAGAGAGCGGGCAGCTCTCACTCGACCTCTGACCATGGACTTATTCCCGTGTATACACAAAAGGAAAAATACAGCGATGACTCATTTTCTTTATATAAAATATGGTAAAATATATACAAAATTGAATTTGAACGGGGGGATTGTATGGTAAATAAAAAAGATGCCATTGAGATAATTTTATATGCCGAAGAAAATGAGTGTCAATGGCCAATTAAAAATC
>DHAA01000071.1:10500-31557 GCA_002397275.1 Thermacetogenium sp. UBA4966 | reverse complement strand
AACTATTCAGCAAGCCCTAATTACTCAAAATATGCTTTATGCTACACTTCACCATAGCTCAATTTGATTGGAGGCTGTATCATGAATAAAATTATCGGTTCTACAGGGATGAAGCTGGCCTATACCTACTTAAATTCCAATCCTGAAAGGAATGTGCCGAAACTCATGGATTGGGTAAATCGTCTTGATATCAACAATACAATGGAAGGTCAGCGTACGGCGATTCGCAAGGTCATCGAAGATAAGGATAACAACTGGTATAAGCTGATTCTCAGTATGTGGACAGATATTGATCCCGGGGTGCGGAAGGCTCTTTTCAATAACTTCATATTGAATGAAAACTTCATCGGAGGCCCCATACAGGAGAAAAACAGAGAAAAGTACGGCTGTAACATACCATGGGCCATCCTGATGGACCCCACCTCAGCCTGCAACCTCAAATGCACAGGCTGCTGGGCGGCGGAGTATGGCAATAAAATGTCTATGAGCTATGAAATGCTGGATAACATTATTCAGCAGGGGAAAGAACTTGGGGTATATTTTTTCGTCTATTCCGGCGGAGAGCCGCTTGTACGCAAGGCGGATATTATCCGCCTTTGTGAAAAGCATAGCGACTGTCAATTCCTGGCGTTCACGAACGGCACGCTGATTGACGAGGCGTTTGCCGACGAAATGCTGCGTGTCAGGAATTTTGTACCGGCCCTCAGCATCGAGGGATTTGAGGAGGCCACGGACTCCCGTCGCGGCAAAGGAACTTATCAGGCGGTCATAAGCGCTATGGATATCCTCCGGCGGAAAAAACTTATATTCGGCGCTTCTCTCTGCTATACGCGCGATAACACCGAGGTGATCGGCAGCGAAGAATTTTTCGATTTTCTGATCGACAAAGGGGTGAAATTCGCCTGGTTTTTCACCTATATGCCGGTAGGCGCGGATACGACGCCTGATTTACTGGTAACCGCCGCGCAGCGTGAGTTTATGTACCGCCAGATCCGTCACTTCCGCGCAACTAAGCCTCTGTTTACCATGGATTTCTGGAACGATGGAGAATATGTGCAGGGCTGCATCGCCGGCGGGCGCAGGTATCTGCATATCAACGCCAACGGGGATATCGAGCCGTGCGCCTTCATCCATTATGCGGATTCCAATATTCATGAGAAAACCCTTCTTGAGGCGCTGCAGTCCCCGCTGTTCACACATTACCGCAGGAACCAGCCCTTTAACGACAACCACCTGCGGCCCTGCCCTCTTCTGGACAATCCGGGCAGACTGACGGCAATGGTGGAGGGCTCCGGCGCGGCCTCGACGGATTTTGTCAAGCCGGAGGACGTGCGCAGCTTGAGCGGTAAGTGCGTCAATGCCGCTGAAAAATGGGCTGTGACTGCGGAAAGGCTATGGGGTGAATCACACGACTACGCCGGTTGCGCGCAATGTGGTGATCAGGCTCGGAAGGCCGTCGGTTGAAAAAAACCGGCGCTTTCCTCCAACCGGGAGACTCATTCCGGCGTGCGCTTGCCATAAAAGCGGCTGCCGTGGGGCAGGGGGGTACTATGATAAACGATTTTATTATTTTCACTGATGCCGCAGCGGACCTTCCGACAAAATTGATTGAAACCCATAAAATCTTTGTTTTACCTATGCATTTTGAAATAAATGGGAAAAGCCATCAGCATTATCCTGACGGAAGAGAGCTTGGATATTCCGAATTCTATCAGATGCTTCGCTCCGGCATCACGGCCACGACATCGCAGCAAAGTACCTGCGCGGTTTTGAACCTGTATTAAAATGCGGTCTGGATATCCTCTACATATCTTTTTCTTCGGGGTTGAGCGGCACTTATCAATCCTCAGTAATAGCCGCAAAAGAATTAGAGGAAAGGTATCCCAAACGAAAGATATACTGCATTGACTCACGTTGCGCCAGCGTAGGAGAGGGTATGCTGGTATACCACGCCGCGCTAAAAAAGCATGAGGGTTTAGACATAGACGAATTGAGGGATTGGGTGATTCAATATCGTGATCACCTGTGTCATTGGTTTACGGTTAATGACTTGAATTACTTAAAGCGGGGCGGCAGGGTAAGTGCAACGTCGGCTATCGCCGGCACTATACTTTCGGTGAAACCAATTCTTCATGTTGATAAGGATGGACATCTTATCCTGAGAGAGAAAGTGCGAGGCCGCCGCAAATCCCTGGGAGAACTTGTTGAGCATATGGAAAAATTCTGCGTTAGACCGGAGAAACAGACAATCTTCATCGGCCATGGAGACTGCATTGATGATGCAGGTATCCTTGCATCTATAGTTGAGCAAAGATTTGCACCAAAGAATATAGTTGTCAACTATATCGGACCGATTATCGGAGCGCATACCGGACCTGATGTGATGACTTTGTGTTTCTTCGGCAGCGAAAAATAAGCTGAATAAAAAAAGGATGAATCAATTGCTTATTTTATCAAAATACTTTTTATGGTTTATTGCATATAGCTTTGTGGGATGGGCCTATGAATCCGCAATTTGCTCAATAAATGAACGAACTCTTGTAAATCGTGGGTTTTTGAATGGTCCGTTATGTCCGGTTTATGGTTTTGGAGCTTTAGCATCCATATTTATTTTGGATATGAGAACAGACAATCTTTTTATTCTGTTTTTTGCCGGCATGCTTATAGCCTGTACGATTGAATATATCACCGCGGTTTTACTCGAAAGGCTGTTTAATGCGAGATGGTGGGATTACTCGCATTACCTTTTCCATATCCAGGGACGTGTCTGTCTTTTAGGGGCCGTAGTTTTTGGCGTTCTCGTGGTGCTGCTTATCAAGTATATTCATCCGTTTGTCGGAGCTTTGATTGACCAACTGCCTGCTCGGTGGCAGATTGTTTTATCAGTCGTTATCTTTACTTTTCTCATAGTGGATTTGTATATAACTGTGCGTCACCTTCTGCTTCTGAACAGCAGACTGCAAAAGATGCAGTTGGCAATAAACCAATTTTTGAAGCAGTATGCACAACAGGCCGGAGTACTTAAAGAATCTCTTACGAGTAAATTTGAAGAAAGTGAATTTTATAACAGACACATTAAAGCTTTAGTTAATCTAAATCGGTTTCAGAATATCAGAATTATTAGGGCATTCCCCGGCTTACGATCCATTAGCTATGATGATGGATGGCAAAAGCTTAAAAGCATTTTGTTAGGTTCTGATAGAAGTAAGTAAACTTGCGTTTATAGATCACGGTTAGAAATGCCTTTTTTCTGTTTCCTTGGTACATAGGCATTCTTAAACGAACAAGAGGCTAGGCGCCCCAAGGAGGGAAGATAGTATTGAACTTACCAAACAAATTGACAACATTAAGAATGATATTAATACCGGTTTTTATTATTCTTTTAATGAAAGGATACTATTACATAGCAGGAATCCTCTTTGTTGCAGCTTGTATTACAGATGCCCTGGATGGATATTTAGCAAGAAAATACAATCTCATTACGAATTTCGGCAAGATAGTCGATCCCCTGGCTGATAAGCTTCTGATCACATCAGCTTTGATTTGTTTAGTGCAACTCGGCAGTATTGCGGGATGGCTTGCCATAATAGTTCTGTCACGAGAATTTGTAATTACCAGCTTAAGATCTATTGCGGCTACAAGAGGAATAATCATTGTTGCAGAAAGATCGGGAAAAATCAAAACAGCACTGCAAATGTTGGCCCTATCGGTTATTTTGCTGCGCGATTGGCCCTTTTCCATTTTTACCGATTTACCTATCGGAGATTATTTGCTTTGGCTTGCTGTAGGCATGACCTTGTATTCGGGAATTGAATATATTATAAAAAATAAAACATTACTTCTGCAAAAAAGTTCAAGCATGAAAAACAGTCCGATATTCAGAACTAAAACAAAAGGAAAGCTGAACATAGGGCGTTTATTGACATACGGTTACAGAATAACCTAACCTTTTTAATCAACATTATGTTTGCAGCAGAAAATACTTGTCGGAACGATTTCTACAAGACCATCATCAATGGTATTATTTGTTTGCGAGCGAGAGATACTATTCAGATTAAAACCGCTAAGAGGTGATGCCGCATGTTGTCAGAGCAAAAAATACCCAATAGATTGGCACATGAAAAATCGCCGTATCTTCTCCAGCATGCCTACAATCCGGTGGATTGGTACCCCTGGGGGGAGGAAGCTTTTGAAAAGGCAAAAAGGGAAGATAAACCTATATTCCTTAGTTTAGGTTATAGTACCTGCCACTGGTGCCATGTCATAGAGAGGGAGTCTTTTGAGGATGAGGAAGTGGCCGCTATACTCAATGAGGGTTTTGTCGCGGTCAAGGTGGACCGGGAGGAAAGGCCGGATTTAGACGGCGTCTATATGAATGTCTGCCAGGCTCTGACCGGGAGCGGGGGGTGGCCTCTGACTGTTTTGCTTACCCCTGAGCGCACCCCTTTCTTTGCAGGGACCTATTTCCCCAAGCATGCACGCTATGGAAAACCGGGATTGATCGAACTGCTGCAGGCGGTCAGGAAAATGTGGGAAACAGAACGGGATCATCTGCAGGAGGCGGGGGAGAAGATTCTGGATAGTATTGGGGAACAGATGGGGAAGAGTTCTCCCGGAGAGCCTGGAATTGATCTTCTGCACAGCTGTTACCGCGGCATGGAAAAGACATTTGATCCCCTTTACGGGGGATTCGGACAGGCGCCCAAATTTCCTGTCCCGCATCAGTTGCTCTTTTTGCTGCGTTACTGGAAGCGCTTTCAGGAGCCGCATGCTCTGGAGATGGCGGAAAAAACACTGCTCAGCATGTACCGCGGTGGTATTTTCGACCACATCGGGTTCGGGTTCTCCCGCTATTCTACCGACCGCAAGTGGCTGGCGCCTCACTTTGAGAAGATGCTCTATGACAACGCCCTGCTCTCTCTCGTCTACCTAGAGGCCTACCAGGCGACAGGCAAAACGTTCTATGCTCATGTGTCCAGGAGTGTTTTCGCTTATGTTCTGCGGGAGATGACATCTGCAGAGGGTGGTTTTTATACCGCCGAAGATGCGGATTCCGAAGGGGTGGAAGGGAAATTTTATCTGTGGACCCCGGACCAGGTAAAAAAGGTGCTGGGGGAGGATGACGGAGAGTTTTTTTGCAGATTGTACGGGATTAGCGAGCAGGGTAATTTTGAGGGGATGAGCATCCCCAACCTGTTGGCCGGGATGTTGGACGGAGGGGATAAGAGCGGCGAAAGGGACGCTCCCTGGCGTAATGAACGGGCGGAATCACTGCGCCGAAAGCTCTTTGCCGCCAGAGAAAAGCGGATTCACCCCTTTAAGGACGACAAAATCCTCACTTCCTGGAACGGCTTGATGATCGCCGCTCTGGCTAGGGGCGGCTTGGTACTGGGGGAGGAGAAATTTACTGCTGCTGCGGAAAAGGCAGCCGGGTTCTTGCTTAAAAACCTGCGCGGCAAGGAGGGGAGGCTTTTGGCCCGCTACCGCCAGGGGGAGGCGGCATACTCCGCCTACCTGGATGATTATGCCTTCCTTGTTTGGGGATTGCTGGAACTTTATCAGGCGACTTTTAAAGCGGGGTATCTGGAAGAGGCGATCCGGCTGAACCGGGAGATGCTCGATCATTTTTGGGATACAGAGGCAGGAGGTCTCTTTTTTACAGCCAGGGATAGGGAGGAGAATGGCCCTGCGGCCAAGGAAATCGCCGATACGGCCTATCCTTCCGGCAATTCTGTTGCTGCCTGGAATTTATTGCGTATGGCAAGGCTGACCGATAATAAGGAACTGCAAGACATCGCTCAGCGGCAGCTCTACGCCTTTGGCGGCGCGGCTGCCGGAGCGCCTCAGTCATACGCTTTCTATCTCTGCGCCCTGGATTTTTTCCTGGGTCCTCCCCTGGAGATCGTGATCACCGCAAAAAAAGATGACCCCGCGGCGGAGGAGATGTTGGGGGTGCTGCGCTCTCAATATCTGCCGCAGGCGATCATACTGCCTGCCGCCCTTTCTCCGAGCGCTGCCGGCAAGGGGCCTGTGGACGGGCGCCCCGCTGTCTACGTTTGCCAAAACTACGCCTGCCGGGAAGCGGTGACTGAAGCGGAAGAGCTGGTGAAAATCCTGCAGAGCAACGATTAACTGTTGTAATTGCTGTTGGTTACTACCCTACCGGACCTGTTGCAAACCCAAGATGGCTGTCCGGGACGTAATCAGGGAGCGAGCGGAGTCCACCGACATGGTGGACCGCCTCTGAATAGTGGCCGCTGTTGTGACTCGGGATGCATATATCCGGATAACGGGGGTTCTGCTGAGGAGGTAATAATGCTATAATAGTGTAGAAGTTGGATGAGAGGTAGAAGCCTGTGGGGCAGGAAAAGACAGTATACTTTTGCGGCGAATGCGGATATGAAACCGGAAAATGGCTGGGGCGCTGCCCCGGCTGCGGCAGCTGGAATTCTTTCTGCAAGGCGCCGCTATCTAAAAAGGGATCCACAAGAACAAGAGCTTCCGGTTTATCCCCTGCTCATGATGCGGTTCCTTTAATTCCTCCGACAGATGATGGCGACGGCTCTTTAGATGAGCGGCTTTCCACCTGTTCCCAAGAATTCGATCGGCTCCTGGGCGGAGGGATCGTCCCCGGTTCCGTTATTTTGCTGGGCGGCGCTCCCGGGATCGGGAAGTCTACCTTGCTCTTACAGTTGGCTTCTTTTATAGCGGAAAAAAGAGGCCTTGTTTTATATGTTTCCGGGGAAGAATCACACCGGCAGGTGGAGATGCGGGCGCGGCGCCTCAAGGCAGCGTCGAAACGCCTCTATTTTTACGCGGAAACCGAGCTGAACGAGATTTGCCGGGCTGTTGAGGAACTTTCGCCGGTGCTGGTGATTGTCGATTCCATTCAAACCACATATAGTTCAGAACTCCCCCTGCATCCCGGGAGTATCGGCCAGCTCCGGGAGTGTGCATCCCGTTTGGTGAGGCTGGCCAAAAGCTGCGGCAGCGCTTGTTTTCTGGTTGGTCATGTGACCAAAGACGGCGCTCTGGCGGGGCCCAAGGTTCTGGAGCATATGGTGGATGTGGTACTCTCTTTTGAAGGGGAACGCCACCAGAATCTGCGGCTTTTGCGCGGTGTAAAGAATCGCTTTGGCGCTACAGATGAAGTAGCGGTTTTTGCCATGGGGGATGAAGGGCTGCGTGAGGTGGACAACCCTTCTGCTCTTTTTCTGGCGGAAAGGGCCGCGGGAGGCCCCGGTTCTGTTGTGGTTGCAGCCTTGGAAGGAACGCGCCCGATCCTGGTGGAAGTGCAGGGTCTGGTTTGCCCTACGGTTTTCGGGTCCCCCCGTCGTGCGGCCACCGGGGTCGATTACAACAGAGTGGTTCTGGTTGCCGCGGTACTGGAAAAACGACTGGGGTTTTCCCTGGCCAACCAGGACCTTTATGTAAATGTTGTGGGCGGACTTAGGGTCACGGAGCCTGCCGCGGATCTGGGCATAGCCGTGGCGCTGGCCTCCAGCTACCGTAACACCGCGGCGCCGGAAGATACGGCAATACTGGGAGAGGTGGGGCTTACCGGAGAAGTGAGGGGCGTAAGCTATATGGAACAGCGTGTCAGAGAGATTGTGCGTTTGGGTTTCCAGCGCGTCATGGCGCCGGCGCGCAGTTTGGAACTGCGGGATAAGTTTGAAGGCTTTGATTTTATAGGGGTTAAAACTGTACAGGATGCTCTTGAACAGTTGATCTAGTCGTTTAGGGGGAATTTGGCTTTGAGAGAGGAACAGGCGCAAGGGTTGGATGATGTCGTTGTTAAAGAGGAAAAGGTAAAGTCAACAGTACGGGAAACTCCCAAAGAGATGCGGGAGACCAAGGACGAAAAAGCGAAAGATACAAAAGACGAAAAAAAAGACGAAAAAAAGGCTCTCAGGGATGAAGATGAGGGCAGCATGATCAGCGCTCTTAAGCTGGTGGCGCCGGGCACGCGTCTCAGAGAGGGGTTAGACAGCGTCTTAAGGGCAAAGACCGGGGGGCTGATCGTCATCGGAGACTGCGCGGAGGTGATGAGCCTGGTTGAGGGCGGGTTTCATCTTGATGCGGACTATACCCCTCCCAGCCTTTATGAACTGGCAAAAATGGATGGGGCTATTGTTCTCAGCAAAGATATCAGGAAAATAATTATTGCCAATGCTCAATTGATCCCGGACCCCTCGATCCCTTCTGTGGAAACAGGGATCAGGCACCGTACCGCAGAGAGGTTGGCGCGTCAAACAGGAGCCCTGGTTATCGCTATTTCTCAGCGGCGCGGGGTGATTACTCTTTACAGGGGGGCCAACCGTTACAGTCTTCAGGATATCGGCGTAATTTTATCAAAGGCAAACCAGGCTGTGCAAACCCTGGAAAAATATAAGCGTGTCCTGGATAAAGCACTGGTGAACCTGACGGCGCTGGAGTTTGAGGACCTGGTGACCGTTTATGACGTGGTTCGGGTGGTGCAGCGGGGAGAGATGGTGCTGCGCATTGTGCGGGAGCTGGAGAATTATATAAGCGAACTGGGCACAGAAGGACGCCTGATCATTATGCAGGTGGAGGAGTTGGTAGCCAATGTACCTGGCGAGCTTGTCCATGTGATCCGTGATTATATCGAGGGGGGCAAAAAAAGCGCCGCGGATGTCCTGCAGACGATCGCCTCCTGGTCAGCGGATGAACTGCTGGAGCTTTCCAACATCAGCCGCGCCGCGGGCTGGGGTTCCGGGGCGGGGATGCTGGATGCTGCCGTTCACCCCCGTGGATATCGTGTTTTACAGAGAATTCCCAGGCTACCGGCGCCTATTATCGATAACCTGGTGAAGAGTTTCGGTAGTTTCCAGAATATACTCAAGGCGTCTATTGAAGAGCTGGACGAAGTTGAGGGTATCGGAGAGGTCAGGGCAAGGGCGATCAGAAACGGTCTGCGCCGTCTGCAAGACCAGGTGATGCTGGAAAGATACATGTAAGCCGATTCTCTCAAGCAACGCTTCAAAAATGAATTATAAGCGCGTCAAAAGTTTCAGTTGGGTCATGTTCAGGTGAAGTTGAAGATCCTGAGTGTCGAGAGTTTAGCGTGTTCCTTAAGGAAAAGATCGTAGAGGTTAAGGTTCAGCAGGTTGCAGAGAGCCGCCATGTAAAAAAGAGTTTTGCCAAGCTCTGTCTCCACCGTTTCCCTGCAGCTGGGGCAGAGTTCACCTTTAAGATGGCTTGTGAAGTAATCTTTAATTTCCAGAAGGGAGATATCCTGCGGGATTGCCTGCTTCTTAGCTTCAATACTGACACAGCCGCATCCGGTTACTGCTTTTATGGTTGCTCTGTTGGTGCGGGCGCATGACTCCTGAAACTTGGAGAGAACATCTAAAACGCTATGGTGTCGAATGAGCAGCTCAGAAACGGCGTTTTGGAATTCGTCACAGATCAGGTCCTTCATCTAACAAGACCTCCTCACACCTGATGCTTTATTTTAAATTATTATAGTCCCAGCTGTCCGCTGTTGTCAATGTTCAAAGCAAAGATGAAAAAACGACACGCCCAACGAATGACCACAGCCCCCTGTTTTTGACAGCCGATATCACTTCTGGTATAATGAATATAATAAAACTCCAGGAGGCCGGAATGATGTTTAAGGTTGGAGATTATATCGTTCACCCAATGCACGGCGCCGGGGTTGTGGAGGGACTTGAAAAGCGGGGGGAGCAGAAACAAATTTATTTTGTTCTTCGACTTTTTTCAGGAAACTTAAAAGTGCTTGTACCAGCCGATAAGACCGACCAAATCGGGGTGCGCCGTGTGATTCCAGAAAACGAAATAGCAAGTGTAATAAAAGTTTTAAAAAGAGATGACAAAGAAAAATCTATCCCTAATTGGAACCACCGCTATAGAGCCAACCTTGAAAAGATCAGAACAGGGAATGTCTTTGCGGTTGCAGAGGTTGTACGTACGCTCATGCGCCAGGACCAACGCAAGGGACTGTCTTCAGGCGAGAAGAGGATGCTGGAAAGCGCCTTTCAGATTTTGAGCAGTGAACTTGTCCTGGCGGGCAACATGGATGTGATTGAAGCAGAGGCTCTGATTAAAGACGCGATTGCCGAGGGATAGGAGGGGGCGCCTGAGCGATGCGGGCGCTTTTCTTATATTTTGACAAACTATTCTCTTGCTGTAACGAATATTCTTGCGTATAATGGAACCTAGAGTTAACCAAAATAAGGATATAGTTCATGGAAAGGAGGTGAAAATATGCTGAGGAAGGTTGTAAGTGTTATCTTAGGTATAGTTGGGGCAGGAATTGGCTTTTCTTTAAGCTATTTGCTTGCCCGCCTGGATTTTTTCAACGAACTGGCGTCCGGCGGAGGTTACCCCTGGTATTCTATTGTCGGCCTGCTGGTGCTGGTTGGAGGATTTGCAGGCTTTATGCTGGCGCCGAGGCTAATTGAGGTGACGCTGCGTATGGTTGCTTTCTTTGAAAGCGTGCTTCAGCATACGCCGGTGCAGGATTTGATTGGAGGCGCTTTCGGACTTATTATCGGTCTTGTTATCGCCAATCTTTTTGGCGCTCCTATGAGGAACATTCCTTGGGTCGGCCCCTATATTCCCATTGTCTTCAGCGTTTTGTTCGGATATCTGGGTTTAAGCGTGGGTATCAAAAAGAAAGAGGAATTGACCGGTTTGCTGACTGTGTGGAGAACGGGGTCAAGACAGGGACGCGGCGGGGGAAAGAGTGGCTATAAAGTGCTCGATACCAATGTTATTATCGACGGCAGGATTTCAGACATCTGCCGGACCGGTTTTCTGGACGGAGTTCTGATTATCCCGCGCTTTGTCTTAGAAGAACTCCAATATATCGCCGATTCTTCCGATCTGCTCAGGCGAAATAAGGGACGCCGCGGTTTAGATATTTTGAACCAAATGCAGAAAGAGCAGGTGATCAAAATTGAGATTCGGGATTTCGATGGAGTAGACAATAAGAAAGATGTTGATTATAGGCTGATTCAGGTCTGCAAGCGTCTGGATTGCCCGGTTGTAACCAATGATTACAATCTTAACAAGGTTGCCGAGTTGGTGGGGGTCCGGGTACTCAATATAAATGATCTCGCTAATGCCGTTAAACCCTTATTCCTGCCGGGTGAAGAGATTGCCAAAGTGGATGTGATACGCGACGGCAAAGAGTCCGGGCAGGGGGTGGCTTACCTGGAGGACGGAACCATGATCGTTATCGAGGGGGGCAAGAAGTACATCGGCCAGCGCATCAACGTGGTGGTCACCAGTGTCTTGCAGACATCGGCAGGCAGGATGATATTTGCCAAACCCAAAGTGTCTTTTAAAGACTCGTCATCCTCCAGACACTACCATGAGGTGAAGGTGATTGGATAAAGTCGGAGGGATTATAGTTGCCGCAGGCAGGGGGAACCGCATGGGTTCCCCCTTAAATAAGGTCTTTCTTCCCCTGGGGGAGGACCCCGTGATCGCTCATAGCCTCAAAGTTTTTGAGAAGTCTCCATTGATCGAATCTTATGTGGTCGTGGCTAAGAGGAGCGAACTGTCCTTTTGCCGCACGCTTCTCCACTCTTATTCTCTGAACAAGCTGGCGGGGTTGGCGGCAGGGGGGGAGACGAGGCAGGAGTCTGTCGCCGCGGGATTAAAGGCGCTTCCTCCTCAGTGCACGATTGTTGCCGTTCACGATGGGGCGCGCCCGCTGCTCGCGCAGAGTGTCTTAGAGGGAGCGGTACGGCTGGCTATAGATGCAGGCGCTGCTGTGGTTGCCGTTCCGGTGAAGGATACCGTCAAAATCGTGGAAAATGAAAAGATCAGGGAGACGCCTCAGCGGTCTGCCCTTTGGATCGCTCAAACGCCGCAGGTCTTTCGCAGGCCGCTGCTGGAGGATGCTCTGCGCGCCGCGGGGGAGTCAAATTATGCGGGAACCGATGATGCCTCTCTGGTGGAGCGGCTGGGACAGGAAGTGAGTATTTACCCGGGCGCTTATGAGAATATCAAGGTTACTACTCCGGAGGACTTTGTTATCGCCCGGGCGCTTGTGGGGATGGAGACGAATGAGCGCTTGATAGGGCGTACCGGCCTGGGATATGATGTGCATCCCTTCTGTGAGGGGCGCCCGCTTTATCTGGGAGGGGTTGCTGTCCCGGAAGGGCCCGGCCTCAGCGGCCATTCGGACGGAGATGTTCTCTTGCATGCTCTGATGGATGCCTGTCTGGGGGCAGCCGGGCTTCCTGATATCGGGCATTGCTTTCCCCCCTCAGACCCCCGCTGGGAGGGCGCCTCCAGCCTGGCGCTGCTGGCTATCGTCAAGGGGATGCTGTCCAAAGAGGGATACCGCGCTGTGCAGGTTGATCTTACCGCGGCGGCTGAAAAACCGCGGCTGGCGCCCTATCAAGAGGAGATGCGCGGCCGGATCGCCGCTGTGCTGGGTATTTCGCCTGCCGCAGTGGGGCTGAAGGCCACAACGAGCGAAGGGCTTGGCTTTGTGGGCAGGGGTGAGGGGATCGCCTGTTGGGCGGTGGCCACGGTGCAAGAGAAAAAAAAGTGACCCCATCCGGCAAGGAAGGGGTCAAACCTTGGCTATAGTGGATTTGCAATTATTTGGACTTAAATGTCGAAAATAGATGGATGATCAGCCCTCCCAGAATGACAAACAGGAGGCTCAGCGCTCCCCACACAAGATAGTTACCAACTGTCTCTCCCATATTCATCCCCCCTCTGCATATTTATAGTAAGCAAGAATCGTGCCGATGAAATCGGGGGAAAAGAGGATTGAAACTGGATACGGCCGGTGGATGATGTTTCATGTAACTGATGTGTTCCAAAAGCTAAACATTTTTGTTTCAATTGCAACGTTTACGGATTAGCTCACACCGCTATTATTACCTTTATCAGGGTTAAACATGCCCTGCTATTATGCGCCTGCTGCTAAATGTTGTATTTTTTCATGTGTCTCCAGAGGGTTGTGCGGCTGATACCCAAGATCTGCGCAGCCTTCTTTCTATTCCCTCCGGCAGCTGTAAGGGCGTTTATAATCGCCCTTTTTTCCAAACCGGCGCCTGTTTTTTCCCACTCAGTGTTTTGGGTTTTAGGCTGGGGTTGACATGAGGAAAGTGGATGGGTTTTTGATGGGGAGATGAGCAGCGATTCTGCCACAAGGTCGGCAGAAATGTAGTCATTGTCGGTCAAAATAACTAAACGTTCCATAATATTTTGCAGTTCTCTGGTATTCCCCGGCCAGTCATGGGCATAAAAAAACTCTCTGCCCTGCGGCTCGATCCCCTTGATGTTTTTTTGGAACTTATTGTTGGAAATCTTCAGAAAATGATCCACCAAGGCCGGAATATCTTCACGCCGTTCTCTTAATGTTGGAATTACCAAAGCGAGCACATTGATCCTGTAGAAAAGATCAGCCCTGAATAGTTTCTCGTCCACTAATTCTCGCAGGTCACTGTTGGTGGCGGCGATAACGCGCACATCAACCGTGAGCAGCCGGTCGCCGCCCAGGGGCATGATCTCGTATTCCTGCAGCACACGCAAAAGGCGAGTTTGCAACTTACCGGACATTTCACTGATCTCATCAAGGAAAATGGTTCCCCCATCGGCCATTTCAAAGAAACCCTGTTTGCCTCCCTTTTTGGCTCCGGTGAAAGCTCCTTCAGCGTAGCCGAAGAGTTCGCTCTCCAAAAGATTCTCCGGTACTGCCGCGCAGTTGACGGCAATAAAGGGCCCCTTCCTGCGGGCGCTGATGTTGTGAATGGCGTGAGCAAAGAATTCTTTACCTACTCCGGTTTCCCCGTAGATGAGAACAGTGGCATCAACACTCCCAAAGCGCCGCGCCTTGTCAATGGCTGCCGTTATTTTAGCGCTTTCCCCCAGAATATCGTCAAAAGTGTACTTAGCTATATGCCCGCGGTTGCGCATTATCTTTTTATCACTAATTGCAGTTCACCCCCTGCCGTTAACGCCTGTTAAAGAGGATGTAAGGCTATTGGGGAACTGCGGCTTTAAATGCCTTGTAATTAAACGGCCGGATACTAGACCAGATCCCGCGGATAACTGACGAACAGCTCCTGGGCCTCTTGCAGAGTGGTATCCGGCGCCGGTATGATCAGATCCGATTCCACCAGTTCCTCGTCGGGGATCTTTATTCCGTTTTTTTGTACGAAACCGACGACCTTATTCAGGTTTGCGGCGAACTGCTGTTTAGCGCCGGCGGCGACCGCATCCAGCAGAGCGTTATCCATAGAATCTAGTTCCAGCAGGGCATGGCCCTCTATTTTGTACTGCCCCTGCGTGAGTATCCTGATGATCATTACTCGCTCACCTCTTTTTTCAGGCGGGCTAGTTCATCTTCAACGCGCCCTTCTGACTGTACTTTCTTGAGCTCTGTTTCTACGCTGTCCTCTGTACCCAGGGGTTCTTCCAGGACGCCGGTGCTGATCAATTCGTCGATCGCTGAGGCGCGGGCCTGCATTTCGTCTGTTTTGCGTTCCGCCCGTTCGATAGCCAGACCCACGTCGGCCATTTCCTCTGAAAGCCCGGTCATGGCCTCCCCGATCTTCACCTGCGCCTCCGACGCGGAATACTGCGCCTTGATAACCTCTTTTTTGGTGCGAAATGCTTCAACTTTAGCCCGCAGGCGATTCTCTACCTGTGTCAGTTTTTGCTGTTCCTGATTTAGTCCGGCAACCTGCTCTTCCAGGTTCTGAATCTGCTGCTCCAGCTGAACCTTGCGCTCCAGCGCTGTTCTTGCCAGATCCTCTCGCCCCTGCCGCAGCGCCTCCTTGGCCTGCCCGTCGATTTTAGCCAGGTCGTTGCGCAGTTTGACTGTCTGCAACTCCAGCCTCTTCTTTGACGTTGTTACATTGGTGATGTTTCGCCTCACGTTTTGCAGGAGTTCCAGCTGCTTTTCATAAGAATAGTCCAGGGTTTCCTGCGGGTTCTCCATCTGGTCGACGACTTTGTTGATCTTTGACTTAAAAACCGTTGAAATACGCGCCAGTAGTCCCATACTTAATCTCCTTTCATTTTTTAGCCTTAAATTTCTCTATGCCTGCGGTGTCTGACATATTGCCGTCACTATTTTACCGAACACAAGGTTTGCTTCCGACCTCTATTCTTGCCGGTATTAACCCCTTCATACATCTTCCACAAAGACAGCGGCGATCCTCTTACACCGGACATTCCCGAATCGGGTACCAGAGGGAGATATCTCTCTCCCAGGGCAATTCTTTTTCCAGCATGGCAAAGAGGCGTTGTTCCTCGTGAGCGTCGCGCTTTTCGCTTTTTCTGTCTATGGGAAGAAATGGGTAAAACGTGCCGCGTTTGTAGTTGTAAATCAGATAAAGAGGCGCTGCTTTCACCTGCTGTTCAAAGCGAAAGACAGCGGCTAAAAGCTGAGTGTCATAGCCGCTTTCCCGGAGGGTCTGCGCGCACATATGCACCAGGCCCACCAGGTCGTCAAAATCAGGATCCGTAAACAACAGCCAGCGGTAGTGGTACTGATCATCTTCAATTTTCAGCTTTGTTTTTGTTTCTGAAATGGAAAGCTGCAGAAGTTCCCGCAGTTCTTCGGCAGCGGTTTGAAAATACAGGCTGGTGGCGGGCTTAAGCGCCAGGCCGCACCTACCGGATGATTCCCAGCCCAATTCAGCGATGGAGACGAGCGCGGTGGACAGCGCGAAAAAGGGATCGACCTTAGCTGCGGGCGGTCTGTTTTTCCCAAAAAGGGCGTCTAAAAAACCCATCGTTAGCCCCTCATTTCCCGTTCAAGCTCTCTCAAGTAGGCCAGGCGTTTTTCCAGAGAGGGGTGAGTAGAGAGCAGTTCGGAAAAGCTTCCTCTGAGAGCCGGCAGTATGAAAAAGGCGTTCATGGCTTCCGCTTGCCTCAGGTCGCGTTCCGGCACACGTTGCATAGAGCCGCTGATCTTGAGCAGGGCGTTGCTCAGCATTCCTGGAGAGCCGGTAAGGAAGGCGGCCCCGCGGTCTGCTGAATATTCGCGGTAGCGGGAAAGGGCGCGTATCAGGAAAAAGCTGATCAGCCAGACCAGCAGGGAAACGAGATAGATGATCATCGTTCCCCCTCTATCTTCGCGGTCTCCGCCGAACCCGCCCCCTATAAAGAAGAAGTTTTGAACAATAAATGAGGCCACCGTAGCAAAAAAGCTGGCGATGGTCATGATCGCTACGTCCCTGTTTTTGACATGACTGATTTCGTGCGCCAGGACCGCATCCACTTCCTGGGGGGTCAGTTGCTGCAGGAGACCGTTGGTAACGGCGACGACCGCATTCCTGGGGTTTCTCCCGGTGGCGAAAGCGTTGGGGATAGAACTGGGCATGACCGCCACCTTTGGTTTGGGCATATCCGCAAGCATAGCCAGGCGCTCGACTATGGAATGCAGTTCCGGAGCTTTCAGCGGGGAAACCTCCCGGGCGCCGGTGCTCATCAGCACGAGCTTGTCGGAGAAATAGTACTGGCAAAAAAGCATGATTCCTACAATAATAATTATAGCAGACGTACCGACTCCCACATACCAGAGGACCGCTCCAAAGAATAAGTAAAGGGCTGCCAGCAAAAACAGGGTCAAAAACATCCTTGCCTTCAGCTGGTAGTCTACCGGGAAACGTTTGCTATTCATTGATCCGACGACCCCTCTTCCATTGGCGCTTTTGGTCTTATTTTATGAATTTTACCGGGTATTGTCAAACTGCGATTCCGCTGCAAAGAAGTCGTATAATGAGCAGCTTGGCCTAAAACCACCGTTGACAGCGGTAAGCACGGAATCAACTATGTTTTAAGCGGCTGTAAAGGTCATAATCAGAGCGACGATAACTCCGATGAGCAAAAGTATGAGGATACCCAGTAAAATAGCAGGGACAAAGTAAGTGGCTACGGCGGCGCCCGTACTGATCCGCTGGCTTTCTTTGATGGCGATGATCTGCAGTACAATCACCCAGATGGCTGTGGCCAAACCGATTACAGTGCTTATTATGTAGCCGGCCGCTCCTGCCAGAGAGGCGAGAGCCGACAGCGGGGCGCCGATAAAATAAGGAGATGCAGCGTAGCCAAGGCTGCCCAGCATGCCGCTCATTGTTCCCTGGCCTTTAAAAAGTTTAGCAAACAGAAAAAATACGGCGCCCATCAAGACCCAGCCTATCAGGTCGCCGATCAGGGAGGAGAAAATCGTAGAAGCGGGGGAGCCTGTGAGCAATGATAAGGAATCGCCGGCCGGCATCTCCAAATATTGTTCCAGATAATCCAGATAAAACAGGAGACCTTCATTCCCCGCGGCAGCTATGCTGCTCAATCCCTGGAGCAGAGCAGCGATCGCCACAATAAGCAGCCCCTCTTTCCATAATTTCTGTTCAGACACCTGAGCGAAGGTTTTTCCAGGCGTTCTCAATGATCCAAAAATGCGTTCCCACATATCTCTCTCCCCCTAATACTTGATGGTCGTGTAGGCAGACGGCAGCGGCAGGGAATCGGTCCGGTCAAGGAGCAGCCGGACACCCCTCAAAAAGCTGAAAAAACCAGATCCCTGGCTGTATTCTACCACCTGCGGTTCACCCTTAATGCCTGCCAGTTCGGCTGCCAGTTGGATCGCTTCCCGCTTGCCTCCCAGTTCGTCCACCAGCCCGTTTTCTTTGGCCTGGCTGCCGGTATAGATTCTACCGTCGGCAAGCCGGCGCACCTGGTCCTCCGCAAGTCCGCGCCCGTTGGCCACAGCATCGACAAAATCGTCGTAAATATCGGTGGTGATCTCTTGCATGATTTTTTCTTCCTCTGCAGTCAGCGGACGAGATGAAGAGAGCATATCTTTGTAAGGGCCGCTTTTGAAGACGCGCTCTTGATAGCCGATCATCTTGTAAAGTTCCTCCAGATTGGGCACTGTGGAGATGACGCCGATGCTCCCTGTAATTGTGGAGGGCAGAGCCACGATCTTGTCGGCGGCGGCTCCTACAAAATAGCCTCCGGAAGCGGCCGTATCTCCAAATGAAGCCACTACTATTTTACCCGATTCTTTCAGGCGCAGAACCTGATCATACAGTTCCTGGGAGGCGGCGGCGCTCCCTCCCGGGGAGTCGATCCTTAAAACCACCGCCTTCAGCGAGCTGTCTTTTTCAGCCTCCTCCAGATCAGCCATAGTCGAACTCGTGCCCGTAACACTCCCTAAAAAAGAGGAATCCTGGCTGAAGCCGATAGTCCCCGAAAGGTGAATCAGCGCAATCCTGTCCGATCCCGTAAAGGCCGTAACTCTGTTTGTATTTTTAGTTGAAATAACCGCCGCGATAAGGGTGATCAATATGCCTGCAGTGACAATGATTATCCCGGCTTTCCTGGAATCCAAACTACCACCTCCTTGGTTTTCTTTAATATTATGAGCGGAGCGACGATACAAATACCGCCCAGTTATTTCTATTTCGCCCAAAGGCGACAAATTCCTGCCTGATATTTAGTGGTTGGTGGTTAGTCGTTAGTGGTTAGTCGTTAGTGGTTAGAAAAATGATTAGTCGGTAATCGGAAAGTGGAGGCAGGTTGGTCATGATCAAAAGAGCAGATCAGGGATTTTCCTGATCTGCTCCTCTGTGAGTCTGCTATTTCTATTTCTTCTCTTCTTCTGAATCTTCTGTAGAAGAGAGTGTAGCCATTTGCATGAAGGGTTTGATCAGATCGATGGGCAGCGGGAAGATAACGGTGCTTGATTGGTTGACCGCGATTTCCCTTAATGTCTGCAGGTAGCGAAGCTGTATTGTCGCCGGGTTCTGGGAGATGACATCCGCCGCCTTAGCCAAAGTTTTGGAAGCCTGAAACTCTCCGTCTGCGTGAATCAGCTTGGCCCTGCGTTCGCGTTCGGCTTCGGCCTGAGCAGCCATTGCTCTCTGCATGTTGGGCGGCAACTCTACATCTTTAACCTCTACCGTGCTGACCTTGATTCCCCAGGGCTCGGTGCCTTCGTCGATGATGTGCTGCAATCGCTGGTTGATCGCCTCGCGCTGTGACAGCAGTTCGTCAAGCTCGGACTGCCCCAGCACGCTCCTCAGGGTCGTCTGTGAGAGCTGAGAGGTAGCCTTGACAAAGTCGTATACCTTGATCACCGAGTCTACCGGGTTGAGAACCCTGAAGTAGACGACGGCATTCACCTTTACGGTGACGTTGTCCCTGGTAATGACCTCTTGGGCGGGTACGTCCATGGTGATGACGCGCATATCCACTTTTTGCATGCGCTCAATACCCGGAATCAAAAAGATGATCCCAGGCCCTCTTGCTCCTACGCATCGCCCGAGGCGGAAGACTACGCCTCGCTCATACTCTTGAACGATCCGCAGCGCGGAGGCGACAAGCAGGAGGATTAATATGACTAGCGGAAGATAACTTGGCATTTTTTCCCCGGAAGGCGGATGCTCCCTTCCGAGTGTTCACCCCTTTCTTTTCATAAAATGGTGTGTTAGCAGTATAGCCGTGATCGCCGTATCGACGGCAGTTGCTCTTTATAGATGATCAGAGCGCTTAACTTGCAGCATCAGTCCGTCGATGCCGGTAATAATAACCCTTTCTCCGGCTTTAATTGTATCGTCTGCAGCCACAGCTTTCCACAGTTCGCCTTCTACAAAAACAGTTCCTTCGGGCTGCAGGTCTGAGCGAACCGCCGCTTTCTTGCCGATCAATTCTTCACTGCCTGTGATCACCGCCCGTTTTTGCCCCCTGACGACAGCTATAACGAGCAGAACCATCAGCGCCGTAAAAAATAGGGCGGTGGTTACGATCAGGGCAATATTGATTCCTAAACCAGGGGGGCCTCCGCTGAAGAGAAGCAGCGACCCGGAAACGAAGGAAACAACGCCTCCCGTTCCCAGAATCCCATGACTGGGCACGAAAGCCTCGGCGACAAAGAGTCCGAAAGCCAGGATAATCAAAAGAACACCTCCCCAGTATGCATTTAGTGTTCCCAGAGAATAGAGCCCCAATAAGAGTGAAATTGCCCCGACAACTCCCGGGAAAATAAGCCCGGGTTGATAAATTTCCACCATGATCCCGGCCATGCCCACAGTCATCAGAATATAAGCCAGATCGGGATTGCTCAGATCAAGGAGGATCTTCTCAATAAAGTTCATAGGAATCCTCTGCAGGGGGGCCTCCCTGGTTTGAAGCTTAACCTCCTTGCCGCTGCTTAAAACTACGTTTTTGCCGTCAATCTGGCGGAGCAGTTCATTGAGGTCCCTTGCTCGCAGGTCGATCAGTTTTAAGTCGAGAGCTTCGCTGTCTGAGTAGGACTTGCTTTCCAGCACAGCCTGTTCCGCGGCCTCGACGTTTCTGTTCCTCATCTGGGCCAGAGAGCGCACCCAGGCCGCGGCGTCTTCGGTGATTTTTTCACTGGGAACATCCTGTTGCTCATTACTCTGGCCTACAGAAACAGGGTGGGCCGCGCCGATACGGCTGCCCGGCGCCATAGCGGCCACATGAGATGAAATGGTAATAAATGTTCCCGCAGATCCCGCCCAGCCGCCGGCAGGGGAAACATAGACGACGACAGGCAACTCGGCGTTGACAATGGTTGACACCAGTTCCTGTGTGGTGGTGTACAGCCCTCCCGGGGTGCTGAGTTCAATCACACAGGCAGCGGCGCCTATGTTCTCGGCGTGCTGAATAACGCGTTCACAGTATTTGGCTGTAATGGGGACCACGGCGCCGTCATAATGAGCGACGACTACAGGTTTGTCGGCGGGAGCTGTTTGCCCCGGCGACGCCGCTGAGGCGCCGGAGATTAGCAGCGATAAGATCAGAATAATGCCGTTAATTAGCTTTCCAGCAACGCCCCGTCTTCTCCTCATCTCTCTCTACCCCTTCTGTTTGATAACTTTTTATCGGCTTATTCATCTATTATATTCTACACTTCCGGTGATCTCCCTTTTTTACAGTTATCCTTAGAACAAAGAATAAATTTGCAATTAATATCTATATAGACGCCCATGCCCCCACAATGCAGGGGCGGCATCAGAAGGATGAAAATAGCATAGCATTGCTTTTAGGGGTAGTGTTCGGCTGGATTCC
>DHAA01000071.1:0-10273 GCA_002397275.1 Thermacetogenium sp. UBA4966 | reverse complement strand
CGGGTAACGGCATCAGGCGCAGCGATGATACCGGATCGGACTGCGAGGACTGTTTGAGCACACTCTGAGTTGCAGATCGCTGGCCTTGAATTTTTGTTATCTCGATAATTATCTAAGGCGCCTATGTACCAAGCGAGTTCCGCAGCAGCCCAGAGCCGGTCAGAAGCAAGCCTTGATGCTGTCCGGGACGTAATAGGGAGCGAGCGGAATCCACCGACATAGTAAACATACGATGGAAATAGCAGAACGTTGTTTTCAAGGTGACACCCATGAAGCTGCGCTTTACTATGAGAAGGATGAAAATAGCAGAATGTTACTTTCAAGGTAGTATATAATGGTAGTATATATATGAAGTCACGCCAACGTATATCCGAGGTGCGAAATGGAGCGGGCGCCGCGGGTTGTGCCCGGGGCGGGGGGGGGAATTGAAAGGCGAGCGGGACAGTTTATGCGCCTCCCGCTCGCTTTATTTTCCCGCAGCAATCCTGATATAAAATTAATCAGGATTGTTTTCTGTGACGGTCTCCTCTTGCAGCGCTTTCTGCCCTGCCTTGATCAGCTTTTTTACCATCTGGCCGCCGATCTTGCCTGCCTCCCGAACGGAGAGGCTTTCCCCGGCTTTGGCGAGGTCGTCGTCAAGACCCAGTTCTCGGGCGGTCTCCCACTTCAGCTGTTCATGGGGTCCCGGTTTCTTTTTCCTTTTCTTTTTTCCCTGAGCGGTTTTTTGGTTTGCCACCTTCATCACTCCTTGGATTTAGTTTTTCCATGCGGTAAAAAAATATGAAAGCGCTGGATGGATTGCCTTTATTGTTTGGATTATTAGATTTAGTGGTGGTTAATGGCAATTGACCGCATATAATATCTAGTGATAAGATGTTGGCATAAATATCCCTTCGAGGGAAAGGAAAGGGGATGTCTTGTGGCGGAAGGGAAAGACAAGCGCAAGTTATTGATTTTTACTTTTCTATCTTTGATGCTGCTGTTAATGACCGCATTCCTCTGCGGATGTTCTGATTCTCCAAATTCTTCAGGAAATATCGAAAACGGGCAAGACGATAATTCCGGGAAGATCGATCCCTTGACCGGTCAAAAGGCACAGAAAATGGTTCCTCTGCTTGCGGTGATGGTGGATAATCTCGGCGTTGCCAGACCCCAGACCGGATTGGGGGAGGCGGGTGTGGTCTATGAGATGGAAGCGGAGGCGAAGATCACCAGGTTTATGGCTCTCTTCGCCGGGGATCCGCCGTCAACTGTGGGCCCTGTGCGCAGCGCACGCAGTTATTATCTGCAGATCTGCAAGGAATGGGACGCCCTTTATGCTCACGTGGGCGGTTCGGATGATGCTACCGCCAATATTAAGGGCTGGGGGATCAGGGATCTGGACGAATTCCGAAATGGGGAGGAGTACAGCCGCGATAAATCCAGGAAAGCGCCGCATAATGTTTACTTAAATATTGACAAAGCAACGACCGGGGAAAAACAGAATCTCCAGGCTCATTGGCGATTTGGGGATGCGCCTCAGGGGGATGCGGATTTCAGCAAGATTTCTTTCAGCTACGGGAGCGGAAATAATGTCTCTTATGAGTTTTCAGCGAGGGAAAAAAGATATCTTCGCTATATCAACGGTTCCCCTCACAGCGACCGCAAGAGCGGAAAGCAGATCGCGGTTACCAATGTGGTGATCCAATACGCCTCTCATCAATACAGGGCGGATGGGACGGCTTGCATCGATATCCAGGTTATTGGCAGCGGCAAGGCCGAATATTTTTTGGCGGGTAAACACTATGAGGGAACTTGGAAAAAAGAGTCGATGAAATCGCCAACCTATTTTTTTGACGGAGAAGGCCAAAAGATTACATTCCCCAGAGGGAACACCTGGATTCAGGTGCTGCGCCCGGGGGCGCCGGTAGAGAAGGTCTGAACATTAAAATAAAAACAAATTTTGTTAAAACTAAATAATTGGGGTGATATATAATATGGAAATTGAAGAACGCTTGGCCGCGGCAGGGATTACATTACCGCACGTTCCCAAGCCTGTCGCTACCTATCTTCCCGCGGTACGCAGCGGAAATCTGCTTTTCCTTTCCGGGCAGCTCTGTA
This sequence comes from Thermacetogenium sp. UBA4966, assembly GCA_002397275.1. Lineage (GTDB taxonomy): Bacteria > Bacillota > DSM-12270 > Thermacetogeniales > Thermacetogeniaceae > Syntrophaceticus. The sequence goes on along the minus strand of DHAA01000071.1, from coordinate 8,173 downwards.
CGGTTGACGGAGAGTTGAAGTATAAGGGCAAAGTGGGGAAAGACGTTACCTTAGAGGATGCCCGTGAGGCGGCTAAGGCTGCGGCCATCAATTTATTAGCTGTGATCAAGCAGCAGACGGGGCGCCTGGACAAGGTTAAGCGAATTGTCAAAGTTGTTGGTTTTGTGGCCGGCGAACCAGGATTCACCGATCAGCCTAAAGTGATCAACGGGGCCTCGGATTTTCTGGCAGAGATCTTTGGCGATAGAGGAACTCATGCCCGTTCAGCAGTAGGGGTTTCCTCGTTGCCTTTAGATGTGCCGGTAGAAATTGAGATGATAGTTGAGATCGAATAATGTTAATGTCCGTGATCTATTTATCATTATGAGAAATTGACGATCATTTTGATAAAAACAAGGTTTCGTTTGTTAAATGCAAAAGGCTTCCTCCCGGGGTAAGCTTTTTGTGTTATAGACTCTCATGTGGCCATGTAAATAACTCAGGTTTGAATTTGAATGGCGCCGGGTATCCCTTTCTCAAAATGATAATTAATTTAAGATAGATAATGGTGTATTTTTACCCGGCATAATCCTGTGGCGCCTGAAAAATGCGCCGCCGCCATATTCAATAAATTGCAGGCACGATTATTGCAATATTTTATTGCAATAATGTTGATAAACTTAGGCGGAAGCAAACCTAAGCGTTGTCGGCCGGGGAACATCCGGGAGCCTTGGGAGCCTTTCTTTTATGTAGAAAAAATTGCTGAGGTTTGATATTATGAATATGTTAGAGGGGTGGACAGTGGCTTGATTATTCTCAAAGGAGGGAAGGAGTATAACAGGTGCAATCAGATGAGCAAGAACAAGACGCTCTCAAGCTGGGGTACAAAATATGGCTGGAAACCACAGGCAAGGCCTTCGGCAAAGGGCCCTGCGATCTGCTGACAAAGGTGGAGAGGCTTGGTTCTCTTAAAGCGGCTACGGTTGAGATGGGCATGTCCTACAGCCATGCCTGGAAGCTGATCAAGGGGTTGGAGAGAAGGCTGGGATTTGAGCTTCTTTATCGTCAGGTTGGCGGCGTATCCGGGGGAGGCGCCAGTTTGACCCCGCAAGCAAAAGAACTGATGCGAAGTTACAAGGCATTGATGAGGGAAGCCGAAGGAATACTTGATGAACTTTTTCAAAAGCACTTCAGTAATTTTTTTTGAGCTTCGCTATACCGCGGCAAGCATAACGTCAAACGACCAATTTTCACAGATCATCAATTCATCAATTCTGCAAAGGGGGAACAGTTTGTGCTGAACTATGTATTAATTAAAGGAGCAGGGGACCTGGCCAGCGGAGTGGCCCTAACTCTCGTCAAAGCCGGATTTAAAGTTGTGATGACCGAGATCCCTCAGCCTACCTGTGTACGGAGGATGGTTTCCTTTGCCGAAGCTGTTTATGACGAAGAAATAACAATAGATGGTATCAGAGGCCGCAAAGCCGGTGATTTTAGAGAAGCCCTGGAGATCGCCGGGCGGGAGGAAGTCGCCGTTCTGGTAGACCCCCAGGGGGAAACTCTTGACAACTACCCCCCTCTGATCTATATTGATGCAGCCATGACCAAAAGGAATATGGGGACCTGCATTGATGCCGCGGGAATTGTTCTGGCGCTGGGCCCCGGTTATGAAGCAGGGGTGGATGCGCATGCGGTCATCGAAACCGCCAGGGGAGACGGTATGGGCAAGCCGCTTTACACGGGAAGCGCTCTTCCCAATACAAGCATTCCGGGCGATGTCATGGGCTATACGACAGAAAGGGTCCTGCGTTCTCCCGCACAGGGGATCTTCACGGCGGAATTGGAGATCGGCGAGGCGGTGAATAAAGGCGATATTGTAGGTTATGTGAGCGAGGCGCCGGTTAAGGCCGCTATCAACGGGACGGTGCGCGGCTTGCTCAAGAGCGGTTTAAATGTGCGCAGAGGAGCGAAACTGGGAGATATCCACCCTGAAGTGGACAGAGAGATTATTTTCACTGTTACAGACAAGGCCCGGGCAATAGGCAGGGGAGCGCTGCAGGCGATCTCTGCTCTGCAGGAAAAAGGCATCCCGGATACACGCCTGCTCAACCGTCTTATCTACCGCAGGCTGCTGGAGGAGGTGGAGGGCGGAAGGCCAAGCATCCTCTATACCCTGGTCAAACCCCTTGATTATTATAATGTGCGCGCCGGCTCACATCTTCTTGTGCTTTCCACGGGGTATGCCTATGGGAGCTTAGGGCTCCCTTCCCTGGACAAAGAAATAGCTGCCCATGCCGAGAGGCTTTTTTCGCAAACGGACGTTAGCGCGGACCTGCTACGGGTGAAACTGCCGGAGCAAAAGGGCGGTCTTGCTCTGATCATGGAGAGGCCGTTTTTCCCGGATAAAAATCTTGTTATTTTTGGAGCGGGGCATGTGGCCATACCGCTGGCAGAGATGGGCTCGATAATGGGATATAGGACGGTGGTTGTCGACGACCGCCGGGAACTGCTCACCAGGGAAAGGTTCCCCAGGGCGGAGAGACTGATCTGCGCTCCTTTTGAGGATGTTTTTAATAATGATCAGCTTAAAGCGGAAATTAATGCGATGACCAGTATCGTTATCGTTACCCGGGGGCATGCATTTGACCTGTTGTGCCTGAAGAATGCTCTTCGTTTTCCTGTTCGCTATATAGGTATGATCGGTAGTAAGAACAAGGTGAAAAACACCTTCAGCAGGCTGTTGGATGAGGGTGTGAGCAGAGAAACATTGGAAAAAGTGTCGGCGCCTCTCGGCCTCGACTTAGGCGGCAAAAAACCGGAGCATGTCGCGCTCAGCGTTATGGCGCAATTGCTTGCCTTGGAAAATGGGGGAACCGGCAAACCGCTGAACCAGATGCTGAAGAACGAGTTGTTTCCTGTTTCATATCAAAGAGCAGCGCTATCTGAACAACAATAGGGGTGACGATATTTATGACCGATTTGATTAAAGACGTTGTCGATGTCTACCGCAGGGGGGAAGAGGCGGTGTTGGTTACCCTGTGCGCTACCAGCGGTTCCACTCCCAGAGAGGCGGGCGCCATGATGCTGGTTTATCCTGACGGAAAGACAAAAGGGACAATCGGGGGCGGCGTACTGGAGTTTGAGGCCACAGGAAGAGCTTTAGAGGTTATGAAAACCAAAGAATCAATTCTCTGGGAGAAGAGGCTTGCTGATCTGGGAATGATCTGCGGCGGGGCAGGCGCCGTCTACCTGGAGTATTTAAGCGGTGAACAACAGCCTGCAAGCGAGGGGAGGCGCGGCAGATGCTGAAAAGCATAGATGTGGAAAAGGCTGTAGGAATGGTTTTGTGCCAGGATATCACCAAGATCGTGCCCGGTGAATTCAAGGGGATGGCTTTCCCCAAGGGGCACATGATCAGTAAAGAGGATATCCCTGAACTGTTGAAGCTGGGGAAGGAGCATGTTTATGTCTGGCAGCCTGCCCCCGGCGACCTGCATGAAGATGAAGCTGCGATGAGGCTCGCCGCAGCAGCAGCCGGGGAAAACATAAGCTGTGAAAAGCCGCGTGAAGGAAAATCCGCGCTCAAATCTACAGTTAAGGGACTGTTTAAAGTCAATACCTCCCTGCTGCGGGAGATCAACTCTATAGAGGATATCTCCGTAGCCACCCTGCCGGGAAACTTCAGGGCAGAGAGCGGCCAGGATGTCGCAGGCGCCAGAGTTATCCCGCTCATGGTTGACGAGTCCAAAGTAAACATGGTGGAGAAAATATGCGGCGAAGAGGGGTATCCTCTGATGGTGAAACCGTATCAACAGCTGAGCTACGGGATAATTACCACCGGCAATGAGGTTTATAAGGGGCGCATTGAAGACAAATTCGGGCCTGTGATCAGAGAAAAGATAGCCTATTTTGATGCCGGGGATCTGGGACAGGTGATTTGCCCTGATGATCTGACGGCGATAGAGGACGCCATCTGGAACTTTATCGAAAATAAGGCCGATATCATTATTTTGACCGGAGGCATGTCTGTTGACCCGGATGACTTAACGCCGGGCGCCATCAGAGGTACGGGCGCCGCTATTGTCACTTACGGGGCGCCGGTTCAGCCGGGCAACATGTTTATGATGGCTTACCTGCAGGGAACGGTCCTGGTGGGAGTTCCGGGATGCGGCATGTACTTTCGCACCACAATTCTGGATGCCGTGCTGCCCAGGGTCTTCGCCGGGGAGATTTTGGATAAAGATTATTTCGCGGCGATGGGCGAAGGGGGCCTCTGTTCCCACTGCGATGTCTGCCGCTATCCCAAATGCTATTTTTGCAGGTAAAATTAGTCGTTGGCGGCCGTTCGCATATCTCATTATGAGAAATTATGTATCATTTTGATAATTATAAAGCTCTCTTTTCCGGCTGCAAGGCGCCGAGAAACTTTCTTGCAGAGCAGGGGTTTTTTGCTGCAGACCTTACCATTAAGGTGTTTTTTGCTCTTAACGGAGGGCAGGCGTCATGTTAAAAAATGATTGGCATAAATATTGCATATTTAATATTACAAAAGACCGATGTAATTTTCCGGTTAATGGGTCTTAGGGAGTAATGTACAGGTTGAAGTTTTTAGCACTATATGATCAATGGATGAAGAATACGGGAGAAGAGAAGCATAACGACTGCTTCGTACCGAAGATGTAAACCTACACTCTGCCCGGAGTGGAGATGAAACTTTCAGGTAACAGGACCGTATTCGGACAGGACTCTGGAAAGTGTTTGACACGCCGAAGGGGCAAGCCTGTTGGCGAATCTCTCAGGTAAAAAACAGAGCACAGGGGTTTTAATTCCTGTGTTCTGTTTTTTTATTCTTATTTGCCGGAGAGGGTAAAATAGCGGAAAGGAGTGTCGCTGCTGCAAATGTAACAGATAATTTTTTCGAGTACGATTTTTACTAATTAATGTATTTGGAGGTATGTGTAATGGTTCTTCAAAGAACTCCTCTTTTCCCCATGCACCAGAAATATAAGGGAAACCTCATCGATTTCGGGGGATGGGAACTCCCGGTGGAGTATGAGGGGATTATTGCTGAACACAAAACGGTGCGCAGCAAAGCCGGGATATTTGACGTTTCCCACATGGGGGAAGTTGAGGTAACAGGCGAGAGGGCATTGGAATATCTCAACAACCTCCTCACCAATGACTTCACCGGCATGGAAATAGGACAAATCCGTTATTCACCCATGTGCTACGAGCATGGCGGGGTCGTCGACGATCTGATGGTCTGCAAGTTTTCTCCTACCCGCTATTTTCTCGTGATCAACGCCGCCAATACCAAAAAAGATGTGGACTGGATGCAGAAACAAGCCTTTGCTCAGGGTGTCGCTATTACAAACGTTTCCGATCGTTTTGCCGAGATCGCTCTGCAGGGGCCGCTGGCTCAAGAGATCCTGCAGCCTCTGTGCGATGCGGATCTAGCCGCTATTAAATACTACTACTTTTTACCGAAGGCGAAGGTAGGCGGGGTCGACTGCATTCTCTCCCGAACCGGTTACACAGGAGAGGATGGTTTCGAAATCTATACACCCCCCGCAGCCGCCTGCAGCGTTTGGGAGGCAATTCTTAACGATGGCGGGGATAGAGTGGCGCCCTGCGGATTAGGCGCCCGGGATACCCTGCGCCTGGAAGCGAAAATGCCCCTTTACGGCCACGAACTGGATAAGGATATCACACCCCTGGAGGCTGGTTTAGGTCGTTTTGTAAAGCTGGACAAACCCTCCTTTATCGGAAAAGAGGCTCTGGCCAAACAGAAGGCGGAAGGCCTGCAGCGGAAGCTGATGGAATTCGAGATGCTGGGCCGCGGGGTGCCCAGAGAGGGATACGAGGTTGAAAAAAAAGGCGTTCGCATCGGTCATGTAACCAGCGGCGGTTACTTCCCCACATTGGATAAGAAGCTCGGCTTATGTTTGATCAAGAGCGAGTTTGCGGAAGCGGGCGGGGAGATCGAGATCATAATCCGGAAAAAATCTGTTAAGGCGCGGTTAGGGAAAGGGCTTTTTTACAAGAGAGCAAAGAAATAGCCGGATCAAGATCATATATGAAAGGATGAGTGATGATGACAACAGAGATTAAAGAAGGGCTGTATTATTCCTTAGAGCATGAATGGGTGCGCGTCGACGGCGAGCAAGCTACAATCGGAATCACTGATTTCGCGCAGCATCACCTGGGAGATATCGTTTTTGTGGAGCTTCCCGATCTCGACGGCGACTTTGAGGCGGGGAGCAGTATCGGCGTTATCGAGTCTGTAAAAGCGGTGTCCGATATGCACACCCCGGTTTCCGGGAGTGTGGTAGCTGTCAACGAAGGGTTGGAAGAGGCGCCTGAATCGCTGAACAACGATCCTTATGAAGAGCATATCGCGGTTCTCAAGATGAGCGACAAGACTGAACTGGAAAAATTGATGAATTCCAAGGAATACGCTGCATATTGCGAAAAAGAGGAGTAGGGAGGGAGCGTCATGGCTTATACACCAAATCCTCCCCGGGTTGTTCAGGAAATGCTGGAGGCCATGGGTTTGGGGAGTATCGATCAACTGTTTTCGGATATTCCTGAGGAGCTGCGATTAGACCGGGAATTGAATCTCGGCCAGCCGTTGTCGGAACTGGAGTTGCGCAAGAAAATGAGCGAATTGGCGGCGAAGAACGTGACCGCAGACGAATATCCCTCTTTTCTCGGAGCAGGAGCTTATGACCACTATGTTCCTGCGGTTGTGGAGCATGTCCTTTCCTTGCCGGAACTTGTCACCGCCTATACTCCCTATCAGGCGGAATTGAGTCAGGGCGTTTTGCAGAGCATCTTTGAATACCAAAGCCTGATCTGCGGCCTAACCGGGATGGATCTGTGCAACGCCTCGATGTTCGACGGGGGGAGTTCCCTGGCTGAAGCCTGTTCCTTGGCCGCGGAGGCCACCCGCAGGAAGAAGATTATTCTTGCGGGCGCCGTTAACCCCCGCTATGTGCAGGTAGTGCATACCTATACTCATGGAAAAGGAATCGATATTGTGTGCGCCCCCGCCTGCGAAGGTGTCGCGGATACGGAAAAGCTGAGCGAACTGATAGATAAAGATACTGCGGCAGTGGTTGTTCAGTCTCCGAATTTTTACGGCTTTCTCGAGCCGGAAATAAAGAAAATAGAGGCCGCGGTGCATGCCGTAAAAGGGCTCTTGATCATGGTTGTGGATCCTATTTCCCTGGGGATTCTAAAACCCCCGGCAGACTGGGGAGCGGATATCGCAGTCGGAGAGGGGCAAGCCTTAGGCAACCCATTAAGCTTCGGGGGTCCCTACCTGGGTTTCTTCACCGCGAATAAGAAGCTGATGCGGCGAGTACCAGGGCGTCTTGTGGGAGAGACCAGAGATCTGGATGGAAAGAGAGCTTTTGTGCTTACCCTTCAAGCACGGGAGCAGCATATCAGGAGACAAAAGGCTTCCTCTAACATCTGCTCCAACGAGGCGTTATGCGCCCTGGCCGCCACAGTTTATCTATCCATAGTCGGCCCCAGCGGTTTGCGGGCGATAGCGACCAGGTGCCATGAGCTGGCTTGTTATGCACAGGATCGTTTGCAGGAAGCGGGTATTCCGCTCAAATACAGCCATCCGTTCTTTAAAGAGTTCCCGGTGCGGCTGGCGGATCCTGCCGCAGCCAACAAGGCTTTGCTGAAGCAAGAGATTATCGGAGGCTATGAATTAGATAAGGCGCTGCTCTTTGCCTTCACCGAAAATAGGACAAAGAAAGAGATCGACAAGCTGGTGGCTGTGCTGAAAGGGGGATGCCGACATGAGTAAGCTTATTTTGGAAAAGAGTGTTTCCGGAAGCAGCGCTTTTTCTCTTCCGGAAAGGGATGTACCCGCGGTTAATCTCAAGGGTTCGCTGGGAGAATTTCTGAGAGAAAGCGATCCTCCCCTCCCCGAGGTGAGCGAGGTGGAGGTGGTGCGCCACTTCACCGAACTGTCTAAAAAGGCCTTCGGCGTGGACAGCGGCATGTATCCACTGGGCTCCTGCACCATGAAGTATAACCCCAAGATTAACGAATGGGCGGCGCGTTTGCCCGGCTTCACCGCTCTCCACCCTTATCAGCCGGAGGAGACGGTGCAGGGCGCGCTGGAATTGATGTATGAACTGGAGCAGATGCTCTGTGATATTACCGGGATGAGCCG
>DHAA01000075.1:33232-34478 GCA_002397275.1 Thermacetogenium sp. UBA4966 | reverse complement strand
TCTACCCGTATTGAGGCGTACCTCCAGTTTCGCGGAGAGAGTTTATAGAAAGGGCGTGATCTAGGCGCGATGGTGTGGCGTTCATTAGCTTAGAGTTCCGGTAAATTTTTTCTCCAGCGCGTATTCATTTAAAGTATAATAACTTACAGGTGTGGTGTGGGGGGGTGAATAAGATATGATGGATGTTCATCGTAATTCACGCACGCATAATTACGAGATAAATATCTCGGTCGATGAGTGGAAGGAGATCCTTTGTTTACCTGAAATACAACACGATAACAACATACTGTCAGCACTTGAAAAATGGTATCTGGCACCTGATTACACTGCTTCATGTAAGTCGCTGGGAGAACGATACGGACAATCTCCCAACTTTTTCAGCGTTCAGAATCGCAGGCTTGGGCAGTTTGCGGTTAAGCATCTAAAGAGATTTAGGCTTATAGGTAGTAATGACAAAGAGACATACTGGGGTATTGCTTGGATTGAACTGAGAAGAGAAAAAGGAATATATATTGTTCAGCTGCGTCCGGAACTTGTCGATGCGATCAAAGAACTCGGACTATTCGCGTTTGAGACAAGCGATGCGGTTCAACAGTATCTGCAGAATGACTTAAGTCAAGAGAAGCGATTTGAGTTTCTGCATGAAAAGTTTGCAAAGCCTCCACTATCAGAGCGGACAACGAAATCATATCTTCGTGATCCTATAGCTGCCAAAAGATCATTGTGTCATGCAGGGTTTAAATGTGAGTTTGATGCTTCACACGATACATTTCCGAGGATGATTGATGGCCTTCCATATATGGAAACACACCATCTAGTACCGTTAAAGTATGCGGATCGTTTCGTTATATCGATTGATGTGCCCGAAAACATCGTATGCCTATGCAGCACCTGCCATAATTGGATCCATTATGGCCAAAATAATATGGAGATAATTGAACGGCTCTGGTCTCTGCGCAAAAACGATTTGTATCAGGTTGGAATCGGTATTGATCTATCAGAGCTATTGGGTTTTTATCAGATATAAAGTTCAATTGGTCAGCGAGATAATGAGCATAAGGCGCCGTACGCTGGTTTAGTTGGAGGCTAACGCGGTGACACAAAGATAGGGCGCATATTTCGGCAACTGCTTTTGTGTGTTCGATCGTAACCCGTACAGCCATAAAAAGCCTCATTGCCTTTAGACTTTACAATCATATACCCATCTTTACATTGGTCGCATTTATAAATATCGTGTAGATGTACC
>DHAA01000075.1:0-33047 GCA_002397275.1 Thermacetogenium sp. UBA4966 | reverse complement strand
GATGTACCTTACTATTGGTCATAAAGTCACATACCTCGGGTTCATTAGTACAAAGATAAAGACCTAAGCCATAATTTTTATTGAACTCATATTTCAGCGGATATCCGCAAATTGGGCAACGCAGGCGGAACATATCGACGGATTCCATATGGAGGTTCTTTGAGTGCTGAATTTTGTAATCGTTAATCAACTCAATTAAGAAACGGGATGGCTTGTGCTGGGGCGTGAGAATATAAACATGGTTTTTCGTACGGGTGAGCGCCACATAAAACAGCCGCCGCTCCTCCGCAAAAGGTATGGATGTATCTTCGAAGCGCACCAATCTCATGATAGGATCGTCCTCAAGTTGGCAAGGGAAACCGAACTTCCCTTCAAACATGTTCAATAGGATTACATTGTCAAAGCCTAACCCCTTTGCACTGTGTGCCGTCATAAATCTGAGATTGGCCTTGGGGTATTTCTCGCTCTTGATTCTGTTGCCTGGCAACTCGGTAAACCGACCTGTCCGGCACAGTTTATAATTATCATAATTGTACCGCCCGATCAATAAAATTGACGTGCTTTCGCCATATTCCGTTAAAATATGCTCTACTGTTTGTTCAGCCGCTTCTGCCATCGCATAATCCGGCTTGAAACGGTCGTTAAATTCTATGAGGACAATCGGGTTAGCAAGGCGTTTGGGTGAAATCAAGTGCTTTTGAATTTGAGCGACGTTTTTCTGCACAAAGCTCCCTGCAATGTCAATGAGTTCTTGAGAATTGCGATAGGTGTGCGTGATTTTCATCTCAACGCCGCTGCCCATCAGTTCAATAAAACGTGTAAACAGGCCGATATCCGAACCGGAAAAAGCAAATACAGACTGCCAGTCATCACCGACCGCAACGACTTTGGCGCGGGTTATCTCACTCAGCCGCTTGGTCAGATTAAAGCGCTGCCGGGAGATATCCTGGAATTCATCAATAATGATGTATTTATAGGGCAGTTCCAGTTGCTGCCGCTCAATTTCGGCAAGATAAAAATGGGCATCGTTAATCATGTCCTCAAAATCAATACGGTTTTGTACGGCAAGCTGCTTTTGATAATAATGATAAACAGGTTCCGCAATATCCAGGAAAAGATGTGTGCGCGGATTGTCGGTTTTTGCCCGTAGTGCTTCAAACCCCCCCGCATCATAGCCACAGGTTTTGTATTGAGCGATAAATAACGTCAAAAACTGCACCATTTTAAAGACATATTTATCTTTACTGGTTTCTGTGATCTTTTTATAGACCTCCGCAAAATCACGTTCTTTGAGGGCGAAGCCCTCGTTCACCAGAAGTTCCCTTAGATGCTCGGGAAGTGACCGCTTGTCCTTATACCACGCCCATGTTTCTAGCAGAGCGGTCCCCATTTGACGATGGAGCTTGCGTTTGTCTTTGATGGCGTTTGCATACTTAGCAATTTCCTGATGGGTAAGTACAAAGCTGTAACCGCTTTCGCTGATGGCGTAATGCTCTAAATAGGCTGTATGTTCGCCCTGCCGGATAATGAAATCAGGGGTATACTTTTTTCGCGCTCCGCGAATGACGTGTGGATAAACAGGCTCATACTCGTAGTCAAGACCGTGGAGATATAGGAAGTTAGCAATATGTGCCTCCTGCACAGAGCGAAGGTATTCTCCGGTAATCGTCCGCATGTGACGCCCTCGCTGAGACGCTACTTTTTTGATATATTCCCCCGCGCCACTCTTTAGGGTTTCATAATCCTGCGCCGCTTTTGCTAAATGAAACTGGTCGAGATTGTCATAATTCATCGCATCGGCGGGCAAATCAAAGTAAAAACCAAGAAACAGCAGCAACTTGCGAAGCAAGACTTTGTCATGGAAAACTTTCTCTTCTAGCATATCAAAGATGATGTTATTGGCGGAATAGTTCACCTCCGGTGGCGTATCACTAAATTTACGGACGATGTCGTAGGCAAAAGAGTGGAAAGTGCAAATTTTCGCCGGAATATGCAGGATATGATTGATGCGCTTTTTAAGTTCGTCAATAGCCTTTCTTGTGTACGAAATAACGATGATATCTTCAGGGGGGATATGTTGTTTTTCTACTAGGTATTTGACCTTTGCTGCCATCGTTGTGGTTTTACCTGCACCTGCACCTGCTACCAATAAACAATAATCATCGTTTGCAACTACTGCTCGCCGCTGCTCGTTGTCCAGTTTGATGTTCTGGTCAATCTCCCGCAGCATATTATCAAAATAATCGGCATCTCTCTCCACGATTCTGTCGATGTAATAAGCATTATGATTTTCCGCATCCTGTGCTAAAGTTTCGTAACGGCGCAAGCAATTATTCACCATTTCAAAATCTACGGCGAAACGGTGAGCGTTTTCCCGACAGTATGCGTATGCCGTCTTGTCCTCTAATTGCTTTGCCCATAAGCTAAAAGATGATTGAAGTCTCGCCATCTCTTGTGCTGTGATATAGTGGTTGACACTGAAAAAGGTCTGATAGCTGTGTTCAAAGGCAATCAATGCATTGCGGAGTGCTGTCAAATCAAGCGGTTTAGAATATTCGGTCCTAGCCGCAATGACGTCTGTCGCCACGGATTCATTAAAATACTTCGCGGGCAGTCCGCAATGGGGGCACGCCTCCGCGCGGTCGGAAATTTTATTTTGACATTCGGGGCAGAAATCAACGGCATGAAACCCACTCCTTTAAAACCGGATGGTTGAATGACCTCGCTTATACTTTGAGTGTTTTTTTATGATCCCATCCACATCTGCGGTATTGTAAGAAACATCGCTGCACCAAACGCCGTATTCGCCAAGTCCGTTCACGGCGTCTATCCATTCAGCCAGGGCTTTACGCTTTTCCTTGTCACGCCGGGTTTCCTGGCCCTTAACTTCCAGTATCAGCGTTTTGCCGTTGGCAAGCCGAATCAGGAAATCCGGCGTATACTTGCGGACCACACCGTCATAGACATATATAATCTCGAAGCCAAGATGATCGTTTTTAATCCAGGCAACAATGTCCTGATTTTTTTCAAACGCAAAGCTCTCGGTAGATTCCCAGGTACTGTCGAACACACAATGGCTGATATGTGATTTCCGGGTAATAGCGCAAGGCTTGCTGGTAAACCAGGTAAGCATATCCCCGGTGCTTCGTACTTTTTTATTGGCGTCGAAAATCGGGACGAGCTTTTCAGTCTGTTCCAGCTTCATAAAGCTCCACAGGTGCTGCACGATTTTATTCATGTTCAGGATGTAAACAATTCTCTGCCGCAAAGGGTTTGTGTTAAAAAGCGGCGGATCGATTTTAATGGCTCCGGAGCTCAGATACCGTTCCACAAGCGAGATCACCTGTCCCAACAGCGCGTATTTGGTTCCTTCGCTTTGCCAGGATGATTTCATCAGATCATACACCTGACCCGCGGCTTCAAAAACGATGCGCTGCATCCTCAGCTGCGAATCAATCTTTTCCAGATCAATATCGGTGCATATCGATAGATCGGTTTTGCCGTCAATAACGGCGGCAAGTTCGGCTCTGAGGCGCGTCTGCGACGCATCCAAAACCAGGGTGTCGATCTGATCCGAGTTCACCGTAAGCCGCGGCCTGAATACGCGATCAATGCGCACGATATTTGGCCAGCTGATTTTATACTTCTCCTTCTCTTTGAGCGCCTCGATCTGTGTTTTGGGCGGGGGAACCGGGGCCTTGCCGCTTTCAGCCGATTCATGCGGCAAAAATGCAAACGGGATGCCGAAAATATTCACGTATTCCGCGGTGAACATGTCGCTGCCGTTCGTCAGATCGTAGGATGTTCTGCGGAGGCCGCGGCCGACCACCTGTTCGCATAGCAGCTGGCTGGAAAAGGCGCGCAAGCCCATGATGTGCGTCACCGTTCTGGCGTCCCATCCCTCGGAAAGCATGCCCACGGAGATGACGTTGCGCACCTGCTCGCCGCGTTTCCCGCGCTGGCCGACCGTGTCCGCCGTATCCCGCAGAATGGCCGCGGTTTCTTTTTTGCTCAGCTTTTTAGCGGAAGGAGCGGCTGAATCCCAATTCACCGTAACGCCCTCCGCAGCTTCCATCGTTTTGGAGTCAATATGGATGATGTATTCGGGAACACAGAGTTCGTCGATCTGTATTCTTTTATGCTCAAAAGCATACATAATGCGCGCCGCTGTCTCCGTACGGTTGGCCACAGTGATCATAACCGGGGGGACGACGGCTCCTTGCTCCCGCCAGGATTTATACATCTCCAGCCAGTCCTTGCCCAGCAGGTAATAAGCCTGGGTCAACAAATCCGGCAGCGGCTCTTCGGGCGCGGCCTGGCGGTTAATATCATCACGTACGGTTTCGTCGGCATAAATATGGTACAGTTTGGACTTGAAAGTTTCCGGATCGGGGATGCTGTCGTCCCGGACAACCACGCGCGGGGTTTTCACCAGTCCCGATTCAATGCCGTCGTTCAGGCCGAAATCGCTCACAATCCATCCGAACAGAGCCTCTTCATCGTTTTTCTTTCCGGAAGGGGCAAACGGTGTGGCGGAGAAGTCATAGCAGGTCAAAATGCCGCGGGTTTTCTGAATACGGTCCAGGCCGCTGACCCAAATGGTGGCTTGCTTTTCATTGTCCACATATTCCTTTCTGTCCAGGCCTCGTAGGGAGATTTTAACTTCCGGATTTTTGCGCCAGGCGTGGTGCGCTTCGTCGTTGATGACCAGAATATTATGTGCGTTCGCCATTTCGCCCAGCATCTCGCGGGTATAGGCCTCGTCGCTTTTTGCGCCGCGTTTGTCCACGCTTTTTTTCTTTTGGATTTGTTCCTCGCTGTCCCAGGCAAGCGCCTGCCAGTTTTGAATCAGCACCTTGCCCTGCCTGAGCTTATCCATAAGCCCTGGCGGAACAATATTGAACTGCGTGTAGTAATTGCTATCCCCGCCTGTCCGCAATACCTGCAAGCGGCTTTTCACAGTCAGGTTGGGGGCGACGATAAAAGCGTTCTTGGAAAAACGCTTGTCCTGCGGGTAAGTAACCTTATTGAGCACCTGCCATGCAATCAGCATGGCCATCACCGTTGTTTTGCCGCCGCCGGTGCAGAGTTTGGTGCAAATTCGCTGAAAAGTCCCGCCGTCTCCCGGGACGGCAATGCCGGTTTTCTCCGCCTCGGGCGCTTCCGTCAGCCAGATAAGCGTTTCCATCGCATCCGCCTGGCAAAAGAAAAACTGATATTGCCGCGCCTCCGTATCATTCCAATGCTCCAGCAGCTTTTTAGTGACGCCCGTAACTCCGGGATAACCGTTCTCCCGCCAGGATTTAACGCGGGGGCGGATGCGGTTGACCAGAGGCAATTCGATAAATTGCCCGATGTCGTTATATTTATTCGAACTCCGGTCGGCTACGAAATAACCGGCGGGGCGTCTGCCGGGCGCCTTGTCAAAGCTCTGCGTCTGATAATTATATTTCCAGTGGTATTCCGGCTCACGAAAAGCGGAATTGATGATGAGTTGGTCAATGTCTGCCATTACAACTCGCCCACCTTAATGACCTTCAGGCTTTCGATACCCCGGTCGTCAATGATTTTTACAGCAATCTGACGGTTGCTGTCAACCTTAAACGGCAGGGATTCATTCCCGGCGTATTTTTCAATCAACTTCTGATTGATTTCGGCGCGCAGCGTTTTAGCCAGCTTGTTCCAGCCGTCTTTTTTGCCGCCCATGGGAAAGAAGACCTGCATCGGCTCGATACACATGCCGTCGTAATTGGTATCCAACATCCACATAGCGATGCGGTCGGCGTTTCCGGATTCGACAGTGCCTTTTTTAACGTCATAATAGTCAAATCCGTTGACGCGGACCTTGTATTTACCCTTATTTTTGCCTTTTTCAATATACAGCAGTTCCACATCCGGCTGTCCCACCAGCCAAAAGCTCTCGTTGGATGAGCGCTTTTTCTTGAGGTCTTCGGTCATCAGGTCGGTGTTCATCTGCACCTTGAGCAACGTAATGCCCGGCCAGTTGGTTTCATCAATGTCCTTGGCGGCCTCCGGGTCAAACTGGAACGCCGCAAAAATAATCAGGCTCACTTTGGGACGCAGGTTTTCCGCTTCATCCAAAGCGAGATTAACCACGCGGGAATCCAGCGGCTTAGTTTCACTGCCGAAGCAGACTGCCGCCCGCCGGGGTGTGTCCTCTTTGGTCTCTGCTTCTGCCTGCAAAAATTTGGTACCGGAAAGCGGCTCCACTCGGGAAAATTCGATTTTCGCGCCGCTGCGCCCCCGAATACCGGCAGCCAATAATTCGTCCCGCCAATCCGCCTGTTTGGCGCTTGCATCGTCCAGATCCGCCGCGGCGTCAATAGGTTTGACCACAGGGGCGGGGAGCGCCTCCACGGTGAAGGGGCCGGTGATGCGCACTTTGGTTTTGTCGATCTCCGGCTGATCGTAGAGGGTTTCCTGCACGGGCGGCTCGTTGTTGGCGATAGATTTAAGTGTGATGTGCGGCACGGTTTTATAGATGAAGCCGCTGCCGACCCCCTGTTCGGGGTGGGCCAGCTTGTAATAGTCAAAGGTTGCCGTCATCAGCCGCTGCTTGGCCAGCGCAATCGCCACCCGGGAGGTGTCGCAGGTGATCCAGCGGCGCCCCCACTGCTCGGCTACATAGGCGGTGGTTCCGCTGCCGCAGGTGATATCCAGAACGAGATCGCCGGGGTCGGTGGTCATGAGCAGGCAACGCTGGATTACCATCGGCGAGGTTTGAACAACATAGGACAATTCAACGCCAATCTGGAGGCTCTCCCATCTATCGTTCAATGGTATGACTGGAAAATCATCAATGTATCTTATATACCAAATAGTTGATCCTAATTTATGTACTCTCTTTTTTTCAATAAGTCTTTTAATGCCAGTTGTTGTAGTTTTCCAATGTTTGCCATGTCGTGGCAGGAACTTTTCACCTTCAAAATCTACCTCTTGATTTGATGTGCTTGTTTCGCCGTCAGACAGCAGTGTCGTATAACGCATCCTTCTCCCTTCAGGTATTTTTTCTTGACCAAGAATTTGTGGACGAGTTAATTTCAAAATATTGCCGTTATGTAGTTCAATATAATCGTATCTATCTAAGGAAGGATCACCAATATTTCTTTGTAAATAGAGTTGATGATACTTTGTTTTACTTTTATCTTTGCCATACCAAACTATGTAATCTGTTGTGCTAGTCATCAACTTGCCGGTAAGGCTACCAGTTTTTTGAAATTTTATTATGGCAATAAAGTTTAATGAACCAAACACTTCGTCAAGTATTTCTCTAACATGATGTAAGTTTTTATCGCTGATCTGCACAAACACGCTTCCGCTGTCCGCCAGCAGTTCCCGCGCCAGCAGCAGGCGGTCGCGCAGATAGGTTAAATATGAGTGAATGCCAAGCTCCCAGGTGTCCCGGAAGGCTTTGATCATTTCCGGCTCTTGGGTCAAGTCCTCATCCTTTTTGTCTTTAACATCCCGCTTGTCCACAAAGGGCTGAAAATTGGAGCCGTATTTGATGCCGTAGGGGGGATCGATGTAAACCGTCTGCACCTGCCCGGCCATGCCCTCTTTCTCCAAAAGGGAGTTCATGATCACGAGGCTGTCCCCCGCAATCAGACGGTTTGTCCAATTGACGCCGTGCTGATAAAACTCGATGGATTCCCGGCGGCGGCGCATGCGCTCCACAGGGTTTTCAAAAAAGCCTAAGCTCACCTGTATGTTTGCATCTTCATCGCCGATGGTCTGAACAGCGCGGATTATTTTATGAGGTTTGATGGATTCGTGAATATGTATCGAGGATGTGGGCACGTCAAAGGAGACCCCTTCCTTCTTACCCGCCCATTGCAGGTTCGGGTCGAGGTGCGGGTCGTACTGATATGTCTTTTTTTCTTCCGCAACCTTGTCATATTGCGCCATCCCTGCCGCAGGATTGTTGCTGCGCTTTTTGTCTTTATGTTCATAGGTTTCGATGTCGCGCATCTTGCTGACGTCGATATACTTCTCTTTTTTGCGTCCCCTCGGCATTGCGCTTATCCTCCTCTATTTATGGTGTTTCAAAATCATATGGCGCCCATATATATAACATACATTGTTTGCCCTGTAATCTCAACATATTGTTCTGCGCTCCAGTATTTGGATACGGCGGCTTCTTGACAAGCAAACATGTCCGGATTCGCTGCATTGTACTTTTTTATGGTGGCATTCAAACGAAGATACGTCGTAAAAAGTGTTGCATTGCCACCAATTACCGTTGTAATTAGTGTGGCAATGGGGCATAATTACCTTATGGGGTGATGTTTCATGTATCGGACAGCGATAGAGGAACTGCATAAATGGAAAGCGAAGCGCAACAAAAAGCCGCTCATTATTCGCGGCGCCAGGCAGGTCGGCAAGACTTGGCTGATGAAGGAGTTTGGCAGAGTTGCCTTTGAAAAGACCGTTTACATCAACTTTGACAACAACCGGCGCATGACGGACTTATTTTCATCCGACTTGGATGTGGAACGAATTGTGACGGGGCTGGAACTCTATTGCGGCCAAAAAATTGATCCCGAGAATACTCTGCTTATCTTTGACGAGGTACAGGAAGTACCCAAGGCTCTGACTGCGCTTAAATATTTCAATGAGAACGCGCCGCAATATCAAATTGTGTGCGCCGGTTCGCTCCTGGGCGTTGCTCTGCACCAGGGGACCTCTTTCCCTGTGGGCAAGGTGGAGTTTTTAAACTTATATCCTCTGAGCTTTACGGAGTTTTTAAGAGCGATGGGCAACGGTCAATTTGCGGAGCTGCTGCAAAAAGGCGACTTCAGTATGGCAGCCGCGTTTAAGCAGACCTATATCGACATGCTCAAATACTATTATTATGTGGGGGGCATGCCTGAGGTAGTACGCAGCTTTTCCGAGAATAAGGATTTCGGCGAGGCCCGGGAAATACAACGGCGCATTCTTGACGCCTATGAGCAGGATTTTTCCAAGCATGCGCCCCATAATGTCGTACCGAGAATCAGAATGGTCTGGAACAGCGTTCCCGCTCAGCTCGCCAAGGAGAACAAAAAATTCATCTACGGGCTTATCAAGGAGGGGACGCGGGCCAGGGAATACGAACAGGCCCTGCTTTGGCTGACCGATTGCGGCCTTGTTCATAAAGTGCATCGCGTTAAGGCGCCCAGCATGCCGCTTAAAGCCTACGAGGATTGGAAAGCGTTCAAGCTGTTTCTTGTCGACGTCGGCCTGCTCTCCTGTATGGTGAACCTGAACCAAAGCGTACTGTTGGACGGCAATGAACTATTCAAGGAATTTAAGGGCGCTCTGACCGAACAGTATGTCTTGCAGCAGTTAAAAACACTCAAAGGACTGGAAATCTATTATTGGACGAACGATCGCGGCAGAGCGGAGATTGACTTTGTCGCGGACAACGGCAGTATGGTTATTCCCCTGGAAGTGAAGGCGGAGACGAATTTGAAGGCGAAGAGCCTGAAAGCATACCGGCAGAAGTTTCAGCCAAAGCTGTCGGTCCGCACGTCTATGGCTGATTATCAGCGCCAGGAGCGGCTGCTGAACCTGCCCTTATATGCGATTGAAGTGATACTTCCAATGATACAAATCCCTATGAGCGGGGAGTTTGATGATAACCGTATACGCTGACCGACAGTACGGAGCAACACCGCAAAGGCAAGTTACAGCTGATTGATTCCCGCAACCTATCCCACTTTAAAGAATGCCGCATTCTACCATTGGGAGAAGGATTTGGTCAGCAGTTTGGAGAATGAACTCGATACTGTCAAGCGGCGAATCAGGGAACAGGAACGAAGAGGCTATGAGTCTGCCGGTTTCGATTTGATCATTTTGAAACGAGCAAAGAGTGACTCGGAAAACCTGCGCCTTGGCGACGAGACTTGGAAAGTACAGCGCATCGAGCCTGTGTTCAAAGAGAAAATGTTCGAGGAGGCCGACTAAGATGAGTAAATCCGAGAACAATATTATTCTATATCAGGACGAGAACGGCATAACCAAGGTGTCCGTGCGCTTTTCGGACGAGGATTTGTGGCTGACAGAGCTTCAAATTGCCGAAATCTACGATACGTCGCGCCAGAACATCAACCAGCACGTTGCCAACATCTATAAGGACGGCGAACTCGCAGAGATTTCAACTTGCAAGAAATTCTTGCGAGTTCAAACCGAGGGCAAACGGCAGGTCGAGCGTAATGTAGACCATTATAATTTGGATATGATTATCGCCATAGGCTACCGTGTGCAGTCACAGATTGCCACACGCTTTCGCCGTTGGGCCACACAACGTCTGCACGAGTACATTCAAAAAGGCTTTGCTATGGACGATGAAAGGCTGAAACAAGGCGGCAGCCGCTATTTCCGTGAACTGCTGCAGCGTATCCGCGACATTCGCTCCTCCGAGCGCAACTTCTATCAGCAAGTCACGGATATTTACGCCACTGCCATTGATTATGACCCGCGTTCGGATATGACAAAGAAGTTTTTTGCAACGGTGCAGAATAAACTTCACTTTGCTGTACATTCCCATACGGCGGCAGAGCTTATTTACGACCGTGTGGGCAGCGATAAGCCTCTAGTGGGTATGACCAACTTCAAGGGCGAGTACATTACCAAAGACGATGTAAAGATAGCAAAAAACTATCTGTCGGAAATTGAACTGACGCGCCTTAATCTGCTTGTTTCGCAGTTCCTGGACTTTGCGGAATTCACGGCTTTGGAGCAACAGCCAATGTCTATGGCGGATTGGATTTCCGCTCTTGACAATCAGATTATCGCTCTGCGCCGCGAAGTTCTGAAAGGCGCAGGCAGAATCTCGCGCAAACAGGCAATCGAAAAAGCAGAGAAAGAGTTTGAAATATACCGTGAGCGTGAGATGAAACAACTTGAAAGCGACTTTGACCGTGTCGTCAAAGAAATCGCCAAGCTGGATAAAGCAAAAAACGGGGATAAGGAGGCGGAGTAATGGCACGAGGAACAAAGAAAAACGCCGCTCCGCAGTTCCCTTGGAGCGACCAACTGATATTATTCCGCTGCTTCCTGCACGTCTATGGCTGATTATCAGCGCCAGGAGCGGCTGCTTAACCTGCCCTTATATGCGATTGAAGTGATATTTAAAACCGGAAACCCAATAGGTTCCAGTAATTCAACCAGAGAGTAAATCCCAGCGAGGCCGCTGTCATCAGGGTGTAATAAAGGCGCAGGGGCAGTGAACGGTCGCGGTTTTTCCAGATCAACAGGGTACAGGGAAGCAGCAATAGGCCTAAAGCCGCAGCGATAAGCAGCAAGGCCAGCGGAACCATCGCCGCCTCCGGGATACCGGCGCCGAACGCCGGAAAGCCCGCCACTCGCCTGATCAGCAAAATATAAACGACCCCGAAAAACCCGGTTATATTCAACAGCGAAACGCCAAAAACTAATCTGCCGGCAATACGCTCGGCCTGTATCCCCGCCGCTTGCCGCCGCAGCCATAAAGGCGCCGCGGGCAATGCCGATAAAAAAGCGAGCATGAACAAAATCAGCAGCGCCAGCTGAACCTGCGGCGTCTCAGCCCAGGACAGTTTGTCATAGACGCTGTGATAGCCTGAACCGGAGGCCAGGGCGTTAATTTCTCCGCTTTCATCCTCAATAAAGGCGACGTAGCGCTCTCGCTCCGCTTCCCTGAACAGCAGAGGGTCGAGGGCAAGCCAGTCGCCGGCGCCCTCAAAACCTCCCAGATAGTCTCCCAGCCCCAGCGGAGTGATGGTCATGCGGCCGTCCTCCGCTGCGCTTACCTGCAGATTCCCGGTAAATAGGTATTCCAGAAACTTTACGATCGTGTACTCGTTTGCCGCCGCAGCCCGGTAAACCCCCTCATAACGACTGCGGTCGACGGGTATGCTGTCTGCCGCGCGCGATGCCGGCTGCGGGATGAATTGCGCCAAAAAGGCCTCGTTGAATTCATTGAGCAGCGCATCCCCGCCGGCATTCTGCACATAGAAGTATCCCGCCCCCTGCTCGGGAAGCAGGCAGAGCTGCGAACATATCCCGAGACCGCTGCCGTCGCGGATTAAAACAGTTTCCCCGCCTATCTTCTGTTCCATAAACCCGTAGGTCACGCCTCCCAGCTCCGGATGCATGGAAAACTGAGGGGTAAGCATAGAAGCGACGGTTTCCTCCTTCAAAATCGGCGCGCCGCCGTTCAGAAGCGCCAGCAGGAAGCTCCCCATGTCCGCGGCAGTCGTTGTCAGACCGCCGGTAGGGGGGGTCTGCAGGTAGAGATAGGGATAGGGAATATAGCGGTTTTCCTTTTCCTCGTAGGAATAGATGACCGCGGCGTCCTCAGCCATATCCGCCGGCAAAACCTGGGCAAAGCTGCTGCGCTTCATGCCCAGCGGCTGGAAAAAGTTTGCGGCCATATATTCTTCAAAGGGCCGATCCGTTACCCGCTCTACCAGATGTCCGGCTAAGGCCGTTCCAAAGCTGCCGTACACCACCGCGGTCCCCGGCTTCTTCACGGGCGGGGTAAGCTCCTCTCGCAAAAGCTCGCCCAATGGCCGCAGGTCTTCAGGAGTTAGGGAAAACGTATTGATGTCCCGGGTGCCGAAGCCGTCGCTATGCGTCAACAGGTGCCGTACACGTACCGGTTCGCTAAAGTGATTTTCCAGACGCCATCCGATATAGCGGTTTACTTCATCATCCAAATTTATTTGTCCGCTTTCGTACAGCTGCAAAACAGCCGCTATGGTCAGCGCCTTGGAAACCGAGGCGACGCGAAAAGGCGTTCGCTCCGCATCGACGGGGGTCATCTGTTCAATATCCGCGTACCCGTATCCCCCGGTGAATACGATCCGCCCGTCCTGTACGATCGCCACAGCGGCCCCGGGGACATGATGCTTCGCCATTCTATCTGAAAAAAAGGTATCGTAAAAATCGGACAGAGTTTCCGGATTATCGTTTCCCGCGGTATCATGCGTTCCGGGTTCGGCGGAGGAAGGCGCAGGCGCCGTACCGGCAAACAAGAAAACAGAAAGCAGCAGGACAAATATGAAGGAAATCAGCCTCCTTGTTCCGTTCATCCTAATTCAATCCTTTCTCGCATGAGCGAAAAGCAGCGCCTGCGGCATCCGGCCGGTTTCTCTTATGGCGTGTAGCGTGGAAAATGGAGAAAATATTGTAATACGCTTTAAATTATATCACATCAGCGGGGTTCCACCGCGCCGCTCCCTTCGGCAATTTAGAATAAATATTTATTGTAATACGATAAATATTTATTGACAAATTGATTGTCCCGTTTTATGCTAGAGGTACTAGAGGTAATAGATGAGAGGAGAGTGCATCTCAATGTCTTCCAAAACACTGTGCGGATGGGTGCGTGTCGCCGCGGTTGCCGTCGCCGTATGCTTTCTGCTGCTCCTGGGGTTTATAATACCTGTTCTAGGCTCTGATATCACAGCGGCGTATCCTGAATTCAAAGCCTGGTATCTTCCTTGGCTGGCGTTCCTGTGGGCGGCGGCCCTGCCCTGCTTCGTTGTACTCGTTTTTGTCTGGAAAGTGTCCGCGGCGATTAAAAACGAGGAAGTGTTTACTCTGCAGACGGCAAAATGGATAAAAAACAGCGCAATCCTGTTATTCTGCGATGTTGGCTTTTTCTTCGCAGGAAACGTCGTATTTTTACTCCTCGGAATGAGTCACCCTGGAGTATTGCTGTCCTCCCTGCTTGTAGAGGTGCTGGGGATAGCGCTGGCCCTCGCCGCGGCGGTGCTGGCGCGCTACATTACCAAAGCCGCGCTTCTGCAGGAGGAGAGTGACGGGACGATATGATTATCATCAATGTCGACGTTATGCTGGCCAAACGTAAAATGAGCGTCACCGAACTAACCGCCAAAGTCGGTTTAACCATGGCCAACGTGTCGCTTATTAAAAATGGCAAAGTAAAGGCGATCAAGCTCTCCACTCTCGAAAAGCTCTGTGCGGCGCTGGATTGCCAGCCCGGCGACCTCCTGGAATACAAGAAATGATCAGGCTTTTAATGATACAGACGGAGAACCGCGAAATTAAGCGTTTTCGCCGCAGGCAGTTTAATAACTTCTCGCAGATTACAATCCCCTATCTCGCGGCGTTCGTCGATGAACGCTTCTTTGAGATAACGCTCGTCGACGAGTATTGCCGGCGGATACCGTTCAGGAAGCCGTTCGACTTGGTGGCTATCACGGTCAACACTCCGAATGCGCCGCATTGCTATGAGATAAGCGCTGAGTTTCACAAGCGGGGGGTGAGGGTCGTTATGGGAGGCCCCCACGCCACGCTTCTGCCTGATGAGGCGCGGGAGCATTGCGATTATTTGCTGATAGGCGAGGCTGAAGCGACGTGGCCCCAATTTCTTAATGACTTCCGTGACGGCAATCCCCGCGCCGAATACAGATCGGACAGCCCGCCGAGCCTGGAGAAGCTTCCCTTTCCGCGCTGGGATTTACTGAGGCGCAATCAGATGATGAAAGGAGCTGTATTCGCCACGCGTGGTTGTCCGTATAATTGCCGCTACTGCAATCTCAAGCAGATTTACCACAATTGCTTTATAAAGCGTCCGCCTGGGGATGTCGCTGCGGAAATACGGGCGTTGAGGTCAATGTTTTTCGTCTTTTGGGACGACAATTTGTTCGCGGACAAGGATTACGCTAAAAATCTGTTCCGCGCCATCGCCCCGCTGAAACGCAAATGGGCGGCGCAGGCGACTCTCCGCGATTGCGCGGATGAGGAACTGCTTGCCCTGGCCAAGGCCGCGGTCGCCTATAAACCCAGGAAGATGAGCGCAGATGAACTTTTCGCCGGTTATGAACGCTTCCGGCGGCGATTTTACTCGCTGGGCTCGTTCATTCGCCGCATGCGCGTCTAGCGGACGAACGTCGCTGTAAATTTTGTGATCAACCTCGGCTACCGGCTGGGGCTCTAAAGGCCGCTCCCAAGAAATTATTTAATCCACATAAATTCCACAAAACTGCCTGGTAGGCTCAAGTCAGCTAAAAAAGGAGCGATGTTTCAGCTGTCGCTAAAGGATGCCGGGGATAGCATATGGACTATTCATTAAAAACAATAAATCTGGGTATTGGCGGCATGACCTGCCCTGGCTGTCAAGACCGAATTAAACGCAGACTGCGCTCCGAAAAAGGTGTGAAGAGTGCGAAAGTCAGTTATGCTGAGGGGACGGCGCACCTGATCTATGACCCCCGCCTCATTACGGAAAAAAGTATTAGGGCGGTTACAGAAGAACTTGGTTATGAGGTTCTCAGCCGTTCCGCCAACCGTACTGATAACAATTTGCGCGCGGTGGGTCTTCTTATTTTGGTTCTGTCTCTTTTTATGCTCTTGCGGCAATTTGGGGCCGCCGAATTCTTCAATTCCTTCCCGCTGGCGCAAGACGGTATGGGATATGGGATGCTTTTCCTGATCGGTCTTTTGACCAGCGTTCATTGTGTGGCCATGTGCGGCGGTATAAACCTCTCGCAATGCATACCGAAGGCAGGATCAGGAAGCGCTCTTCGCCCAAGCTTCCTGTATAATTTCGGCAGGGTGATCTCCTATACCGTGGTCGGCGGTATTGTCGGCGCCCTGGGTTCGGTTATTAGTTTTTCCGGCGTGTTTAAGGGCGCCGTACAGCTTGTGGCCGGCGTATTTATAGTGATCATGGGGATAAATATGTTCGGTATTTTCCCCTGGCTCAAAAAGTTTAACCCCCATCTGCCAAAAATTTTCGCAAGGAAAATCAACCGCGAGAAAGGAAAAAGCAGCGGCCCTTTGTATATCGGATTACTGAACGGGCTGATGCCTTGCGGGCCGCTGCAGGCGATGCAGTTATATGCTCTTTCGACGGGCAGTCCCATAAAAGGCGCCTTGTCGATGATGCTGTTCAGCTTAGGCACCGCGCCGCTCATGTTTGGCCTGGGAGCGCTATCCTCCTTGATGAGCAAAAAATTCAGGCGCCAGGTGATGACCGCGGGGGCGGTATTAGTCGTGGTTCTCGGCATGATCATGTTTACGCAGGGGTGGCGCCTGTCCGGCATAACGCTGCCGGAGGTGGCGGACGCAACCGGCGGAAACGCCGCCTCTTCCAAGATAGTTGTGAAAGACGGAGTCCAGCTTATAAAATCCACGCTGTCGCCGGGAAGTTATCCGGCGATAACCGTCCAGGCGGGGACCCCGGTCAAGTGGGTGGTGGAGGCGCCGCAAGGAAGCGTCAATGGGTGCAATAACAGGATTATTATACCTGAATATGATATCGAGTACCGCTTCCAGACAGGGGAAAACTCAATCGAATTCACCCCTGACAAGCCTGGTAAATTCCGTTACAGCTGCTGGATGGGGATGATTCGAGGCTCGATCACCGTGGTGGAGCCTAAATAGTGACGCGGAAACGGGCAGTTCGTGCTCCAAGAAGCAAAATCGATTTTCGCCAATTGGAAGTCAGAGTATTAATACGTTTAAGGCAAGCGAGTATTAAAATTAGGAAGATCATAAACAATGATAGCGATAGTATTTAATGCACAAAAGCGCGCAATCGAGGAGGGGGATTACGATATCGCCACCTAACAAGGCCATCCTCGTCGTGGATGACGAGCCGAAAATACTGGAAGCAGTCGCATCTTATCTCCAAAGCCGCGGATACGCTGTCTTCGCCGCTGCGGGAGGGCGTGAGGCGCTTTCATTTGTTAAGCGTGAGCACATTACGCTTATTGTCTTGGATTTAATGCTCCCTGATATTTCAGGGGAGGAGGTCTGCAGGATCATACGAAAAACATCAAGGATTCCGATCATTATGCTGACTGCCAAAGCCGCGGAAGCGGAGCAACTGACAGGTTTGGGCCTGGGGGCTGACGATTATATCACCAAGCCCTTCAGTTTAAAAATTCTCGCGGCGAGAATTGAAACTGTTCTGCGCCGGACAGAAAGCGGCCTGGCGGAAGATTTCATGAAAGCCATCGAGAGGAAGCTGGGCAAACCGATAGCATTGACGGCAAGCGAAGGGAAAATAATGTCATTGCTGATGAAATACCCCGGAAGAATCTTTACGCGGGAAGAACTGATACAGGCCGCCTTCGGAGACGATTTTGACAGCTATGATCGGGCGATTGACACGCACATCAAAAATATTCGCCGGAAATTGGGGGACGATCCCCATAAGCCGGTCTATGTTCAGACAGTTCATGGCATAGGGTATAAGTTTGTCGGTGAATCTCATGGATAAAAATAAAAATAATGTTAAGCTTTTATTGGTTGCGATTATACTTATTTTTGCGCTGGTGGGAATCCTTTTCTATAGCAGCATGATGCACCTGGCCTGTATGGTTTCGTTATTCCTTGCCCTTGTGACAGGCGGAATATTTACCCGTTACTTGAACGGCCAATACCTGAAAAACCTGGAACAACAAGAGGACCTTCGCAAACAACTGACTTCTGACCTCGCCCATGAGCTGCGTACCCCTCTCACGACGGTCGGCACACATTTAGAAATGATGATCGACGGCGTCTGGGAGGCGACCCCGCAACGCCTGCAAAGCTGTTATGATGAGATCGGAAGATTAAGCAAATTGGTCGCCGACTTGGAGGGGCTTGCTAAATCTGAAGAAAAAACCATGCGGCTTCAGAAAACACGGGAAAATTTATTGGAAATTGTTCGCCTAACAGCGAAGAGCTATCACGCGGATATCACGATTGAAGGCAGGAGCAGCGAAATAGCGGTTGACCGTGACCGGATAGGCCAGGTGTTGCATAACCTCATTTCCAATGCGATCAAGTATTCCACAAGAGATAAGAAAATCCGCATGGAGGTGCAGGATACCCCGCGCGGTGCAAAGATCATAGTCGAGGACAAGGGCATAGGCATCGCTGAAGCTGATTTGCCGTTTATATTCGAGCGATTCTATCGCTCCGAAAAATCCCGTAACCGGTCGACAGGGGGAGCGGGGTTGGGATTAGCTATTGTCAAAGACATTGTCACCGCGCACGGAGGTACGGTAACCGCGGAGAGCCGTGTGGGTGAAGGCAGCAAGTTTACTGTAACCCTGCCCAAATGAAGCGGTACAAGGCAGGGTTGCACCGCTTCATAATGGTTTCTGCTTCGAGCTCCGGTTGAGTGATTAATCTGTTGTTATATCGCTTTTAAATCTGGGTTTTGCAAGTTTACTCATCAGCCTGATCGTCGCAGGCAAGAATACCGGCAGCATAATGAAACAGACGACAAGGAGTCCGGCAATCACGGTGACCGCCAATTCAATCAGTAATGTCACTCCGGAAGGAATGAGCGTGGCGAATGTACCGCCGAGAATAACGACAGCCGCCATAACCACACCGCCGATTTGCCTGGAGGCCTGAATAATTGCCTCCTTCGGCGCTATATCCCCAAATTCCCTGAAACGGGCCATCAGGAAGATGCTGTAGTCCACACCGAGAGCCACAATGATAATAAAGGCGAAAAACGGAACGAAGGAAGACAGCCCCGCGTAATGCATGATATCAACGAAAAGGGTGTTTGAAACAAATATCGCCGCAAAATACGAGCCGACAAGGGATAACGTGATGAATACGGGCGTCCAGAAGGAACGGATGACCAGAAGCAGGACGAGGAACACGCCGGCCAAGACGATGACGATCATTCTGTTTAAATCACGGCTCAAGGTATCGTTCATGTCGTTGGTCAATGAGCTTGGCCCCGAGACGCCGAACCTGGCATCCGAAAGGACGGTACCTTTCATCCCGTTGGAGACCGTGGTATTGATTTCTTTGATCGTATTGACCGCCTCCCATGAATAAGGGTCATCGTTTAATACAATGATCATCTTCGTGATGTTCCTGTCGCCCGACATAAATGAATTTAGCGCCGTCTTGTAATCCGAGCTTGTCAGCGCCTCGTCCGGAATATGGAATGTTTTATCCGTGCTGAACTGCGCCAGGAAATCTTGGCTCTGCCCAAGCCCGCCGGAAATTTTCTTTAAGGCATCGCTTACGGCGGACAACTGTGTCCCGAACGAGCCGAATTGGTCCAGCCCCGCGACAAGCTGCTGCTGGCCGGATTTCATCTGATCAAGGCCCTGGGCCACCTTGTCCATGTTGGTGACGATGGTCCCGATGCCGTCCGACGTTTTGCCGACGCCGCTTTCGATTGTTTTCAGCCCGCCGGCCATCTGTGACAGACCCGTGCTCATGGCCGCCAGATTTTTGTTCGCTGTGCCAAAGCCGGCGGTAGCGGCGTTATAGTTTGCATTGAGCTTTTCCATGCTTTCGGGCGTGATCTCGCCGAGCGACGACTGCAGCGAATCAATAGACGTTTTCAGGCCCAAATAATACGGGTCGCTGTTTAACTCCGGATGATTGGCGCCCAAAGCCGCGGCCAATCCCTGCATCTGGGACAGCGCTGATTTAATACCCAGAAGCGCCTTGGCGGCGTCCTGATAATGCCGCCCCATTTGCGTATAGCCCTGCTGCATGCCGCTGTAGCTGCCGGACAATGTCTGCAGCCCGCCGCTGATTTCTGATAAATTGCTCTCTATGGCGGCAATCCCGCTGCTGAGTGATGGAGAGCCCTGGTTGCCTCCGGCCAGACCGGACTGGAGTTGGCTCAGTCCTCCGGACAGCGCGGTAACCGCATTTTGAAGCTGTGCCGTTCCCTTAACCATATCGCTTACTTTGGAAAAGTCCGCCGAGCCGAGTTTATCCTGCGCCTCGGTGAAACCGCCGCTGATTTGATTTAAGCCGCCCTGCATGGAATCGAGCCCGCTGGACACAGAGGACATCTGATCGCTGATATAAAATTCGTCGATCTGTTTCCCCTGGGGCCGTGTCACGGAAGAAACCTGCTTGACGCCCTTGATATCCTTGATATTTTCTGTGATCTTATCGATCACCGCGAGGTTATCGTTATTATCGAGTGGTTTATCACTTTCCATGACAAGCGTCGCCGGCATGGCCTGCCCTTTACCGAAATGCTCGGCCACAATATTGAAGCCCTTGGTCGAGGGGTAGGCGTTGCCGAGCTCGCCGATCTGGTCGAAGTTCAGTTTTTGCTGATAGAACCCGACCGACAGGCCGATCACGAGAACGACCATCACGACGGATACAAGCGAGCGTTTCGTCGAGAAGCTGGAGATAGCCCCCCACAGTCTGCTTTCCTTATGTTCTGTTGTGCTTTTTGACGGCCAGAAAAACTTTTTCCCCAGCAATTTCATGGCAAACGGCGTTAAGGTCATGATCTCCAGTAAAAGCATCGCCGCGCCGAACACAACGGCGACCCCTGATCTATAAATGGGTGATTCCGAAAAGATCAGGCTTAAAAAAGCAATCAGAACGGTCAGGACGCTGAAAGCAATCGTTTTGCCGGCGGTTTTGTATGTACCGGCAATAGCGTTGTCAACGGACGACCCGTGCGATAACTCTTCTTTAAATCTGTTGAAAAGGAGAATGTTGTAATCGGTGCCGATGCCGAACAGGATCAGAATCAGCAGGATCTGCGTCAGGGTCGTGACCGGGAAATTGGCCTTATCGATGAGCTGCGCCACAATGCCCATGGAGGTCAGGTAGGAAAAGCCCACCGCGAGCAGGGAAACCAGAGGCGTCACCAAGGACCTGAAGGCAATAATTAAGATAACGAGGATGAATAAAACGGTCAGTATGGCGCTTTTCTCCACGCCTGCAAGCCCGGCTTTTATATAGTCGTTGCCAATAAAATCTTCACCGGTTAAATAATACTCTACGCCCGCGTTCTTCAGTTTGCCGTCCAAGGCGGATTGGATTTCGTTCATGTCCCGGTCCCTTTTATCCAGTTTGAAGCTGACCATCAGGGTCGTGCCGTCCTTCGAGATCAGAGAGCTTTTGGCATCCGGGGTGCTAAAGGGATCAATAATATCATCAATGCCCAATTCAGAACTGCTGTCGGTAATATTCCTTACCGCCTTGCTTATTTGATTCATTTCATAATCTGAAATTTTGTTTTTATCGTAAAATACAATCAGGTTGTTTGTTCCGTTAGAAGACTCCATCCTTTTTAGAATAGAGTCGGCGACAGCCGACGGACTGCTGTCGGCGACCGGCGTTTGACCCCGCTGCTGAAGTATTTGGTTGACGTCAGGCTGAAATACCGTGAGCAATACAGCTGCGAGAACCCAGATGGCTAATATAATCCAACGGCCTTTGATAATTGTTTTCACATAGCTACCTCCAATTTAAACAACAGCATGTTGTTTTATAGCCCGGCATGAAGTATAATATGCCGGATGTTGGATTACAACCAGCAGTTTCTTTACATTTGTTTATTCACTACATAAAAAGCAAAATTGTCGGTAATTCATAAAAATTACTAAGTGAGGTTGTCATGAAAGCCGGAAAAATTGACCGAAGAGTAAAATATACCACCTATCTGTTAAGGGAAAGCCTTATCAGCTTAATGCAGACGACTCCCATCTCTAAAATTTCCGTTAAAAGGCTTTGTGAAGGAGCGGATATTAACCGAAGCACCTTTTATGCGCATTATACCGATCCCTACGATCTACTTCAGAAATTAGAGCAGGAGGTGGTGGCGGAACTAAATGAATATATAAATTCACATGAAACGAGCCGGCATTCGGAAATGGCTACGCAGATATTAAAACAGGTTCTGGAATATGCGGCCAAAAATTCCGGGTTGTTTAAGGTTTTGCTGGGTGAAAACAGCGACGCTCAATTTCAAGAAGATATCATGGCCCTGGCACAGCAGAAAATGATCGCGGATGTTCGGAATGCTCAAAATCTTGATGCGAGAATATCCGAGTATCTGCAGTGCTTTATCATTAGCGGAGCACTAAAAATTATTGAAAAATGGCTGCTGGACGGAATGGTCGAAACCCCTCAGCAGATGGCTGAGTTGATCTCAAAATTGCTTTTCCAGGGCATCTCGTTCTTTTTTGACTAATTCATTCAAGCCAAAACCACGTATTTTGTATTCGGCTTACAAGAAAATAACCTGCCATTGTATCAATGACAGGCTGAAACCGTGGCGGATGTATCATCTATTGATAAAATGCGTACCCTTGCATACCCTTTGCGTCTGCGGCAGACACAATCGTTAAACTTGAACCCCTTCGCAGATCAGTTTTTTCTAACAATGCACGACATGCGGGCGGGGCGTACGACGCCCCGTTCGAGTTTCAATTGTCGGCAGTCAGTTCCGACAAGTCGCTGACGAGTTTTTTGAACTTCTCCTCGTCGGCGATGTAAACATCGTTGAAACAAACCGGCTTGCCGAACAGCGTAGCGGCGGCGCGTTTGAGTCTGCCCCATACCGTGTTGTAGTCGTGATCGTAGCGCGAATCTTGTA
Organism: Thermacetogenium sp. UBA4966; assembly: GCA_002397275.1. Lineage (GTDB taxonomy): Bacteria > Bacillota > DSM-12270 > Thermacetogeniales > Thermacetogeniaceae > Syntrophaceticus. The sequence continues at coordinate 10,708 of DHAA01000075.1, read as the reverse complement.
TTGAGATGTTGTAACTGACATCTCCGTCTTTCCATTTCGTTTTTTCAACCACGAACATACAGCATTTACAGTCGCAGGGCAAAACGACAATTTTGCTTTTGCTCTCCATAACGGCCCTCCTATTTATCCCATTTGATTAAATTCGTCATAGTCTTTTTTGTGTAGGCGTTGACCTCGACGGCGGCGACTCCCCTCAGCGCCGCATACAAATCCGGTGAAAACGACGACGCCGACCGGCCGAGCGTTTTGCTCCATTCTTCCAACACACTGCAAGCGAAGTTGCGGTTTCTTGTCACAGGCGATTGCAACCCCGTCCGTACCAATCTCTCGCCTACCAGCGGATATGCCTTGAGTTCCTGCAAAATCGAATCAAGACAATTATATTCCTGATTCAGAGACGGCGAAAACAGGTAATCTCCCATACCTGCCGCCATTTCATCGAGCGGCAGAACCTTTTCATACAGCGCGGTCAGTTCCCTGGCGTAGTCGGCATTGCGAAAAACCTGCGACATATAACCGACGTTCTTAATGGGGTCTTTCTTGATTGCCTGATAGATTAAGTCTGTCACATCGATATTTAAGCGGCTTGCCGTGTTATCTGCATAAAAGAAGTCTTCGTTGTCGGGATCGCTCAGTGTCGACATGATTTGCTCCCGCCAAGCGGGCCTGCCGCTTATTTCTGCGCACAGCCGCAGCAGTTCCTCTTTGTTGGATAATTCATCTCCATCGAGAAACAACCCCACATTCAGAACGCGCCACAGATGCTTTAGCGAGAAAGCGTACGTTTTCGCGAATTGCAGATACCGCAGCAACGCTTCTTCGGCGTGTTCATACGCGCTTATTCCCTCGACGGGTCCCTCGTCCAGCAGAGCGTCAATAATAATACCGATGCTTTCAAAAAGTCCGACGTCCAAGGAATCCCTGAGCAGCACCCCGATCAAATCACCTTTGTTCGCGCATTCCAATCCGAGGTATGCATCCATTACCGCATTTGAACAACCGTCGCGCAGAATCCACTCGCGAATTTCATCCGTTTCAGGTTTAAGCCTTTCCACGGCGTGTATTTTGCCCCAGCCGTCTACCTTTTGGACAATTTGAAAGATGACATCATTTCCATTATCCCATCCACCGGCAGCGACGACGGCATAAAGCGTAAACTCTTCATACAAACCAAGCGTGACTATTTTATTCTGCATTTCAGGCGAATCGCTCCAGTCGAACAGTCCGAGCAAGGCTATGCCCAATTTCACCAATTCTTCGTCGTCACTTTCAAAGGCGAGCGACTCGGCATATGCGCCGACGCTGGCTAAATCGACTTTGACTGCGTTTTCTCGAATCACCGCCAGCAAAGGGTCGATAATTTGAAGGACGCTGTACATGCGGATAACCGGCGCAATCTTCTCCATCCTACCGGACTTGATGAAGTTCAGTATCTTCTCGACAACCTGTTCCGGCTTCTTCGGAGACATATGGAACACACCGATTCCGTCTTTTGCGCCCGCTATAAACTTGATTTCGTTTGGCGCAGTCTCCTCGTGCAGAAGTTCAAAGTTGCGCGGAAGCCGACCCTCGTCATTCATGGCCTCACGAATTATGTTGTATATGCTTTGTGAGCACAAAGCTATTCACCTGCCTTGAAGTTATAGACGGGCTTGATTCGCCGTGATCTCGGTGGTTGGCGTTATGTGGCTGACAATAAGCTTGAAAGACTGTTATTAATGATAACGTTAAGATTGTCAATGAACCGCTTCGCTTCTTCAGGAGCCTTATCTTTTCCTCGTCAGAATTCGATAGGGCATTTTGGGGCAATTTTGCTTTTGATCGGGGTATGTGTTCCATGGATCTTAAAATGCCATAGTTGTTCAATCATTGCATCAATGGAATCTTGCAGTTTTGAAAGCCGCCCTGAACCGCTGGGAGCGAAGTGTAATGCATAGTCGGGCATCCCAAACTTGTATAGATAATTATAACGTATGCTACAATCGAATACAAAGAGTGTTTCCGTTTTTTCGACAACCTGTTCGAGAAACCTGTCGGGACTTTAACCCGACAAAGATCTCGCGTTTCTAGCGTCTCATATCTGTTTTCATCGCGCAAATGACAAGTAATTTCCGGCGTAGGCGTGATGTTCAGGTAAGAATAATCCCGAAATCTTGTCATAAAATATAATATAAAATTTATTGACTTTATGACAAGTGCTGAATATAATATAAATAGTCAGAGCAGTGTTGTGATGTCAAGCAGATAACTGGAAATTATCCTTTAAATCGGTCGCTGCTCATAGTATACGCTCATAGTATACAAGGAGGTGTCACGATGAACTACTCTATTGAAATAATCGGTGCAAGAATAAAATCTCTGCGCGAGAATAGTGGCTTTACACAAAGCAACGTGGCTAATTACCTCAAGGTTGACCAAAGCTTAGTGTCTATGGTCGAGAAAGGCAAACGCGCGCTCACGTCGGATATGCTTGATAAACTTGCGGCTTTGTTTGGCGTACCGGTATCTGCTTTTGAGGAATCGGATATTACTGTTAAACCTCTGTCTTTTGCGCTCCGGGCAAGCGAAATTGGAGATGGTGATTTGGAAGTACTCAGTGCCATAAACAGAATTGCTTTAAATTGCAATTTCATGACACAACTGCTTGAAGGTGAGCATGCCGATGGATAAGATGGACTTATGGAAAAAAGCTCTCAGTCTGCGAAAAGAACTCGGGGAAGACGCGACTTCACCCATTGATATATTTGCTTTGGCATATACGATCGATAAGCTATCAATCGTATACTATCCAATGGGTAGTAATTTAAGCGGCATTTGTATCAAGGGCGCCGGCAATAATGTAATCGCTATCAATTCATCAATGACCCTTGGCAGGCAGCGCTTTTCAATGGCGCACGAATTATATCACCTTTATTTTGATGATGACGGGCTAACTGCAGTTTGTGCAAAAACAATTGGTGTGGGAAGTGAAAGGGAAAAGCAGGCCGATCAGTTCGCGTCTTATCTGCTTATGCCGCCGGATGCTTTATCGGATATGGTCAAGCGACTAAAAAAATCCGACTCCGGCAAGCTTACACTTCGCGACGTCGTGCGTTTGGAGCAATACTTTGGCGTCAGTCGTCAAACTATCCTTTACAGACTTATAGGTGAAAATGAATTGACCATTCAAGAAGCCGATTCGATGCGTCAAAACGTTATCTGGTCTGCTGTTAATCTCGGCTATGACGATACACTCTATAGACCGACACCCGAAGATAAGCAATACAAAACATATGGTTACTATATTCAACAGGCAGATAAAGCGCTTGAACAAGGACTGATATCCAGCGGTAAGTATGATGAACTATTGCTCTCTGCTTTCCGTTCCGACCTTGTATATGGGGAGGAAAGCGAAGGAGGCGAACTGCTTGACTGAGTCGCTTTTTTTCGACAGCGACTGTATATCTGCATTTTTGTGGGTTGGACATGAAAACCTATTAGTCAAGTTATATCCCGGGAGAATAGTTATTCCCAAAACTGTTTATGATGAACTGTCTTACCCCGGAATTGCGCATCTAAAGGCAAGAGTGGATGCGCTTCTTTTGGGCGGACAAGCACAGATAATGACTATTGACGCTGATACGGAAGCATATGAGCTATATTATCAACTTACTGTAAAGCCAGAAGCCGGGCATATGGTCATTGGTAAGGGGGAAGCCGCGTCCATCGCATTGGCAAAGCAAAATGGCGGCATTGTAGCAAGTAATAATTTGAAAGACATAGCTCCATATATCGCAGAAATGGGACTTAAGCATATGACAACCGGCGATATATTGCTTGCAGCACTGGAAAAAGGATATATCACTGAAGCTCAAGGAAATAGACTCTGGTCTGCCATGCTATCCAAGCGCAGAAAGCTGGGTGCGGCATCATTTACCGCTTACATACATTAACAGCGAAGAGCTATCACGCGGATATCACGATTGAAGGCAGGAGCAGCGAAATAGCGGTTGACCGTGACCGGATAGGCCAGGTGTTGCATAACCTCATTTCCAATGCGATCAAGTATTCCACAAGAGATAAGAAAATCCGGATTGAGGTGCAGGATACCCCGCGCAGTGCAAAGATCATAGTTGAGGACAAGGGCATAGGCATCGCTGAAGCTGATTTGCCGTTTATATTGGAGCGATTCTATCGCTCCGAAAATCCCGTAACCGGTCAACAGGGGGAGCGGGGTTGGGATTAGCCATTGTCAAAGATATTGTCACCGCGCACGGAGGTACGGTAACCGCGGAGAGCCGTGTGGGTGAAGGCAGCAAGTTTACTGTAACCCTGCCAAAATAAAAGCCTGCGCCGGTAGCGTTTTAAACCTCTGTCCTCCGTTGAGCTGCGTATATTTAAAGCCTTTGCACCCGCCAAGTATGGTTATGTCAAGCAATAGTTTTTCATAGAGGAAAACGGTAACTATTATTGTCCATTAATTCATGCCCAAAATTTCCTATCGAAATTCGCTGATTTTTCTGAGAAGTTAGGTAATAAAAGATGCCTGGTATAATTCGCATTAATGTGGATTCGTTTTTCCCTGCATAAAACGTCCAGTCCCTCAATACAATTTACTGATAACGAGGTGATTTGCGAATGAAAAAGGTTGTAGCCTATTGCAGAGTAGATGGTCCTACATCGGAGAATACACAGGAACTACTTAACGCTCAAAAATGTCGGCTGAAAGCTCATGCCCAAAAACATAATATAGAGATCACAGCGTTCTATGAAGATACTGGTTTTCCGGGGTATACCTTGGAACGTCCGGGATTAAAGCGCCTTATGAATGATGCCGCGAATAGCGAAATCGGCTCAATCTGGGTTGTGAACTATAACCGTCTGTTTCGTGGCCAAATGCCTCAAAGGTTAAAAGTTCTTCAACTCGATATCCATTCGATTTATGATCATAAATTTGATATCTATCAGGGGCTATAGCACAAATTCCACAGCCCCTGATTATGTATAATTATAATCTTGACAACAACTTTTCTACAATTAGCTTAAAGGCTGCTTTAATATCCGGGTGAATCTGCTGAAACAAATCATACTTTTCAAAAGGTGTTTGATACATAAGCCCCATACTTAAGATATCAGCAAATACTTCACACTGGTCGGCTGCGCTGAGCTGTTTGATCCTAGGAAAACATATTTCCTGCAACACACAAAGTATATTTTCCGGGACCTGAGCGATATTTCCATAACAACGTGCATGCATGGCATGCCCTAATTCATGGAATATTACGGCCTCCGGATTCGGCGCTGTTTCGCCTTTTTCCCGCATGTGATAGACAAAAAAGTGTTGCACAACATTTTCTCCAGCACCGACAATTAGACATTCGCTGTTATAGTCCTTGTGGCTGTAGGGCATTAAGATAAAAGCTGCCTTTTGTTTAGAAAACACTTTAGATAGAAAAGAATACTCCTCATCCAGATACTGCAGGATGCTCTCTAAAGAAGCTCTCGAGATACCTGGTTTCATATAGTGCGCTAAGATACGTTCTCCGAAAGTTCTAATATCCTTGAGTGATTTAACAGGAGTCTTCCCTGACGGAAGCGATAAAGCCATAAACATACCTTTTGCTTTTAGTTCATCGCAAATAAAATAGTGTTTTTTACTGTTCCACGATATGTCATCAAAAGCGTAGTCCAATAATCCCCATTCAATGAGATGTTGATAGAAGTATTTTACCAAAGTCGCTCTGTTTTTGGCTTTATATGCGGCATCAGAAAATTCAATCAGTTTTTGCCCACTATATAATAGGTCTTTGCTCTGAATCGCCTCGTTTATTATTTCGTAGATATCCAATGTGCACCTCCAAATACTTACAATTTTCTTGTCTTTAGATATTCGTTCGACTTCTTTTGCAGCGCTGCGATGAACAATTTAAAATAATCACCGATGAAGTCTGGATAGAAATAGCAGAGAGTATTCAGAAAGTCGTCGATATAATCACATGGTATCTCTTGTATGCGGGAAAATGGCTCTAGATATGGATCTACACATTCGTTCCCATATCGTTCAATATATGATTGAAGCTGTTTATCAAAATTGCGATACTCCCAGCACGTGTGATACGGAAAGCTTAGTGCATACTGCTTGATATTTGTTTTCGCGTTTTGCCCATCTATATTTATATTGATCCCTGCACAGGCGAGCTGTGCATCATGCAGGATAAAAGCATCCGTTGTATCCACCCGGTAGATATATCCATCTTTAGCCAACGGCGTTTCAAAGGAGTCTCCCTCGCAGAACATCTCATAGATGGCGCGGAATCGAAAGTAATCATCCCAATTGATGGCTCGCTCCCGAATTTGCTGATACGAAGGGGCCTCGATTTCTAAATCTAGATACTTTAGCCCAATGATATATTCCGTTTTGAAATAGTTCCTCTTTTCACCCTCGGAAAGTTGAAACAGCACTACATCGGGCATCTTTGTCCCCATTGCCTGCACCAATTTGGTATAGACAAATTCATTGGCAGCGCAGTCGGTATAGGCGTGCTTAACAAGATAACGCCGTGAGCGGTCGGGCTTCCACTTCGCAAGAAGCAGTGGGCCGCTGTCTCCAATGCGGTTCAGCGGCTTAATGGATGAAAAAACAAAGTCAACGGTCTGTACGACATCCGGTGACGATAACAGTGGTTTGGGGCTGTTCTCTATAGCCTTATCAGCTATGCGTTCCCGGCGCATGGCTCGTTCGATTATGCTCGCTTTCCATTTTTCAGATTCCATTGTCATCACTGCCTTTGCTACTATTGTAAAAAAGTAGTCGTTTTATGTCAATAGAAGTAACAAGAGATACTGTCTTTGAAAATGCTACGTACCTCTTTTGCCAAAGTCGGGCAGTGCTGATATGCCGAATAAAGCAGTAAAGCGCCCCAAAAATGCTCAAGCCGCATAAATACAGGGATTGAATATACAAAACGACGGTATAAATCTGTACATTCCAGAAAAAATGTCCAGAACTCATACCGTCGTTCATCGTGGCGGAGGGTTAGGGATTCGAACCCTAGGTACACATACATGTACACTGGTTTTCGAGACCAGCTCCTTCAACCGCTCGGACAACCCTCCGTGTATCAATGCTTACCTATTAGACATCTTAGCACATCTATGGAGAACGCTCTTTATTCTATCATATTTCATGGGATACGTTCAAATCGATCCAGCTTATGGCAGATCCGGATCCTATTTAACGTGGTCACATTCTTTCCGCTTTTGAAGATTGCCGCGGCGCGGCTTGGTCATGTGTCACACGGACCCAGGTTCCTTTTGTAGCGGCTTCCAATTCTTCTATGGTAAATCTCACTGCTGTGTTTCCGGCGCCCGCGGCAGGGTATACCTCGGCGTATCTTCTCAGCGATTCATCCAGGTATATTTTGACCCCTTTCGGCAGGGCAAAGGGGCATACCCCTCCAACCGGATGGCCGGTGGCGGAGATCGTTTCTTCAGGGGAAAGCATGCGCGCCTTGCAACCGAAGGTGTCTTTATACCTGCGGTTATCGATTCTTGCCGTTCCGCACACGACCAATATGATCACCCTTCCGTCCTTCAGCTTCAAGGCCAGGGATTTGGCGATCTCTCCCGGTTCCCTTCCCAAAGCACCGGCGGCCAGTTCCACTGTGGCACTGCTTTCGCTCAATAATATTATCTTGTTTGGTATGTTATGTTCTTCAAAATACTGTTTTACTCTTTCGTAGCTCATGTTGTCCTCTTTCTGTTTTAAATATGGCTTTTGAGCATGTCTGTAACCGTAACCGCTGTTTCAGAGATACGGGGGATGTCTGCAAGCGCTATTGCTGGGAATACGTCTTTATGGCAGGTTATGTTACCGAAGTTTAGCCTCCCACTCCTCCTGTTTAAAGCCAACCAGCACAAAGCCGTCGCCCACAAGGATGGGGCGCTTGACCAGCATGCCGTCCCCGGCCAGAAGGGCAAACTGCTCGTCCTCGTTCATGGCGGGGAGCTTATCCTTGAGGGCCAGAGCTTTATATTGAAGGCCGCTGGTGTTGAAGAAGCGCTTCAGCGGCAGGCCGCTTATCGCGTGCCACCGCCGCAGTTCAGTTTCCGACGGGTTATTCAGCTTGATGTCGCGGAAAGTATAAGCGGCGCCGTTTTCATCCAGCCACGCCCGCGCCTTCTGACAGGTTTTGCATTTCGGATAGCAGACAAATAACATCATATTTTCCCCTCCTTGCTATTGCTAGCAATAACAAATTCAATCGGATGCTGAATGAGTGCTGCCGTTTCTTCGAGCGTTTTGCCCTGAGCGAGGAAGCGTCTGGCTATGACTGCCATGCTCTCGCCGATCTCGATGATGTGCCCATCCGGGTCGTAGATGCGTACAACGCGCTGCTTCCAGTCGTGTGCCTTTGGCTGATGCACCTGCTCTGCATCGAAGGCAGCAAGCCTTTCCAGGAAGGCGTCGAAATCGTCAACCTCGAAGTAGAGCTCCATGTTGTGGGAACGTTTTACGACCGATTCCTTTGGCAGGTCACAGAGCCACGCGAACTCCTGCTGAATGGCGAATTCTCCGGAGAAGGTGACGTTCCAGCCCTAATCCATTGCCACCGTTTGGCCAAACAGCCCACCGTAAAATCTTTTGGACACATCTATGTCTTTCACAGCCAGCAGCGGCAGCTTGTATTCGAGTTTCATTTGCTTTCTCCTTATTTATGCTGATGATAAAAGGCCTTGAGCTCGGCCTTCATTTCCGGATTGAGTCTATGCCAGCGTACGCCCTGGATCGCTCCCTCCAGCGCCGACAGGCGCATGATGCAAGCGGAGGGGTCGAAGGCCAGGATGCGCAGCCATGCCTCACGGCTTCCTGTTCGTTTCAGCTCTTCTATCGTGTCGATTCCGGCCTTATGGAGCTGATGCTCCAGTTTTTCGCCAATGTTCGGCAGGCTTTGCAGTTCTCCCATCGTTATGACTCCCTTACCGGTATGCGCAGTACCGTTTTCATCTTTGCCGGGTTGCATTTGCGCGGATCAGACAGATAGATCTCATGGTGGCGGCGTGTGTCGCCGATATCGTTGATCAGGCCGTTTTCCTCAATGAACGCCTCGATTTTGGCCACTGTAAGCGGCTCGTCGTCATAGGGGCCGCTGTGCATGCACTGGACGCACAGCCCTTCGTCCAGCGTTTCCAGCCGGGCGGGAGAAGGGTCAATGCCCTTTTTTCTCTCTAGCTCGCTGCAAGCCCAAGCAAAAACTTCCGGCGTCACGAATTCCGGTTGCCGGATCATGGACACCCAGTGGAAATCACTTTTGCGGGAGTAATCAACGCCTCTGATGCCCTCCATCCACCAGAGCCCCTCCAGCGGCGGTACGACATACTCAAAATAGCCCTGCGGCTTGAAACTACCCATTTTGCACATCTTGATGGTATAGGAGAGGGCGTAGAGCAGCCCGACGACTCTTTTGTAGGCGCCGTCCTCCTCGTTGGGGTCGCCCCTGCCGTCGACCATAATAAAGCGCAAGGGGGGCACGACGATTTTTACCGGTTTCTTCCCCGGCAGATACAAGTCTTTGTATTCCTTCTTGTAGTCCAGCTTATCGCTCATCTCACTCAGTCCTTCCAATTCCACCATTTAAGTTTTTCCTGGTCGTGACGCTCGTTGGAGGCATAGTAAACGGCACAGCTGTAAACATAGAGCACGCAGGCAATAACTATATTTCTGCGCCTCTCAAAGCTGACAGCGATACCGGGATCATGAAGATTTCTTCTGCAGGGCGGCGTCGTAGGCCGCCTTTGTCTTATCATCAAAGCAGACCATCGTTACCTCGCGGACAACATTGGAATCTTCCAGAAAGGCCAGGATTTCTTTGACGGCTATAGCCGCGGCCTGCTCCAGAGGAAAGTGATAGACGCCTGTACTGATTGAGGGAAAGGCTACGGTACGGCAGCCGTTTTCCTCTGCCAGCCGCAGGCAGCTGCGGTAACAGGAGGCAAGAAGCCCGGGCTCGTTCTGATCCCCGCCTTGCCAGACAGGGCCGGGTGTATGAATAACATGCTTCGCCGGCAGATTGTAACCGGCGGTGATCTTGGCCTGACCGGTTTGACAGCCATGCAGTGTCCGGCACTCTTTCAGCAGATCCGGACCGGCTGCCCGATGGATAGCGCCGTCCACACCGCCGCCGCCTAGCAGTGAGGTGTTGGCCGCGTTGACGATGGCATCCACCGCGCAGGTCGTGATGTCCCCTTTGATAACCTGAAAGCTCATGACGACACATCCTTTCATTCACTCTTTCTGTCCTTCCCGAAAGGCAAAGAGATTATTCTGAACAATTATAATGATGATGACGCTTCACCGTAAAGAATGTGCTGTTTTAGCGGTAGAGGTTTCTGTTTATAAGTATATCCGGATGGGATAAAAAAGCAAATAAACAAATAAACAGAATGTTTCAAGTGTTTCATTAGCGGCGAGTACGGATAGTTTGTCTAGGGCATCAAGGAACGGCTTGCTGTTTGTTCCTGGGAAAGATGAGTCAATAATTAGGTCGGTTTAGAAGCAAAAAGAGAATTCAAACAGCAGGATATATAATATTATGACAAATAGATGTAATATAATAAAATGGAGTAAAAATAAGATATATTATGCAATAGAGGGTATGATGAATAATTAATCCATTTAGAAGCAAAAGGAGGGCCGAATTCAGGCAGCAGGATATTTGATAGTTTGACA
>DHAA01000074.1 GCA_002397275.1 Thermacetogenium sp. UBA4966 | reverse complement strand
TTGGGAGTTTCCGAATAACTACGATACATATAGAGGGGTTATTGTGTTCAAAATGCAGTGTAATTACCGAAGGGGAAAGAAGGAAGGCTGTAAAAAATCAATATACATTATAGCCTAACTGAATGGATATTTTTTTAGCCGCGTCCTTGACGGCATTCACCAGTTCATCGTTAGTGAAAGGCGCGCTGACACGGCTGCTGGGCACGGAAATGCTCAATGCCGACAAAACCCGGCCCTCGGCATTTTTTATGGGGGCCGCCACACAGCGCACCCCTTCGTCCCGCTCCCCGAGATCCATGGCATATCCGTTTTGTTTGACCCGATTAAGTTCTTTGAGCAGCAGTTCAGGTTTAGTAATGGTTTTTTTGGTATATTTTATTAAATCCATACCGTATACTATATCCTTAAGCTGCCCCTGGGGCAGACCGGCTAACAGGATCTTGCCTGAGCCGGTACAATGGGCAGGGCCGCGGTTGCCGGTGCGGGCGAACATTCTGACTATTACTATATTGGTGGATTCCACCTGATCAATGTAGACCACCTCTCTGCCGTCGAGGATAGCTAAATTGACTGTTTCATTATATCTTTGCTGCAGTTCCTCCATGACCGGGCGGGCCGCGGAGCGCAAATCCTTGAAATAGGCCGCGGCGCTGCCTATTTGAAATGCTTTTATCCCCAGCCGGTATTTGCTGTTTTCTGCGCTTTGCTCAACAAAACCCATTTCCATCATGGTGTATAAAAGGCGATGGGTAGTTCCCAGGGTAAGGTTTGTTTTTTTGGCTATTTCGGTAATAGTAGTGGGTACACCCGCCTCGGCCAGGGTTTCTAAAATAAATAAAGCTCTTTCCACGGATTGAACCGTTCTGGTTTCATCTCTATTATTATGCAGTTTAGTCATGTTCATTCGTGTCCCCTTATTTATTGATAGTTATCAGAAAAAATTGTATACGAAATGAAGAAGAGTTGCAAGGAACTTAAAAATAAGTTTCCGTATGATGAAAAAAAGTATATTTATTTTTCATAAAATATGATATAATTCATTCTAGTTTAAAAAAGCAAACCGAGACGATCAGGATGGTGTCCTTGATGAGTGAATGCAGGGTAATATTGATAGATGGCGATAACGTTTGGCGTAAAAACTTAAATATTATGCTTAGAAAATACGGCCACTGGGTGGTTGGAGATGCCGGCGACGGCGTTAGCGCCCTCAAATTGGTGCGCAGCAGAGAGCCTGATTTATTGATCATAGACGCCGCCCTGCCCGGCAACATTAATGGTATGCAGGTGGCCAAAATAGTACGTGAGGACAGACTGGCGCCGGTGATCGCCACCAGCAGATCCGGTAAGCACGAAATACTGGAAAAGGCCAAGGAAGCCGGAGTATATGCCCTGTTGTTCAAGCCCGTGGGGGAAGAGTCGCTTTTGCCGGCGGTTGAGCTGGCGCTGGCAAATTATCAGGAGCTTACCTCTCTGGAAGCAAAGATCAAGGATCTACAGGAAACGCTGGAAACCAGGAAAGTTGTGGAGCGGGCCAAAGGCATTTTAATGGAAACCCATGGTTTGACTGAAGCCGAGGCTTTTAAGCGCATACAGCGTCAGAGCATGAATAAGCGGGTGAGCATGCAGGTGGTGGCCGAGGCGGTAATTATGACACATTCGTTGAAATAAAGGGCAAGAGAAGAAACGTTTAGTTTGCTTGAAAAAACCTTTAAAGCGGTTCTGTGAGACCGGTAAGGGGACATAGTGCAATCAGGAGCGGTATGCCTGTCTATGCCTCTTAGCAGAGACAGGTTTTTTAGTGCCTTACAAAGTGTGGCGAGTGGGGTGGAAGCGCGCCCGCTGATGTGAAATGGAGGGGCGATTGAATATGTTGACGGAGGTGTATACTATTTGAAAGCTTTTTTGGCTCTTGAGGACGGAACCGTTTTTACCGGTCGCTCTTTTGGCGCCATAGGGGAGCAATGGGGCGAGGTGGTGTTTAACACCGGCATGACCGGATATCAGGAAATATTAACCGACCCTTCTTACTGTGGCCAGATAGTTGTCATGACCTACCCGTTGATCGGTAATTACGGTATCAACCGAGAAGACTGCGAAGCTCAAAAATCATTTATCCGAGGCTTTGTGGTCAAAGAAGCATGTCACTGCCCCAGTAACTGGCGGGCCGGCTATCGCATCGATAATTTTTTAGCGCGAGAGGGGGTAACGGGGGTCAGCGGGGTGGATACGAGAGCGCTTACCCGTTACCTGCGCAGCTGCGGAACAATGCGCGGCGTTATTGCCGCCGGTACGGTTGATACAGAGAAACTTGTAGAAAAGGCCAGGACTTGCCCGCATCTGAGCGGTCAAAAGTTGGTGGCCGATGTGGCTGTCAACGAGCCCTATACCATTGACGGAAGCGGACACCGGGTAGTACTCATTGACCTGGGCTCCAAGCAAAATATTATCCGGAAACTAAAGGAGCGGGACTGCACGGTGATCGTGGCGCCTCCGGACATCACTCCCGAGCATATAGCGCAGCTGTCCCCCGATGGAGTGCTGATTTCCAACGGTCCCGGCGACCCGCAGGATGTGCCGGTTACCATCAATACCGTTCGAAAAATCCTCGGCAAGTATCCGTTGTTCGGCATTTGCTTAGGCAACCAGGTGCTGGCGCTGGCACTGGGCGCCAAAACCTATAAGATGAAGTTCGGACACCGCGGCGCAAACCACCCGGTGAAGGATTTGCGTACCGGTCGCGTCTATATTACCTCGCACAACCATGGGTTTTCCGTGGATGGGGAGTCGCTGAAAGGCATTGATGTCGACATTACCCATATCAATTTAAACGATAACACTGTAGAGGGGATCCGTCATAAATACTTGCCTCTGTTTGCAGTGCAGTACCATCCTGAGGCATCGCCGGGTCCGCGGGACTCCGACTATATATTTGACGAGTTTATGGACATGATGCGTGGGGAGGAAAAGTAAGATGCCTATTAAAGAAGAGATAAAAAAAGTCTTAATGGTGGGCTCCGGTCCCATCATTATCGGTCAGGCTGCCGAATTCGATTATGCCGGTACCCAGGCTTGCCGGTCGCTGGAGGAGGAGGGACTGGAAGTGGTATTGATCAACAGTAATCCGGCCACCATTATGACCGATGCCCACATAGCCGACCGAGTTTATATTGAGCCCATCACCCCCGAATTTGTCACACGTATCATTGAAAAAGAAAAGCCCGACGGCTTTTTGCCTTCTCTGGGCGGTCAGGTGGGGTTGAATATGGCCCTGCAGCTCTCTGAATTGGGAGTGCTGGAAAAGAATAATGTACGGCTGTTGGGCACTCCTTTGGAAGCTATCAAACGGGCCGAGGACAGGGAACAGTTCAAGATCACTATGCAACGCATCGGAGAGCCTGTGCCTGAAAGCGCTATCGTCTGCTCTGTGGACCAGGCGGCGGACTTTGCCAAGCAGAGCGGTTTTCCGCTGGTGGTGCGCCCGGCTTATACTTTGGGCGGCGCCGGCGGCGGTATGGTCCATGATATGGATCAGCTGATCAGCACCTGTACTAAGGGTTTAAACGCAAGTATTATTCATCAGGCACTGATTGAGCGCAGCCTGGCGGGCTGGAAAGAAATAGAGTTCGAGGTTATGCGGGACGGAGCGGATAACTGCATTACTATCTGCAGTATGGAAAACCTTGATTCCATGGGTGTGCATACCGGCGACAGCGTGGTGGTGGCGCCGGTGCAAACATTAAGCGACCGGGAATATCAGATGCTGCGCAGCGCTGCATTGAGGATTATCCGCGCCCTGGGTGTGGAGGGTGGCTGCAACATTCAATTCGCTCTGGATCCCGATAGTTACAGTTACTATGTTATCGAGGTCAACCCTCGCGTCTCCCGCTCGTCGGCTCTGGCTTCTAAGGCCACCGGTTACCCTATCGCCAAGGTGGCCGCCAAAATAGCCGTCGGCTTAAATCTGGATGAGATTAAAAATGTGGTAACCGGAAAAACCTATGCCTGTTTTGAACCGTCGATCGATTATGTGGTTATCAAGTTCCCTCGCTGGCCGTTTGATAAATTTGCCCTCGCTGACCGCTCCCTGGGTACTCAGATGAAGGCCACCGGCGAGGTAATGTCCATTGACCGCACTCTGGAGGGGGCGCTGTTGAAAGCGGTCCGTTCACTGGAAATCGGCGTGCCGGGGCTTATTTATCCCGCTTTGGCAGAGCTTTCCGAGGATGAAATCGAGCAGAAGCTGAGACAGCCTAACGACGAGAGGCTGTTTGTTTTATCCGAGGCGCTGCGCCGGGGTATGCTCTTAGAACACATATTTAAGCTGACAAAGATAGATCGCTTCTTTATCGAAAAGATACATAATGTGGTGCAGCTGGAGCAGCGCCTGCAGCGGGGAGGCCCGGCGGCTTTGACGGCGGGGCTGCTCAGGAAGGCCAAGGAGATGGGTATGGCCGACGCCTACCTGGCCCAGGCTGCAGGCGTTGCGGCGGACGATGTGCGGACGCTGCGCAAGAAGCACGGCCTTGAGCCGGTTTACAAAATGGTGGATACATGCGCTGCGGAATTCGAGGCGGTCACTCCCTATTACTATTCCTGCTACGATAGCGAGGATGAGGCTCGGCCGACAGGCAACCGCAATGTGGTGGTGCTGGGAGGCGGCCCTATCCGCATCGGACAGGGCATTGAATTTGACTACTGCTCGGTGCACTCGGTGTGGGCGTTGAAAGAGATGGGCTATGAGGCTATTATCATCAACAATAATCCGGAGACGGTCAGCACCGATTTCGACACCGCGGATAGGCTGTACTTTGAGCCGCTGCTGCCGGAAGATGTAATAAATATTCTGGAAAAAGAAAAGCCTGCCGGTGTAGTCGTACAGTTTGGCGGGCAGACCCCTATTAACCTGGCGGCGCATATAGAAAAAGCCGGTTATCGTATTCTGGGCACATCGCTGGATAGCATCGACCGGGCAGAGGACCGCAGGCGTTTTGATGCCATGCTCAACCGGCTGAATATCCCACGGCCCTCAGGAGGAACCGCTTTTTCAGTAGCTGAAGCCGAGGAAATCGCCGGCAAAATCGGTTTTCCGGTGCTGGTGCGCCCCTCCTATGTGCTGGGTGGGCGGGCTATGGAAATTGTCGATAATATCGGGGATTTGAGGGACTATATGGCGACCGCGGTCAAGGTGACGCCGGAACACCCGGTGCTGGTGGATAAATATTTCCAGGGCGAAGAAATGGAAGTGGATGCCGTTGCCGACGGGGAAACGGTGCTTATTCCCGGTATTATGGAACATGTGGAGCGGGCCGGGGTGCACTCAGGGGACAGCATCGCCGTCTATCCTGCCGAACGCCTGGATCAGGAGTCGCGCCGGCAAATTATAGACTATACCACCAGGTTGGCTTTGGAGATGAATGTGCGAGGCATGATCAACATTCAGTATGTACACTATAACGGCCGGATTTATGTGATTGAAGTCAACCCCAGGGCCAGCCGCACCGCGCCTTTTATGAGTAAAATTACCGGTGTTCCCATGGTTAATTTGGCCACCAAGGTTATTATGGGGCGAAAGCTTAAAGAACTGGGCTACCAGGACGGGCTTTACCCTGAGGGCAGGCTGGTGGGGGTCAAAGCGCCCGTGTTCAGCTTCGCCAAGCTGCAGCAGGTGGATATAACGCTGGGTCCCGAAATGAAGTCCACAGGTGAGGTGCTGGGTGTGGATGCCGATTACCCGCCGGCCTTATATAAAGCCTTGCTGGCTTCGGGGTTGGTCTTTCATCGGCAAGGCAACATCCTGGTGACCGTGGCCGATAAGGACAAGGAAGAGATGCTGCCCATTATCAAAGGATTCAGTAGCCTGGGTTACAATATATTTGCTACCGCCGGTACGGCCCGCTGCCTGGAGAAACACGGGGTGGCGGTGGCCGGGGTGAATAAGATACAGGAGGGGTTCCCTAACATTACCGACCTCCTGCGTCGGGGGGATATTCATCTGGTGATCAATACTCTGACTAAAGGCAAGGCTCCCGAGCGAGACGGCTTCGCCATCCGGCGGGCTGCCGTGGAATTTGCTGTGCCTTGCCTGACCTCCCTGGATACGGCCCGGGCGATTATGGAGGCGCTGGGTGATCTCAGGGAAGGGTCCGACTTCCCGTTGGTGCCGCTGCAGGAGTATAGCGCCCGGTATTGAAGATTAATTATAGTGTGAATAATGCCGAGGTCACAGATACTCGATTAACCTAATTTCATGCGTTAAGAATCGTACAAGGAGTGAGTGGTAATGTTGGCCAAAACAATTATGGTCCAGGGAACGGCTTCACATGCGGGAAAAAGTATTTTAGCCGCGGCGTTGTGCCGCATCTTTAAACAGGACGGTTACCGGGTAGCTCCGTTTAAGTCGCAAAATATGGCTTTGAATTCATTTGTTACTGCCGATGGCGGGGAGATGGGCCGTGCCCAGGTGGTGCAGGCCGAGGCGGCAGGGATACAGCCCAGCGTGGATATGAATCCCGTGCTGCTCAAGCCCATGGGTAACTCTTCATCCCAGGTGGTGGTGCTGGGACGGCCGCTGGATAATTATACTGCCTGGAATTATCATCAAGAGCAGGCAGATAAATTGTGGGGCGTGGTCACCGCGGCGCTGGACAGGCTGCGCCGCAGTTTTGATATAGTGGTCATCGAAGGGGCCGGCAGTCCTGCCGAGGTGAACCTGCAAGACACCGACATTGCGAATATGAGGGTAGCCCGCCAGGCTGAGGCGCCTGTGCTGCTGGCGGCCGATATAGATCGGGGGGGCGCCCTGGCCGCGGTGGTGGGTACCCTGGAGTTGCTTCCCCCGGGGGACAGGGAAAGGGTCAAAGGCGTCATTATTAATAAATTTCGCGGTGACGTGAGTTTGTTTCAGCCTGCCGTCAGTTTCTTGGAACAAAAAACCGGGGTGCCGGTATGCGGTGTGGTCCCTTATATCGATGATTTGTACATCCAGGATGAAGATTCTGTGGCTATGGAAAGAAAGGATTATCAGGCCGGTAATGACCTGAACAAGCTGGAAATCGCTGTGCTCTACCTGCCTCGCATCTCAAATTTTACTGATTTTGACCCCCTGGAAAGCGAACCGGATGTGCATTTGCGTTATGTGGAAGGAAACGATAAACTGGGCCATCCTGATCTGGTGATTATCCCCGGCAGTAAAAATACCATTGAAGATTTCCTGTATCTCAAGCAAACTGGTCTGGCAGATGAAATAGTACGCCTGGCCCGCCGGGGGATTCCGGTGATCGGTATTTGCGGCGGCTTTCAAATGCTGGGCAAAGAGCTTAAAGACCCGGATAAAACCGAATCTGCTGTTGAACATATTTCCGGGCTGGGTCTGCTGGATATGCAAACTGTTTTCGTCAGGGAAAAGGTGACATGTCAGGTTCAGGCTTCGCTAGCCGCAGGCAGTAAATTTCTGGGAAGTTATAATGAGCCTTTGACAGGCTACGAGATCCATATGGGCCGTACCGAATTGGGTCCAGCTGCCAGGCCTGCTTTTCTGATTAATACCCGCTCGGGTCGCCGGGTGCACGTTCCGGATGGGGCGCAAAGCGCGGATGGCCAAGTGTGGGGTACTTATATACACGGTATTTTTGATAATGACGCTTTTCGGCGCCGCCTGATAGATATGATGAAGAAAAAAAAGGGGCTGAGCACAGAGGAACAAGCGGCCTCGATCAACAGCGAGCAAAAGAAGCAAGCCGCTTATGACCAACTGGCCGAACTGGTGCGGAATAGCCTGAATATGCGATTAATCTATCGTCTGATGGGAATATAGGAAGCATGTCTGTCTGCAAGCTGCAGTATGGCGTAGAAAAGTCCCTACACCGTATACAGGTGTAGGGACTCGACCGCCATCCGGAGCGGAAAGAAATATTTAGACATCACTCACAGTATGATCAATAACTAAATTGTTTAGAACAAAGTCAGATAGCGATCTATCTCCCACTGGTGCACCTCTGCAGAGTAGCTTTTCCATTCCTTGGCCTTGGCTTCGGACAGTTTTTCATATATGTGTTCACCCAGGGCGCTCTTTAGCACCTCATCGCGGCTTAACTCAGCATATGCTTCCGGCAGGCTGGCGGGCATTGACTTAATATGCAGTTCGTCCAATTCAGCGCTTGTCATATCGTAGATATTTCGATCGCAAGCCGGCGGCGGAGCTATATGGTTGGCTATTCCGTCCAGACCGGCTGCCAGACATCCCGCCAGAGCCAGGTAAGGGTTGCAGGAGGGGTCCGGGTTGCGCAGCTCGACTCTGGTGCTCTGTTCGCGTTTGGCGGGGATGCGGATCAAGGGGCTTCGGTTGCGGCCGCTCCAGGCGATGTATACCGGCGCTTCATAGCCGGGTACCAGGCGCTTGTAAGAGTTGATCGTGGGGTTGGTAATGGCTGTCAGAGCGCGGGCGTGTTTCAATAACCCCCCGATGTAGTAATATGCCTCTTTGCTTAATTGCAAGGGATCATTTTCATCATAAAAGGCGTTACTGTTCCCTTTGAACAAAGATTGGTTGGTGTGCATGCCGCTGCCGTTGATACCGAACACAGGTTTGGGCATAAATGTGGCATGCAGGCTATGCCGCTGGGCAATCGTCCGCACCACGAATTTAAAGGTAACGATCTTATCCGCGATGTCCAGGGCGTCCGAATACTTGAAGTCAATTTCATGCTGTCCCGGGGCTACCTCATGGTGAGAAGCTTCGATCTCAAATCCCATTTCTTCTAAGGTTAACACTATGTTTCTGCGGGCCTCCTCTCCGAGGTCCACGGGGGATAGATCAAAGTAGCCGGCGTTGTCGTGTGTTTTCAAGGTCGGTACGTTATTCTCATCTATATGGAAAAAGAAAAACTCCAACTCCGGGCCTACCTGCATTGAATAGCCTAATTCCGCCGCCTTGTCCATTTGGTGCTTCAAGACAACCCTGGGGCAGCCTTCGAATGGACTGCCGTCGGGATTATAAATGTCGCACATCAGCCGTGCCACCCCGCCCTCTCTAGGCCGCCAGGGGAACACTACGAAGGTATTAGGGTCGGGACGCAGGTACATATCGGATTCTTCTATCCTGGTGAAACCGTAGATAGAAGATCCGTCAAACATTAGTTCCCCATCTAGAGCCTTTTCCAGCTGATCAATGGTGATGGCTACGTTTTTCATCACTCCCAGCAAGTCGGTGAACTGCAAACGGATAAACTTAACCCCTGTTTCCCTTGCCTCGGCAATAACCTCTTTCTTGTCCATGACTGAAACCACCTTTCAAATTTTTAATGACTGCTTCTAATAGCCACTTTATTGATATGAGAAGGCCGACACAATGTCCGGTATAATTATACCTTGTGCCGGCCTCTTTGCCGAACCATCGCTTTTTCTTGGCATAGTTTAAATTAAAAAGCCTACAAACAAGCTGTTTTAAACTGTTCGCGGGCACCACTGCCAAATAAAAATACATCGTTGTATTAAGCGACCTATTCAATTTTCAAAAATTATTTTAATGCATACGTTTTTAAAATGCAATACCTTTTAGAAACATTTTAATATTTTTAATAGAATACGCGAGTTTAGCGCTAGATTTTACCAACTATTATAGGCGCGACAGGCCGGCTGTCCGGCGCGGACGCCGGTAATAATTTGTACTTGAGGCCGATATGTAGATATAATCTGGATAGCCTGTCTTTGCGGGTGTTGTATACAGTATTTTTGCAATATATGTCTTGCTTTTTTCCAGCAGTTTAATATAATATTATTCGTAAGCCAGATTTGTTTGTCCCTCATTTGCAATCGATTCGATCAGTCTAAAATAAACAAAATAAAGTGGTACGTTGCGGTACTGAGTAGAGATGGCAAAGACGCCGGCAAAGAGAGTCGGCGTTTATTATTTTGCTTAATAATTAAATTGAACAACAACAGCTGATACATCGTAGTATCAAAAGGGATTGGGTCAGGCGATGGCGCCGGTGTTTCGTTACCGGCGCCATTAATTTTTAATTTTTTATGCGCCCGACCTCCCTGCGAAAATGTGTCATACCTGTTGAAGAACAGTCGATTTGGGCTGACGTCTCTTTTTATTACTATGGTTGAGGAGGATGAAACGGTGAGACAGATAGCTATTTATGGAAAAGGCGGTATAGGTAAATCCACTACCACCCAAAATACTGTGGCAGCTCTTACTGAGATGGGTAAAAAGGTATTAGTGGTGGGTTGCGACCCTAAGGCCGACTCCACCAGACTGCTGTTGCACGGCCTGAACCAGAAAACCGTGCTGGATACTCTGCGGGATGAAGGTGAAGACATTGACCTTGAGTACATCATGCGGGATGGTTATGGGGGTACTAAATGCGTCGAGTCCGGCGGCCCCGAACCCGGGGTAGGCTGCGCAGGACGGGGTATTATTACCTCCATCAATATGCTGGAATCGCTGGGCGCTTACACCCCGGACCTGGACTACGTGTTTTACGATGTGCTGGGTGATGTGGTTTGTGGCGGTTTCGCCATGCCTATCCGGGAAGGCAAGGCCAGGGAAATATATATTGTCGCCTCGGGTGAGATGATGGCTCTTTATGCTGCCAACAACATTTCTAAGGGAGTCATGAAATTCGCCGATTCCGGCGGCGTACGCCTGGGCGGCATAATCTGCAACAGCCGCAATGTGGACAATGAGTATAAGCTGCTGGAGGCATTTGCTGAGGAACTTGGCTCGCGGCTGATCTACTTCGTGCCCCGAGACAATGTTGTACAGCGGGCCGAAATCAACAAAAAAACCGTTGTCGAATTTGACCCTATGGCGCCCCAGGCTGATGAGTACAGGAATCTGGCACGCAACATCGACGGCAACGATATGTTTGTGGTACCCAGACCAATGACACAGGAGCGGCTGGAAGAACTGTTGATGACCTTTGGCATGCTGGACTCGTTGTAGGCGAGATTCTGACTCCAACAGCGAAGACTGAATATTATTTGTAAGGAGTGATGACTGGATGTTAATGATCAGAGCCATTGTGCGTCCCGAAAAGACCGACTCCATACTGGCTGAATTAAACGGCGCCGGCTTTCCGGCGGTAACTCGGATTTATGTGGTGGGCCGCGGCAAACAGCGCGGTGTGACAGTGGGTGAAGTCGTCTATGACGAAATACCCAAAGAAATGCTGATGTTGGTTGTAGAGGACGAAAAAGACAAAGAAGATGTGATCAGCATCATTTCAAAATTTGCCAAGACAGGTGAGAAAGGAGCCTTCGGCGACGGAAAGATTTTTGTGACTCCGGTGGAGGAAGCGTATACGATCAGCACCGGTGCCAAAGGCCTTTAGTCTATGCACAGTTAAGGAGGGCAGACATGAAAGAGATTATTGCCATAATTCGGATGAATAAGGTTAACGCCACCAAGAAGGCTCTGGCCGATATAGGTATCTGCGGCCTGCATGCCATGAAAGTAATGGGCCGGGGTAAAATTCACGTTAATCTCTCTTTGCTGGGTGAGATGGATGCCACTGAGGAAATAGCTGATATTGTTGCCGACAGCCTGTCCAAGGGTAGCCGGTTGATTCCCAAGCGCATGTTGACTATCCTGATCCAGGACGGCGAGGTAGATAAAGCGGTAAATACCATCATTGGTATTAATAAAGAGGGCCATAAGGGCGACGGTAAAATATTCATTTGCCCTGTTTGTGATGCCGTAAGGGTAAGAACCGGCGAGAGGGGCGAAGCGGCGATTTAGCGGAATGGAGACACATCTCCTATAACTCAGATTTCTTCAGGGGAGAGGAGTGTCACAAATAATAAAAGGGGAGCGATCAATGTGAACGTCAGCGAAAAAGTATTGGAGGACATTCTGAATAAATACCCCACCAAGGTGAAACGCAACCGTAAAAAACATATCCTGATCAGGGATCCCGACCAGGACCGACAGGAAATAGAAGCCAATACCCGGAGCATCCCGGGGGTGGTCACTAACCGCGGCTGTGCCTTCGCCGGTTGCAAGGGTGTGGTGCTGGGACCGCTCAAAGATATTGTGAACATCGTGCACGGTCCCGTCGGCTGCGGCTACTATAGCTGGCTGACCCGGCGCAACAAAGCCAGGACAGATCAACCAAATAAGAACTTCCTTGCTTACTGTGTATCCACTGATATGCAGGAGAGTGACATCGTCTTCGGGGGGGAGAAAAAACTGGCCCGTTTGATCGACGAAGTGGTGGAAATATTGAAACCCAACGCCATAACTATCTCGGCCACCTGCCCGGTAGGCCTCATCGGCGATGACATCCAGGCTGTGGCCAGGGCGGCTCGAACCAAACATGACCTCAATATCACGGCCTATAGCTGTGAGGGTTACAAAGGAGTCAGCCAGTCTGCAGGCCACCACATCGCCAATAACGGGTTAATGGAGAAAATCGTCGGCGAGGGCGAGATGGAGGAACCGCCCGGCAAATATACGATCAATATTCTGGGGGAGTATAACATTGGCGGCGACGGCTGGGAACTGGAAAGAGTACTAACCGATATAGGCTATCATATTCAGGCGGTGATGACCGGCAACGGTTCCTATGAAAAGTTGAAAAATGCCCATGTGGCGCAGCTGAATTTGGTGCAGTGCCACCGCTCTATCAACTATATCGCCGATATGCTGCAAGTTAAATACGGTACTCCCTGGCTGAAAGTGAATTTCATCGGCATCCGCTCTACCGTCGAATCGCTGCGCAATATAGCCAAATACTTTGGGGATGAGAGTTTGACGGCGCGTACCGAAAAAGTTATAGAAAGAGAACTGGCTGAGATTGAACCGCAACTGGAACCATATCGCAAAATTTGTTCGGGAAAAACAGCCTTTTGTTTTGTGGGAGG
The DNA here is from genome assembly GCA_002397275.1 of Thermacetogenium sp. UBA4966. Classification (GTDB taxonomy): domain Bacteria; phylum Bacillota; class DSM-12270; order Thermacetogeniales; family Thermacetogeniaceae; genus Syntrophaceticus. The sequence continues at coordinate 23,805 of DHAA01000074.1, read as the reverse complement.
ATCCCGCGGTCACCATTATCAGGGCTTGTACGAGGAACTGGGCGTGACCACTGTATTGGCGGGTTATGAGTTTGCCCACCGGGACGACTACGAAGGGAGGCGTGTTTTGCCGCATCTTAAACCGGATGCGGACAGCAAAAACATCCCCGAACTGCACATAACACCTGATGAAAACCGCTATCGGCTAAAGATATCGCCGCAGAGACTGCAGGCGCTTAAGCAAGAGATACCGCTGAACTACTACAAAGGCATGATCGAGGATATGAATGAGGGCACCATTATAGTTGACGACCTGAACCATTATGAGACTGAAGAATTTATAAAAGCATTAAAACCGGATATTTTTTCCTCCAGCATCAAGGACAAATACATAACCCAAAAGATGGGCATACCATCCAAACAGCTGCACAATTATGATTACAGCGGTCCTTATGCAGGCTTTCGGGGAGCGGTAAATTTTGCCCGGGACGTGGCCATGTGTTTTGCTACCCCAACGTTGAACTATATCACGCCGCCATGGAAGGGAAAACCCCTGCTGGAGGGCGCCGTTGGTCCACGTTCGTCTGATCCGGGTATAAAGGAGGAGTAGTCTAATGTTGGATTGCACACCAAAGGAAATAGTGGAGCGGTCCGGGGGCGTTATTAACCCCGCCAAGGCCTGCCAGCCTCTCGGCGCTATGTACGCAGCTCTAGGTATTCATAGCTGTTTGCCTCACAGCCACGGGTCCCAGGGATGTTGCTCTTATCACCGCTCGCATCTGACGAGGCACTTCAGGGAACCGGTTATGGCCACTACCAGCTCTTTTACTGAAGGCGCCTCGGTCTTCGGAGGAGGGAGCAACCTGAGAACCGCAATCAAAAACGTTTTTGCCATTTACAATCCGGATGTCATGGCGGTACACACCACCTGCCTGTCCGAAACTATTGGCGACGATATCCCGACGATCATCAAGTCCGCCGAAATACCCGCAGGCAAAGTGGTAATTTACGCTCATACCCCCAGTTACCAGGGGTCGCATGTTACCGGTTTTTGCAATATGGTCAAGGCTATGATCGCTCAATTGTCCAGGGCCGACACCAATGAAAAAGAGGAACAGGTTAATATCATCCCCGGTTTTGTCGACCCGGGGGATATGCGGGAAATAAAAAGACTGACTGGAAAGATGGGCATCAAGTTCATTATTTTTCCGGATACTGCTGGAGTCATGGACTCGCCAATGACCGGCAGATTTCACATGTATCCTGCCGGGGGAGCCCTGGTGGATGATATCAGGGAGGCGGGAAACTCCGCTATGACGGTTGCCTTGGGTTACTATGCTTCCGGCAGCCCGGCCCATCTGCTGGAAAGGAACTGCCGGGTACCGGCCATTACGCTGAAGACACCGATCGGCATCAAGGCTACCGATGATTTTCTGATGAGACTGCGCGGCAAATTTGCCCGAGAGATACCCTATGAACTGGAGGAAGAGCGCGGCCAGCTGGTGGATGTGATGACCGACACACACTACCACTTTTACGGAAAAAAAGTAGCTCTCTTTGGCGATCCTGATATCCTCATCGGTTTAACGGAATTCCTTTTAAGCCTGGGCATGCGGCCGGTACACGTGCTTACCGGCACCCCTAGCGGTACGCCGGGCGGGCCCAAGGGAGTTTTTGAAAGAGAAATCAATGAAATGTTGGCTGTGGCAGGAGTAGAGAGCCGGGTTAAGGCGGCCGGAGATCTGTTTGAACTGCATCAGTGGATTAAAAACGAACCTGTGGACCTGTTAATGGGCAACACTTATGGCAAGTATATTGCGCGGGCCGAAGACATCCCATTTGTTCGGGTGGGATTTCCTATTTTGGACCGCAGCGCTCACTCCTATCTGCCTATCGTGGGTTACCGGGGCGCCTTGCGGTTGGTGGAGATGATCAGCAATGCCCTGCTGGACCGCCAGGACCGTGACGCTGCGGATGAAGATTTGGAATTGATTATGTAAAGGGAGGTAGAGAACATGTCGTTGGCTACACCTGATGGTCACCTGAAAAAGGGTTGCCTAGTAGAGGAAAGGGAAGCCTCCATACTGATCAAGGGAGGGCAGAGGAAGAACCAGCTTAGGTGCGATACCGACAGTATTGCGGGGTGTGTCAGCCAGCGGGCTTGCGTATACTGCGGGGCCAGGGTGGTATTGAACCCGGTTACCGACGCCGTCCACCTGGTACACGGCCCGATAGGCTGCTCCAGCTATACCTGGGATGTCCGGGGCAGCCTCAGCAGTGAATCGGAACTTTACCGCAATAGTTTTTCGACTGACCTGAAAGAGAACGATATTATTTTCGGCGGAGAAAGAAAACTGGCCCGGGCCATTGACGAACTGGCGGAAAGGTATAACCCGCCGGTGGTTTTTGTATATGCCACCTGTGTGGTAGGCGTAATCGGCGATGACTTGGAAGCGGTATGTAAAAAAGCGGCCAGCAGGCACGAAATCCCGGTGATACCAGTCCAGTCCAGCGGCTTTATCGGCAACAAATCCGCGGGATACCGGGCGGCATGTGATACGCTGTTACGGCTTATCGAGCCGCGCAGCGCGGACTGCTCATCCGGCAAAAAACACGAGACGAAAAGCGTCAACTACCTGGGAGACTTTAATTTGGCCGGTGAGGCCTGGATTATTACTGAATACTTACGGCAAATCGGCGTGGAGGTGAACACGGTTTTTACCGGGGACAGTAAATGCGGCAACATAAAAAAGGCTGCCGGGGCGTCGCTGAATATCGTTCAGTGCGCCGGCTCAATGGGCTATTTGGCCCGGCGAATGGATGAAATTTATGGCATCCCTTTCCTGCGGGTTTCCTTCCTGGGTGTGGAGGATACCTCCGCTTCGTTGCGCAGCATCGCTGCATTTTTCAAGGATTTACGGATGAAGCGTCTGGCGGAGGAACTCATCCAACGCGAGAGCGCCGCTGTGAAGCCGCAAATAGATAGCTATCGGGAAAAGCTCAGGCATAAGAAGGCGGCCATTTATGTGGGCGGCGGTTTTAAGGCTATTTCGTTAATCAAACAGTTCAGAGAACTGGGCATCGAGGTTGTGATGGTCGGCACCCAAACCGGCCAAGAAGAGGATTACCGAACACTGCACGATATTACCGATAACGGAACGGTTATACTGGATGACGCCAACCCTTCCGAATTGGAGCGGTTTATGACCGAAAAGGGCGCTCACTTACTGGTCGGGGGAGTGAAAGAAAGGCCCCTGGCTTATAAGCTGGGGGTGGCGTTCATCGACCACAATCATGACCGCAAACACCCCTTGAGCGGCTATGCGGGCGCTGTAAACTTTGCCAGAGAAGTTCAAGACACGGTTTGCTCGCCGGTTTGGAAATATGCCAGAGGGACAGGAGGTGGAATTTATGCCGGCATCTGAAAGTCAAACAGCGACTTATCGCAGTATTAACAGCAACCCCTGTAGTATGTGCATGCCCATGGGCGGCATATTGCCCTTTAAGGGCATTGAGGACGCCATGGTCATCATCCACGGCTCTCAGGGCTGCAGCACTTACATGCGCCGGCACATCGCCGAACATTTTAACGAGCCCATCGATGTAGGTTCCTCCTCATTAAACGAAAAAGGGACCATCTACGGCGGGGCACAGAACCTGTTTCATGCGCTGGATAACATCCGTAAGGTCTACCAGCCCCGGTTAATCGGCATACTCACCTCCTGCCTGGCGGAAACCATTGGGGACGATGTGGAGGGAATCGCTCGGGATTACTTGAAGCAGCGCAGGCCGGAGGGCGTTTCCCTGGTAGCGGTTCCTACTCCTGGGTACGGCGGCGCCCACAGCGAGGGCTACTGGATGGCGGTGAAAAGTATGGTGTCCCATTTGGCCCTGCCTACCAAAAATCATGGCGGTGTAAATATCATAGCGCCCAACCTTAGCCCCGCGGACATTCGGGAAATCAAACGCATACTCAGTTTGGTGGATCTGCGTTATACGCTGCTACCGGACATATCCGATACCCTGGACCGACCTATCGCCCGGACGTACACCAAGATTCCCCCGGGAGGGACCTCTATAGAAGCCATTCGTCGTATGCCGGGGGCGACGGCCACCATTCAATTTGGCCTTACTGTTGAAGAAAAACTGTCGCCCGGCTGCTACCTGCAATCGGAATTCGGGGTGCCGCTGTATAACCTGCCCATACCTATGGGTATAGAGGCAACGGATATGTTTGTAAGCCTGCTGATGGAATTAAGCGGCAGCAGCAGCGTGCCTCAAACGCTGGCTATGGAGAGAGGCCGCTTGCTGGACTGTATGGTGGACGCCCATAAGTACAGCGCCCAGGGGAGCGCAGCGGTGTTCGGTGAACCTGAACTCGTTTTAGCCGTAACCCGCACCTGTGCGGAAAACGGACTCTACCCAGCGGTGCTGGCTACGGGCAGCAAAAGCAACGAATTGGAACAATTGTTAAGCCCCATTATAGCGGAATGTCCGCAGAAAGTGCATTTTCTGGAAGAGACTGATTTTGTTCGCATCCGTAAGGCATGCCGAGAGAGCGGGGCTAATATAGCCATCGGGCATTCCGACGGCAAATACCTAACTGAGAAAGAAGGTCTCCCCCTCGTCAGGCTGGGCTTTCCTATCCACGACCGGGTAGGCGGTCAGCGACTGCTTTCAACGGGCTATGCCGGTACTACCATTTTTCTGGACCGTGTCGTCAACACCATTTTGGAAAAAAGGCATAACGACTATCGTGCCGCCATGTACCGAAAATTTTACCGAAAAATCCGGGAAGAAACGGCACTACACGGAGAGGTGAGGTGAATAAATTGGGCTTTGGCTGTGTAAGCGGCACCAGGACCGTGCAGGCGGATATTAGAACTCTGGAAATGACCGGCCGGCACCCCTGCTACTGTTGCGAAGTGGATCATATATACGCGCGGATGCACCTGCCGGTGGCACCCTGGTGCAACATCAGCTGCAACTATTGCAATCGCAGGTATGATTGCGTTAACGAGAGCAGACCGGGAGTAACAAGCGATGTGCTTACCCCCGAGGCTGCCCGGAACAAATTCTTGCTGGCGCGGGATAAAATCGATCATCTCAGCGTGGTTGGTATAGCCGGGCCCGGAGACGCTCTGGCCAACTGGAAGCGCGTCAGGAGAACCATTGAGCTGATAAAAGAAGTCGATCGGGAGATTATTTTCTGCCTATCCACCAATGGTTTGATGCTGCCTGTATACGCTGGGGAGATCGTAGAACTGGGCGTCAAGCATGTAACCGTAACCGTAAATTGCCTTGAATCCATTATGGGAGCAAAGATATACAGGAGAGTTAATTACCGGGATAAAGTTTACAGGGGGAAAGCAGGAGCGGAAATATTACAAAAAAACCAGCAAAAAGGCATCAAATGTCTGACCAGGCACGGGGTACTGGTCAAGGTGAACATTGTAATGGTTGAGGGTATAAATGACGAATGCATTCCTGATATAGCGCGATTGGCCAAAGACCTGGGGGCATTCATGACCAACATTATGCCGCTGACGCCCGCCCCGGGCAGTGTTTTTGAGGAATTTGCCCCAACTGACCCCGCAAAACTTCACCGCATGCGTGAAATTTGCGGCAGGGATATACGGCAAATGCGCCACTGCAAGCAGTGCCGGGCCGACGCCATTGGCCTGCTCGGCGAAGACCGCTTCCTAGAATTCAGTAGCGCAGGCAGGCGACCGGCCGGTGATTGCGGCGGCTGCGACAGGACGCGAAAAGCGGCGGCAAAAGGAGGTTTTAACGGTGTGTTATGATATAGCGGCGTATGTTGACAAACATGGTTTTACGATCTCGCTGTACGATCCGGGTAAACTGGTGATCTACCGTAAGGGACAAGGTAATTGGCAAGCCTGTCGGGAAAAAGAGTTTAACCCTGCCGCTGAGGAGGGTCTGAGCGGGCTGCGCCGGATGATGGGTGAAATACTCGATTTTATGGGCGACTGCAGGGTTTTCGTGGGCTATACAGTTAGCGGAATACCTTATTTCGAACTGGAAAAATCAAAATGTTCGGTTTGGGAGATAGGGGGAAACCCTCAATATTTTTTAGACTATATCCTGTCCTACGAGGAAAAGGAACAGAGCGAAGAGCAAAAAAATATGGCTGCGGTGGTTCCGGCACCGGTAGAGATCGGCGCGGGACGCTACCGTGTCTCCATTAAAGAAATTCAGGAAAGCGGCGGCGGCATCACATCCAAGCAGGTACTGCGGCCATTTTTGCGCCGGGGAGAGTTTTTCGAATTGGAAGTTATTTGTAGCCACGTGCCGCCTTGGTTGGAGGCGGAATTTGCCGCAGGGGCGTGGAAGGGCGAAATCTCGGGGGATGGCAAAAGAATAATCATCTCTAAAATGTGCTGAGCATCGCCTGACCTCTTAATACGGTACTTGATCAGATGCTGTGGTTCTTATCTAGAGCAAATAAAACCCATTGATATTCTTGTGGCATGGAATATCCTGTATTGCGCGTGTTGTATACAGTATTTTTGCATGATCTCAGTTCGATATAGCTTGCTTTTTTCTCGCAGATCAGTATAATAGATGAACAATATAAAACAGCTACTTACGGACAACGGCGTCCCAATGATTTGCGTGCGGCAAGTTATGAGGGCGTTTTTTTGGCGGCTCAATGATGAGTACGCTAAATTGGAAAGGGCAGTGCAGCCCGCGAAGTATTGCTTGGAATGTCTTCCTCGCTTAATGAAGACTATACTTTGTGGGCGTTTTTATTTTGCGCCGGGCAACATGCACGATTCCACAGCAGTGATTTTTAGATGGGAGGGAGAGCATAATGGGCAGAATTAAGGCAAAACCAGAGGTTTGTATGGGTTGTCACCTCTGTGAAATATGGTGCGCCGTGGCCCACTCCAAGTCAAAGCATATCATTAAGGCATTCCTTTACGAAGTGGATAAACCGCTGCCCAGGTTGGTTGTGGAGGAAAAACTGCCGCTTACCTTTGTTTTGCAGTGCAGACACTGTGCCGAGCCGGACTGTGTAGCCGCCTGTATCAGCGGAGCCTTATCCAAAGACCCGCAGTCAGGACGGGTGATCTATGATGCGGACCGCTGTGTGGGCTGTTATAGCTGTGTACTAACCTGTCCCTATGGCAGCATCTTGATCAACCCCCAGAAAAGGGGCATTATTAAATGCGATCTTTGCGCCGGGCTGGATAGCTTATACTGCGTGAGCCATTGTCCCAACGAAGCGCTGACATATGAAGACAGCTGATTAGATGTGGGGGAGATCATCGATGAGAGATGCATGTGATTTTGATTATCTGATTATAGGCAACTCCGCCGGCGCTGTGGGTTGTATAGAGTGCTTGCGGAGTGTGGATCAGGAGGGCACAATAGGCCTGGTGGCTGAAGAAGATTACCGCGTATACTCAAGGGCTTTGCTCCCTTATTGCCTGAGCGGGCAAATCGGCCGGGATAAACTTTATTACCGTCCCTTAGATTTTTATGACCGTGCCGGCGTGAGCGTTTTTAAGGGTCAGCGGGCGGTAAAAATCGATAATCAGGAGCGGCTGGTGAACCTGACCGACCGCACCCGGTTGGGATATGGCAAGCTGCTGATAGCCGCCGGCGGAGAACCGATCCGCCCGCCTATCCCCGGGATTGATAAACAAAATGTGTACAGTTTTCACAGCATGCCTGATCTGCTGGGTATAGAGAAAGAGTTGGCCGTTGCCAAGTCTGCCCTTGTACTTGGGGGCGGGGTAATCGGCCTGATGGCTGCCGAGGCGCTGCACAAAAGGGGTATCGATGTGCATGTGGTAGAGTTGGCCGACCGGCTGCTGGCGTCGGCGGTGGATGAAACAGCATCTGAACTGGTGAAAGACGCCCTGGAAAAGGCCGGAGTAACCTTATATTTAAGCAGCGCGGTTGAACGGGTGCAGGGAGCGGAGCGATTGCAGAGCGTTACTTTAAAAGATGGCCGCAGCATACCCTGTGATTTGCTCATTGTAGGGGCAGGGGTAGCCCCCCGGGTGGAGCTGGCCGAGGGTACGGGCATAGAGGTTGAGCGGGGAATCGTAGTGAATAAGAAAATGCAGACTACGGTACCGGACATCTTTGCCTGTGGCGACTGCGCCTCAATCTATAACTTCGTTACCGGAACCGAACAAAATCTGCCGCTGTGGCCCAACGCATACCTGGGCGGCCGCATCGCCGGATTTAACATGGCCGGTATCGAAAAGGTGTTCGTTCAGGGCGCCGCTATGAATGCCATGCATTTTTTTGGCGTTAACATCATCAATGCCGGTATCAATCTGACCGGCTCGAACCAGAAAGACGGTCTGAGAGTAATAAAAGAATATAAGCGGGACAGCCGAATATACCGGAAGTTTATCATCTCTGAAAAAGGCCATATCAAAGGTTTTATACTGGTCGGCAACATAGCCAGAGCAGGTATATTTCTAAATTTGATGCGACGTAAGATCGACGTGCGGGATTTCCAGCAGGCGCTGTTGAAGAGCGATTTTGGTTACGCAGATCTGCCGGAAGCGCTGCGCTGGGAACTGCTGCAAGGTGACGTCATTTTAGGAGTGGTATAAATGCTGGTACGACAAAATTACGAGAGCGAGAGGTACGTGCCGGACAAAGAGATGGATGCCTGCGGAATATTCGGAGTAATGAATACCGAAGGCGTTAGATTTGGGGGCCGCATGGCTATTGACGCCATAAAAAACATGAAGGTGCGGGGCAGCGGCTTGGGCGGCGGATTTGCTATTTACGGGCTGTACCCCGAATACAGGGATTATTATGCCCTGCACATTATTTATCAGAACAGCAATCTAACGGCCAAAGAAGAGGTGGAAGCTTTTCTAAAGAAGTATTTCTACATGGTGTTTGATGAGGAAATACCCACCAACCCGGATATCCGCTTGTTCGCTTCTCCTCTGGCCTGGCGGTATTTCGTCGCTTTGCAAAAAAGCAGGGCGGAGGAAGACCTATCCGACGAAGAGTATGTGATCAGTAAAGTGATGTATCTGAACAGCCATATCGAGGATGCCTATGTTTTGTCATCGGGAAAGGATATGGGGGTTTTCAAAGGCGTCGGTTTTCCTGAGGAAATAGCTGATTATTTTATGCTGGATCAGCTCTATCAGGGTTATATATGGACCGTGCACAGTAGATTTCCCACCAATACGCCGGGCTGGTGGGGCGGAGCGCACCCGCTGAGCATACTGGACTGGACGGTGGTGCATAATGGAGAGCTTTCGTCTTATGGCGCCAACCGCCGTTTCCTGGAAATGCATAATTATTACTGTACTTTATACACAGACAGCGAAGTGCTGGCTTATGCGGTGGATTTATTGATGCGGCGCCAGGGGCTGCCGATTGAAGTGGCGGCGAAGATATTCGCACCGCCGATGTGGGATGCCGTTGGCCGTATGGATGACGGCGATAAAGAACTGTATACCGCGCTGCGCATGGTCTATGCTCCCCTGCTGATGAACGGTCCCTTCACGGTGATAGTCGCTCATCATAATGAAATGATCGGTCTTACGGATCGCATCAGACTGCGTCCTCTCACCGCAGGGGCTAAGGGAGAACTGGTGTTTTTATCTTCGGAGGAAGCGGCGATCCGGGCGGTATGTCCGGATCTGGAGAGGGTCTGGACACCTAACGGCGGTGAACCGGTAGTGGTCAGGCTGCATACCCGGGAACACCTGCAGAGTTTAAATAAATCCATTTGAGGTGGGCTATATGTATCCCTACATATTATCGGAATTTATCGTTGAACGGCGGGAGGACAGATGTATCCGCTGCCGGGTGTGTGAGCGGCAGTGTGCCAATGGGGTACATCTTTTCGACTCTGAGTTGAATAGATTTTTTACAACTGAAAAAGACTGTGTGGGGTGCCAGCGCTGCGTCATGCTCTGTCCTGCCGATGCGCTCTATGTGCGCCCCCGTTTGGCTGATTACCGCCCTAATGGGAGCTGGACAAGAGATCAAATGCAGAACCTGAAAAAGCAGGCCGCTACGGGCGGGGTAGTTTTGACGGGCAGCGGCAATGATAAGCCATATCGGGTTTATTGGAATCACCTGACGCTTAACGCTTCCCAGGTAACCAACCCTTCCATTGATCCCCTGCGGGAGCCTATGGAACTGCAAACATTTTTGGGGCGCAAGCCTGATAGTTTAAAGATTGAATTTAATGGCGGCAAGGCGCGCTTAGCCTCCGAGTTTCCTCCCAACGTGCCTCTGCGAATGCCTTTGCTGTTTTCCGCCATGTCCCTGGGAGCGATCAGTTACCCGGCCTTTAAATCCTTAGCCATGGCGGCGAAAGAGGCAGGCGTGTTGTTCAATACCGGTGAGGGCGGTTTGCCTGTGGAAATGCGCGGCGAGTATGCTGATCACGCCATTGTACAGTGCGCCAGCGGCAGGTTCGGGGTGGATGAGGATTATTTGAACTGTGCCCGGATCGTTGAAATCAAGATAGGCCAGGGAGCTAAGCCGGGTATCGGGGGACACCTGCCCGGGGAAAAGGTGTCGGACTATATTGCCCAAACCAGGATGATCCCCCGGGGCACGGATGCTCTGTCTCCGGCGCCCCAGCATGACATCTACTCGATTGAAGATCTGTCCATGTTGATCTACGCCTTGAAAGAGGCTACCGATTATAGCAAGCCGGTTTCAGTAAAAATTGCGGCGGTGAACAATGTGGCGGCTATCGCTTCGGGGATTGTCAGGGCAGGGGCGGATATCGTAGCCATCGACGGTTTCAGGGGAGGCACCGGCGCGGCGCCTCTAGTTACCCGTGACAACGTAGGAATACCGATTGAACTCGCCCTGTCAGCAGTGGATAAACGGCTGCGAGATGAAGGCATTCGCAACAGATGCTCGGTCATAGCCGCCGGGGGCATTCGTTCTTCTGCAGATGCCATTAAAGCCATTGCCCTGGGGGATGATGCCGTATATCTGGCTACCGCCCCTCTGGTGGCGATGGGCTGTACCCTATGTCACAAGTGTCATACCGGCAAGTGCAACTGGGGGATTTGCACTCAGGATCCCTTCCTGACCAAGCGGTTGAATCCTGAATTGACCAGCCGCAGGCTGTCCAATCTCTTGAGGAGCTGGGAACATGAAATTCAAGAGATACTGGGCGGGATGGGTGTAAATGCCATAGAAAGCCTGCGGGGCAACCGCGAGCATCTGCGCGGTCTGGGACTCGAGGAATGGGAGCTCAATGTGCTGGGCGTAAAGGGAGCGGGGGAGTGATAAAATGAACGGCTTTAATGTTAAGTTCGGTTATCGCGATATTTTTTTAGAAGATGTGCAGCCTGTGCATATTCTTTACGAAACAAGGGTGAAAACCGCCGGTTGTCGGGCGGTGATAGATGCCCGCGGGCTGAAGCACAAGGAGCTAACTGATTTGCTCAGGGAAGCCGTGCGGAGGGGCAGCTCAGAGTTGGTCATAAATCACGTATTTGGACAGAGGTACATCGGCACCCGGCTGTATTCGCCTTTTAAAGATGAGAAAATATGTATTGAAGTAAATCAATTTCCAGGCAATGATCTGGGCGCCTTTTTAAACGGCCATCGCATCACTGTGCAGGGCAATGCCCAGGACGGCGTGGGGAATACGATGGACGACGGGTTAATTGTCGTGCATGGCCGGGCGGGGGATGTGACTGCCATGTCTATGCGGGGCGGTCAAATATTTATCAGAGATAACGTGGGTTATCGCGCCGCTATTCATATGAAGGAATACAAGGACAAAGTGCCTGTGCTGACCGTGGGAGGCACATCTCAGGATTTTTTGGGAGAATACATGGCCGGAGGCATAGTAATGCTGCTGGGTTTAAACTTGCAGGAGGATGAACCGCATCGTGCCCGCTACATAGGCGTCGGTATGCACGGCGGGGTGATCTACCTGCGGGGTCGCCTGGCGGAACACCAGGTGGGGCGAGAAGTAGAGATCTGCCCGCCGGATGAGCGCGACAGGGAAATTATCGGGCGCTATGTGCGGGAATACTGCCGTTATTTCGGGGGCAGCCCGCAGGAGATTATAAACGGTCGCTTCCAAAAACTAATCCCCGCCTCCTTAAGACCCTACGGACAAATATACGCTTCTTAGGTGGAGGGAAGCAACCCCTTGCCTGCGGGAAAGGTGCGCTGCAAAGCTGAATTAATGGTTAGTGGCCGGCTCCTGCTTGTGATATAATTAATCCATCCCTGCAGAAAAATGAGAGGAGAACAGTATATGAATGAGCGGGAGCTGATTTTAGTTATAGATTTCGGAGGTCAGTACACGCAGCTTATCGCGCGGCGCATCCGGGAGGCGAGTGTCTTCTGTGAAATAGTTCCGCATAGCGCGGCGTGGAAGGAGCTTCGGGAAAAACGACCGCTGGGGCTGGTGCTTTCAGGGGGGCCGGCCAGCGTTTATGCCGAGGGCGCGCCGCAGTGCGACCCTCATATTTTCGGGGGGGAGGTTCCCGTGCTCGGCATCTGCTACGGGATGCAGTTGATGGCTTCGCTCCTCAAAGGAATTGTCCGACAAGGGGAAAGGCGGGAATACGGCAGCGCTCAGGTTACTATACTCAAGCAGGATGCCATTTTCCAGGGTTTACCTCAGGAGATGCCTGCCTGGATGAGTCACGGGGATCTGGTGGAGTCGCCTCCTCCGGGTTTCTCCGTTGCCGCCGCCTCGCCGGGGACTCCGGTGGCTGCTATGTTCGATGAAAAACGCCGCCTGTTCGGGGTGCAGTTCCACCCGGAGGTACAGCACACCCCCTATGGGAAGAATATCTTGCAGAACTTTCTTTATAAAACCTGCGGCTGCAAAGGGGATTGGACGCCGGCGTCCTTTATAGCCGGACAGATTGAGCAGATCAGGGAAACCGTCGGCAGCAGCAAGGTTGTCGGGGCTTTAAGCGGAGGCGTGGATTCCACTGTGGCCGCCACTCTCGTCCACCGCGCCGTCGGCGATCAGCTGACCTGTATCTTCGTCGACCATGGTTTGCTGCGCAAGGGAGAGCGGGAAGAGGTCGAAGAGGCGATGCGGGAAAAGCTGGGCGTTAAGATGATCACGGTCGACGCCGGGGAGCGTTTCCTGACCAAGCTCTCCGGAGTCACTGACCCGGAAAAAAAGCGCAAAATAATTGGGCATGAGTTCATCAGGATTTTTGAGGAGGAGGCCGCCCGCCTCGGGGAACTGGGATTTCTCCTGCAGGGGACCCTCTACCCGGATGTTATCGAATCAGGTACTCCAACGGCCGCGGTGATCAAAAGCCATCACAATGTGGGGGGGCTTCCTGAGGATATCAGACTGCGTTTGCTGGAACCGCTGCGCCTGCTTTTCAAGGATGAGGTGCGCCGGGTTGGATTGGAACTCGGGCTGCCAGAAGACATTGTTTGGCGTCAGCCTTTCCCAGGGCCAGGTCTGGCGGTGCGGGTTCTCGGCGAGATCACCGAGGAGAAACTGGCTATGGTCAGGGAAGCCGACTATATCCTGCGAACGGAAATCAAGAGCGCCGGGTTGGAGCGAGAGATCTGGCAGTATTTTGCTGTTCTGCTTCCAGTAAAAAGCGTCGGGGTGATGGGGGACGAGCGTACCTACGCTCACCCGGTCGTAATTCGTGCGGTTACCAGCGAAGATGCGATGACCGCGGACTGGGCGCGCCTGCCTCATGATCTCCTGGGACGGATAGCCGGCCGGATCGTTGGCGAGGTGCCGGGGATCAATAGAGTGCTCTACGACGTCACCTCCAAACCGCCGGGAACAATCGAGTGGGAGTAATTTCAGCGGACGAAAAAAGCCCGTAAACACTGGACTTTTTGAGGTCTGAGCCGCTTCGTGGCAACGATTTGGCAACATTTTTTCATTAGAGAGCTAACTGAAGGAGAACACAAAATGAATAATACAATACCGAGGTTAATCGAGAATATGCTGAGACGGCAATGGTCCTTCAGGGCGCAAAGATGACAATAGCTCACCATAATATAGCGTATTAAATGGGGATCCATTTAATTTTTAAAGGTGCCCTTGACGAGTAACGCAAATTGCGTTACAATATCGGCGAAGGGGTTGATGGTATGGAAAAGTCTACGACCTTGAATCTGCGGGTAAATCCCACAATTAAGAAGCAGGCCGAAGATGTTTTGAAACAGTTGGGCGTTCCTATGGCTACCGCTGTGGATATGTTTTTACGGCAGATTACTCTGACCGGCGGCATTCCCTTTGATGTATCCTTGCCCAAAGCGCCTGCCGCCGTCGACGCGGATACAATGACGGTGGAGCAGCTTCGTGCGGAGTTGTTGGCGGGCTATGAGGATATGAGGGAAGGCAATACACAGGATGCCTCCGCCGCCTTTGCCAAGTTTCGGGAAGCGCACAGATGAAGCAGTATCAGGTAAAAATCACCGACAAAGCGTTGGCTGACATGGATGCAATTTACGAATATATTGCAGAAAAGCTAAAAGCCCCGGACACGGCTATGAAACAATACGACCGCATTGCGAATGGTATCGAGTCCCTGAATGTATTGCCGGAGCGGTGCAGGCTATTTGAGTCCCAGCCGGAGGGTGACTTGAGGCTTAGACAGCTGCTGGTGGACAACTACTCCGCCATCTATGTGGTGGAGGAAGATTGTGTCACGGTACTGCGTGTACTGTATAGCTCTTCTGACATCATTACTTGCCTACGAAACAGGTAAACCTCGTGGCAACACAATGGCAACAAAAAATCAGATAGCCTAAACTATCTGGATACCTACTCGTTTTATGGCAGCTTGGGAAATGGGATGTGCAGCAGGCGCATGATCTCTTTTTCTGATTCCAGTACCCGCTCGGCAATAAAGTCCATAAACGGCCGGTCATTCTTATGTGCTCGCTCCAGCAGGCTGATATACTCCTGCCGCAGCACCGGTGGGATAACCGCCGGCATATACCCGTCCTGAATAAGAGCGGTATTCATCAGGAGTCGTGACAGCCGCCCGTTTTCGTCGATGAAGGGATGGTAAAGACGAAGCGCTTATGCATCTGCGCAGCGAATTCCACCGGGTGGTATTTGTGTAGTATAACAAATTATGGTTGGATTTCGAACACGGTGAAAAATATTTTTGGACGTTCAGCAGCCCTTTTTGCATCATATTGCAATTATTGATTGTCTATATTTCGCTTTGTCGATATAATGATAACAGCATATCTTTCCAGGGAGATTCTAAAATAATGAACGGAATGACGACAAAAGAAGCGGCTGAAAAATGGGTAGTGACGCCTCGTCAGTTGTAGCTGCTGTGCGCCAAGGGCCGCCGCATACCGGGAGCGGTTCGTTTCGGCAATGCCTAGGTAATTCCTTCTAATATAGATAAACCGAAAGATGGTTGAAGTGAAAAAGCTAATGATAAAAAGAATGTGCATATGATTAAAATGGACTCAAAGTGAAGTCGAGGTGTAGTTCATGAATAAAAAGGATTTCTTTGTTAGTTACAACAAAAAAGACAAAGCTTTTCCGGGAGTAGTAAAATCTTCAATGACTCGCAGATATCCTTTAATGGGACAAATGAGAATTAGGGATATTATTGTCTTGGAAAAAAGTAAAAACAAAAAGGGTGACCTTTTTAATCGCTTGGTTTGTGATGTATTCCATGCGCTTGGGTTTGGTGAACCCCACTATAATATTCAGAAGTCTGGGCGAGAGATTGATATGATTCTGCAACACCGCACAGAGAAAAGGGTTGCGATTGTAGAAAGCAAGACGCTTAAGAATAAAGTGGGTGGCAAAAATATCAACAAGTTTGTTGGTAGTCTTGATGTTGAGAAGGGGAAGTTTGAGGCTGACGGTAGTAGCATAATAGGCTATTTTGTTTCGAAGTCTGGATTTACAGAAACAGCACTTGCGCAGGAAGAAGAGCGCAAACATATACGAACTCACGAAAATGAAATTGTACTCCTTGGCCCAAGTGAAATTGTGCGAGAGTTAATCCAAGGAAATGTACTTTGCTCGTTAGAAAATGCAGTTAAACAGACGCGGGACAAAGGTTTATTTATTATGTAAAGATGTAGATTTGATTGCTTGTGAGCAAGGTTGGATATGGGTTTTGTACTATTCAGTGGCTCCGAAACAGACTGCTACACATTATGCTCTTGTTCATGCAGATGGAAATCTCCTTCTCAACAATATTTCGGATTTGGTTATTGACATGGCCCGGTCACAGAGTGTATCGTTTTCGCAACTTTCGTATCTTACCCCCTCGTCAAAGAATGAACTGAATAAACAGGCAGCACAAGATGCTTATTTTAAATACCTAGAAAACGAATTGGGGGAAATTCAGTTTGAAGGTATGCCAACAGATAAAGACGCTGGTGCCGTCAAAGTTAATTTAGAAAACATTTTTGTTCCCTTAAATTTTGATTATGAAGTTATCAATACAAAAGAGAACGAATTGATAGAGACTCAAACTATCATTAAAGGCGTTTTGGAGAGAACCTCAAGGGCAGCTATTCTTGCAAAGCCAGGTGGCGGGAAATCCACTTTAATTCGTAGAATTGCATTGGCTTATGCGTATCCTGAACGCCGATTAAAAGTCGACGATGGGCTGCCTGATCGCAACTGGTTTCCAATATATATACGTTGTAGAGATCTTGGAGATGATGCAACGAAAAGTGTTTTGGAGATTATTGGATCCATTGTGAATCGCGCAGAAATAACAAGATATAGTCACGAATTTGATGCTCTTATGGAAAGTGCGCTACAAGAAGGGAGTGCACTTCTGTTAGTTGATGGCCTTGACGAAATATCTAACGAAAATTATCGAGTTCGCTTTGTCAATCAATTGCGTACATTTGTTGCGACTTATCCGAAAGTTCACTTGATTATCACCTCCCGCATTGCCGGGTTTCGTGCGGTGGCGGGGACACTGGCAAGTTATTGCGAGCAATATTCAATTGCCGATTTCAATAATGAACAAATTTCTTTGCTTAGTCTGAAATGGCATCAAGCAGTATTGGGGGATTCTGGACAGCCCGAAGAAGAATCCGAAAAAGTTTGCGACATCATTTTTAATGATCCAAGAATAATCGTGCTTGCAGAAAATCCATTGTTGCTGACAACGTTATTATTTGTAAAACGATGGGTAGGCTATCTTCCCACAAAAAAATGTCAACTATATGCCGAAATGATCAAATTATTTTTAGTTACATGGAATGCTGTAGCGCATGACAGGCTCGACATTGATGAAACCGAGCCTCAATTGGCATACGTAGCATATTCGATAACCTTGCAAGGACGGCAAACAATCAGTAAGGATGCATTAGAGCGATGTATTAATGACGCAAGAAGTTCGTTACCAGAATTGTTAAGCTACACAAAAGTATCTGCGTCCAAATTCATTGATCAAGTTGAGGAACGTAGTAGCCTATTAATTCAGGTGGGATTAGAAGAAAATGAAAGAGGACAATTGGTTCCATCTTATGAATTTTCCCATTTAAGCTTTCAAGAATACTTAACTGCAAAATCTGTTGCAGAAGGTTGGGTTCCTGGCTTATATGATTCTACACAACTTGATGTATTAAAACCGCATATTAATGAAGAGCATTGGAAAGAAGTCATTCCTTTAACTGCTGTTCTTATGGGACGATATGCAAAAGAAGTGGTTGAATATTTAGTATCCCTTAGTGATGAACTTATAGACAAAAAAGGCATCAGTGCACAGCAGGAGGACAAAAGTCAATTAGCTCCATTTCATCTTGCAAATTGCATAGCTTCTGAAGTGCCTATGAGCCAAGAACTATTGGAAAGGGCCATTATTTCTGTCGTAAAGTGCAAAAAAATAATCGACAATCAAAGAGGCACTGAAAACCGCGTTGGCGCTCGTGATATTTATGAGATAATATTAAAAAGCAAGTACGGCAGCATTTTTCAGGAAACTATCAGGAGAATAGTATTTAATAGACTTTACAAAAGTAATTTATCGGAATTTATGATTGCTTGGGAAGATATACAGGAAATATTGTGCAGGGACGATTTAAGATTATCTAATGTTTCGTGTCTATTGGAGAGTGAAGATTGCGAAAAGCAGGTCACGGGTGCATTACAGATGATGTTATTTGCATTTCGTCATCATTCGCGAAATTCTCGTAATACGCAACGTGCTATAATTGAAGCTGAAGACACTGAATTAATTGAAAGAATATATCATCATATTGATGAACTACTTCAAACAGATGATGAGTTGCGTATTTTTTCTGCTGCGTGGTGTATATGTTGGTCGGGCTATGAAGAAATGGACGCCATACCTAAAACGATCGTTCCTTCTATTGCAAAAAGGCTTGCTGAATTGTGGACAAGCAATTGTCTTTCTATTGGATCGAGGCGAATGGTTTCATGGGGACTATTTAGTATTTGCACACCTGATTTGCAGAAAACAATCTTTCAAAATATCGAGGGGATGAACTTAACAATTAATAAATATATTGAATCACCTGAAAATGATTTTGATTTTTCCGCCGCCATAAACATGGCTGTTTTGACGGGGTGTTTAACAGAGAAAGAGATACAAAAGCTGCTTGCTGACAAAGAGTTATCCATGCGCATAAGAATGAGAAACCGTTCTCCGAAATATTTAAAATCACAAGGCTTTGATCTGAAAGAAATACTGAGGGAGGAAAAACGTGTTACATCTCGCCAGTCTAAGCAATTAAGTTAAAGTTGATAACATAGTTTTGATAGCATTTTGACAAAAGAAAATCAGCGAACGCCGTAGAAGGTGGATAACTGGTCGTGGTGGGAGTTCTGCTCTACGCTATGAGCGATGAAGCCATTACCCCGGACGAAGATTTGACGATTGGCAGCAACCGCATCAGCCTGAGAACGCTCGACTTGGGTAAGGACTGGGAAGCAATAACGGACACAGTTGGATAACCACCTATGCGGTTGGTTGAGATACGCTTAAATTAAGCACGAGGGGACGCCATTATGTTTGGAGCAATCATCGGCGATATCGTCGTAGGTGTCGTTGAATTCAATATCTACAGGAGCAAGGACTTTGAACTGTTCGGTGATGGCTGCTTGGCGACCGACGACAGCATAATGACTCTTGCCGTCGCCAAGGCGATAAATAGGAAGGCGATAAATAGGATGGCGAGGAAATGCGCTCCGTAGACATACAAAGCCTTGATGAAAGGTGGTGGGATGGTGCTATATGCAGAAATATGAAAACAAACAGAAACTTATCGACGCAATAAATAAAAGTGCCAATCTTTTCATCCATGAATTTGCTGATGTGGCGAATGCGGACAAAGATACGCTAATAGAAAGCGTGGACCGAACGCCGGCGCAGATGATCGCTTATCAACTGGGCTGGATGTCTTTGCTCCTCGAATGGGAGAAAAAAGAACAGAACGGAAAAGCTGCCGTCATGCCTGTTCCGGGGTTCAAATGGAATGCTTTGGGCGGTCTGTATCAGAATTTCTATCGGGAATACGCAAACTATTCAATTTCCGAGCTGTCCGTCCTCTTTTCCGAAAAAGTCAGCGACATCGTTGCCTTTCTGAACATGCTGACTGAAGACGAAGTATTCTTGCCCGGCGGTCGTAAATGGGCATCATCCACTTCTTCCAATTGGCCAATCTGGAAATGGATTCAAGTCAATACTGTCGCGCCGTTTACAAGTTTCCGTACTAAAATCAGGAAGTGGAAGAAATTGACGGGCTGAAGTCAAGAGCCTAACCGAACACAAGAATGCCATCTATCGACAGATGAGAACCAGGCACGAGGAACATCAGAGCCGTGGCGAAAACCCGCAGGACTGCCGACGGGCTTTACCGTTATAATAATCGGCCCTGATACTTCCGGGGGAATTAAACTGTTTGAATACGGGTTACTTTCTGCTTTGATTATATGTATATGGATTTTCTTTACAGAACAAATTGCATTTGATAACGAAAAGATAAGACTTATGCCTAAAGGTTCAAATCGCATTAAGAAGTTTGTAATTATTATCAAACAGGGAAGCAACGGGACGTTCTTTTTGCTTCTATTTTACTCGTCCAGATGATCTAATGGAAGAAAGTTCCGGGTGATAAAATGGTAAGAACAGCTAGAAAAAGGTGCGAAAGCGGAATATACCATATCGTATTGCGGGGAATCAACCGGCAGGATATCTTCTATGAAGAAAATGATTTTCAGCGTTTTCTGGAAACGCTGACCCGCATGAAGTCAGGCGGAGAGTATTCGCTTTTGGGTTATTGCTTAATGAACAACCATGTCCATTTATTGATTCGGGAAAATACCGATGCCGTTTCCCGAATCATGGGCAGAACCGGGACAAGCTATGCCTGGTGGTATAATCGGAAATATGGCAGAACCGGTCATGTATTTCAGGGGAGATATGGAAGCGAATGTGTGGAAGATGACGCGTACTTACTGACAGTTTTACGCTACATCCGCAATAATCCTGTGAAGGCCGGTATAGCAAACAGACCGGAAGACTACCGGTGGAGCAGTATTCATGTGTACTATACAGGCAAAGAACATCCGGAAAAATTAACCGATCTCGATCTGATATTGGCAATGATGGCTCAGAAGTGTAAAAAAGCAATCCAAGAACTACGAGTATTTACGCAACTGTTCAACGAAGATAAATGTCTCGATGACAATGTAGGATAGCGGAAAAAGCGATGAAGAAGTAAGAGCGGAAATAAAAAGAATTTTGGGTGGCGAGTCCATAAGAAACCTGCTGGGAATTGACAAGGCTAAACGCAGAGAGATCTTGAGAAGAATTAGAAAAAGCGAAGGGGTATCCCAACGGCAGATAGCTCGTGTAACAGGGCTTAATTCAAATATAGTCTTTAAGGCGTAGAAAAGGGAAGCAAAAAGAACGTCCCCTTGCGTCCCCTGGACAGCTATCGCGCACCTCTGGACAAAATGTCCGGAAGTAACAAAACCTTTTGTTGTCGGCTAGTTAAATCAGGCCGTTATGTTTCCATAGCGGCCTTTTGAATAAGATATAAAAGAAGGACACGGCAACGCCCTCCTTTCAAGCCGCCGTGTCCTAATAGTGTAATTTTCTTTTTAGCTTTGCCCAAAGGCCCTGCAATGTGAAAACTGTTCCCTTTATGGTGTTTGACATAGATTTGACCAAATGCGGAATCCGGCTAAACTGACTGGCACTTTCATTAATCATATAAGTCCATGTAGTTGTAGCTCCAGAAAGGCCAGCTTCATCCATGTCAATTCCGTTTTCAGTAATTTTGCATATCCGCATGTAATCCACAACATCACGTTTAATATCCGCTGTCATTTCATCAAATGCGGAAACAGCAAAAATCTGATATTCATCCAGTGGGCTTCTGTATCCAATAATCATGAGATGAATGCCGCTTCGTTTATCCTCCATAGCTGCTAAATAAGTGGCCCAATTCATATTGATAAAGTAAAGTGTCAGTTGCTTTTCGGCAATAGTCACCCCACGATTACCCGAACGGTCAACTAATTCCTGATAAAGAGCAGGTTCTTCTTTCTGTATGATTCCCGGGACTTTCAGATCCAACAGAATCTGTGTCCGATAGTCGGTCACATTTTTTCTTTGTTCTTCAAGAATATGTGAATACCGTTCCAACATATACCGGGCTTCCGCGTCCTTGCCTTCTTGTACCCTTTGGGCGCGGCGCAACAGCTTCGGATATTTCTTATAGTCGTAAAACTCAATCTCAAAAAAAGTTTCCAAAGTCAAATCTTTTAAGCATACAAAAAACTGACTTTCGCCCGGATCACCCTGCCGCCCGGCGCGCCCCCGTAATTGATTGTCAATGCGGAGACTGCGGTTGATTCCCGTACTTACCACAAATAGGCCGCCCGTGGAACGAGCAAAACCAGCCTCTTTTTCATCACTTCCGCCAAGCCGAATATCCACGCCGCGCCCGGCCATATTTGTGGAAATCGTAATTTGATACGGTTTCCCGGCCTCCGCAATAATCGCGGCTTCCTCTGCGTCATTTCTGGCATTGAGAACGCAATGTTGTATACCCTGCTGTGTCAATAACGCTGAAAAGTGTTCCGATTCCTGTACACTCTGCGTACCCATCAAAACAGGCTGTCCTTTAGCATGTGAGGATTGTACGCAGGATAAAATAGCGGCCTCTTGTTCTTCCTTGTCTAAAAATATTGAATCGGGATGGTCAAGGCGAATGCAAGGTATATGCGGCGGGATTACATCAACCTCCAATTCATACATTCCTCTAAACTCTGTCGCGGAAGATACCGCCGTTCCTGTCATGCCGCAAAGCATTTTGTATTGCAATAAAAACGCCTGTATGCTCATGGAGTTGTAAATAACAGATGGGGCATCCTGTGAGCCTAATTCCTGCATTTCTACCGCCTGATGTAATAAATCAGGGAAACGCCTGTTTTCGGCAACACGCCCCGTAGATTCATCAACAACCAGTATAGAGCCATTCTTTACAATATAATCTTTGTCCTTTTCTAAAAGAAGTTTTGCCTCCAATGCTGCATTAATCATTGCAAGTGCATCTGCGTTTTCGGCTGTGTACAGATTTCCAAGCTGCATTTTCTCTTCCATTGACTCAATGCCTGTTTCTGTCAGCCATGCTTGATTATCCGCTGGATTGGCTTCAAGATCATATTCTGATAATTCTGAAACAGCTTTAGAAATCTGTGCCGCCATTGATGGACGACTATCAGCGTTTCCTGCCAACACGAGTGGAATCCGGGCTTCGTCAATCAAAATAGAATCCGCTTCATCCACCAGCGCAACAGGAAAAGTATTAAATAGCAGTTGTTCTCTTTCCGTGCAAAGAAAATCCCGCAGGTAAT
The DNA here is from genome assembly GCA_002397275.1 of Thermacetogenium sp. UBA4966. Lineage (GTDB taxonomy): Bacteria > Bacillota > DSM-12270 > Thermacetogeniales > Thermacetogeniaceae > Syntrophaceticus. The sequence goes on along the minus strand of DHAA01000074.1, from coordinate 998 downwards.
CGAAAGCCGCCTCCTTAGCCGATACATACACCACATCACAGGAATATGCGGCTTTCCTATGGGAAAAATCAGATGTTCCTATAATATACCCACAGGTCAATCCGCAAGCTGTATAAATAGAAAGATTCGCGTTATAATCCCGGCGCGATAAATAGTCATTGAACACCAGAATATGGACGGGCTTTTCCTGCAAAGCAAGAATGGCCGCAGTAACCACAGCCGCGAGTGTTTTCCCCTCGCCTGTGGGGAGTTCCGCAATGTGGCCCTGCTGCATGGAATACGCGGCCATTAATTGTGTATCAAATAAAGTAAGGCCGGTTTTCCTTCGGATAATTTCTTTTAGAATACTATATGCTTCGGCAATTCTTTCGTCACGCTGGACACATTCCCGGAGTAAGGCAACCAATTTATCCTCTGTCAAATTTCCCCAATGATTATTATTTGCCTTTTGGATGAAATCTGCGTATATAGAATCAAGCCTTCGTTGAGAGCGGTCTATTTTTATCATAAAAAATACTCCTTATCATAACCCATGTCGTTATGATGAAGGAGTATTTATTTGTTTTTACGCACTAATCCATGCCCTCAAAAGAGAACGTATGATTTTAGGCGCAAAAATACCCTTCACCAAATAGACATGATTTTTTCGTGTCATTATGATGAAGGAATATTTATTCGTTTTTACATACCGAAAGAGCCACAGAAATGTAGCCTATTGTATATTCGGGAACACCAAATGCAAAAGATATCACTGCCAAGAATATGACAGGAAGTAACACTATGATCGGCGAAATTAGTGTCATGGCTAGTGCAACTAGCATGAGGAAATAAATGATGCCACGATAAGAACGCTTGTGGAAAAAGTTTGGGTTGAATAGATTCAAAATCATTTGTTTCCTCCTTTCACTAATGCTTTAGATAAAAATTATATCACACCTACGTATTCATGTCCAATATATGTCATAGGCAGGGTGTAGATATAAATCTTTGGTATTTAC
>DHAA01000077.1:30609-71347 GCA_002397275.1 Thermacetogenium sp. UBA4966 | reverse complement strand
GCCGGCTGTGCTTGTCAGGGCTATGGTGTCTCCGCGGGAGTTGTAGATGTAGTTGTAGGTCTTGCCGCCTGTGGTTATGCTTACCGGTGAACCGTTGATTCCGTAGAGGTATTCTGCAAGGGCAGCCCCGTTGGCATCTGTTTCTTTGACCGCCAGCTGGCCGTCATAGTAATACTTGATCGTTTCTCCTTGGGATGTCTTGCTGACCCTCCTGCCGTTTCCGTCGTAGGTGTAGCTGGTCGTGCCGCCGTCGGCATTTGTCACTTTGATCAGTTTGCCGTCAAAGTTGTACTGGTAGACGGTGTTGTTTGTTCCTTCTGTTTTTGTGATCAGGTTGCCGTTTCTGTCATAGCTGAAGGTCGTGACTTTGCCTGCAGGGTCGCTCATGCTGATCAGCTGGTTCGCCCGGTTATTGACGTAGTTTACGGTCCCTGCGGCATCGGTCTTGCTCACCAGGTTGCCGTTTTTGTCGTAGCTGTAGGTGGTCTGCCCTGTGGGTGCGGCGACGGAGAGCAGCCAGCCGAGGTCGTTATAGGCGTAGTTCGTGGTCTTCCCGGTTTTTTGGTCTGTTTCGCCGGTCTTTCGTCCCAGGGCGTCGTAATTATAGGTAATATGGGATATGACGTTATGCAAGCTGTCCAGGGTCTTGACTTCGGTGATCTGGTTTCTCTGGTTATAGGTGTAATTTGTGCTTACTCCGCCGGCGTATTCTTCTTTTAACAGGTTGCCGGAGAGGTCGTAGGTGTAAGCAACCGCTGGGGAGCCGTTTCTGGAGACGCCGGTCAGCCGGTTGTCTAAATCGTAGGTGAAGTTTTGGATCGTACCGTCCAGGTTCTTCCGGATAACGTTGCCCGCGCGGTCATAGGTATAGGTGTTCTGCTTTAATTCCGGATTTATCTCTTTGACCAGCCTGTTTAGTTTGTCATAGGCATAGGTGGTCGTCCCGCTGCTGTCGGTCATGCCGAGGAGGTTGCCGGCTTTGTCGTAGCTGTAGGTGAGGGAGGCGGAGTCCGGGTAATCCGCTCTGATCTGTCTGTTCAGCTGGTCGTAATCGTAGTCGATGCTGTTGTCTTCGCCATCTGTATAGGTGATCAGGTTGCCGCAGGCATCGTACTGATAGCTTTTAGTGTCCCCTATCTGGTTGGTGCTTGTTGTAAGACGGTTTAAGGCATCGTAAGTGTAGCTCGTTCTGCCTCCTTCCGCATCAATCACCGCGGTCCGGTTGCCGTTGCCGTCATACTCATATCTGGTTCTGTTGTTCAAGGGGTCGGCTATGGCTGTGAGCCGGTTGAGGGCGTCATAGCTGTAAGCGGTTATTTTGTTCAGGGCGTCCTTCTCGGTCAGAATATTGCCGTTGCCGTCATAGGTACGGGTCGTGGTGTTCCCCAGGGGGTCCGTAACGGTAATTACCTGGTTTCTGGAATCGTAGCTGTAAAAGGTTACGTTGTTGAGCGGGTCCTTTACTGTAAGCAGATTGCCGTTGGCATCATAGGTGTAACGGGTCGTTTCACCCAGGGGTGAGGTCTTGCTGATCACTCTGTTCAGGGGATCATAAACATAGGCGGTGGTTGCGTTTCGCAGATCATCAATTTTCACCGTAACGCTGATGGTGTTGCCGTTGCCATCATAAACATAACTTGTCCGCCCGTTTTCCGGGTCGCTGACTGCAATAAGCCGGTTCAGCTGATCATAGGTATAAACGGTCTTGTTGTTATTGGGATCCGTGACAGAGATCCTGTTGCCGTTGGCGTCATAGGCCGACTGGGTTATTTTCCCCAGCGGCTCGATGATTTTGATTAACCTGTTCAGAGCATCATAAATATAGGTGACGGTGTTGCGGTTGGGGTCTGTGATGCTTGATTGATTGCCGTTGGCATCATAGGTGTAGTCGGTAATCCCGTTCAGGGGGTCGGTGCTCCTCACAAGACGGTTGAGAGCATCATATTCATAGCTGGTGATATTGCCCAGCGGATCTTTCGCCGTCAACCTGTTCCCATTGACATCGTAGCTGAATGAACTGAGATTGCCCAGGGCATCGATCTCTTGAATCAAATTCCCCACACTGTCATAGACAGAGTATGCCGGATTGCCTTGGGGGTCGGTGATTAAAACCACCCGCTCCGCCAGATCATAAATGCAGCCGGTGGTATAACCCAAAGCGTCGGTTTTTTGGAACAGCCTGCCGTTGGAGTCATAAGTATACGTTATCTTGTTGCCCAAAGCATCGGTACTTGAAGTAACATTTCCCTCGGGACTGTAGGTATAGCCGACGGCATTGCCGAGAGGGTCTGTCGCTCTTATCAAACGGTTAACAATATCGTAACTGTAAGCTGTCAGATACCCGAGCGGATCTGTGACGGCAATCAAATTGCCGAGGGCGTCATAATCGTAGCCGGTTTTATTTCCTAACGGATCAATTTGGGATGTAAGCCTCATCAATCCGTCATATTTATAGCGGTAAACGTTGCCATTGGCATCAATAAACCTTATTTTGTTATTAGAGGCATCGTAGTTATAAACGAGCGAGCTGCCCTGGGGATCAATTACCTTCACCAGACGGTCAAAGGCGTCATAAATATAGGCGGTCGTATTGCCTTGGGCATCGGTTTGGCTGGTCATGTTCCCGTTTACATCATAAGCATAGCGGATCGAGTTGCCGAGAGCGTCGGTTTCCTTAATTAAGCGGTTAAAGAGGTCATATGTGTAGACTATGGAATTGCCCCTGGCATCGGTCTCCTTGATCTTGTTGCCCGCCGGATCATAAACGGCGGTGGTCGTAATACCCTTCGGGTCCGTTATCGAGGTTAAGTAATTTCCAAAGTGATCATAACCATAACCGTATACCTCTCCGCCTTCATGGAGGCAGAGGGCATCAAACCAGGCCTTGCCCACAGCCTTCCCCCAACTGCCCAGGGAGGCCCCGATCCGTAAGACAGTGGTATTGGGCCGCGTAACAAAAGTATAGGTGATTAGCTTCCAGTCGTTGGTAAATCCGTTGTTGCCCAGGTTACGGTGGTATGCCGTTATATTGCTGTCAAAAGCGGACTCGCTGCCGGATTCGAGGATGTAGTAAGTGCCGAATACTTTGGCGTCTATGGAGATCAAGCCTTCGGTTTTGACCCACCCTGTAAAGGTATACCTGGTGTTGGGCTTAACCCTGACCGCTTGCCGCCAGTCGGCGTCCGCCAACTCAGAAGATGAGATCTTTAAAGACCTTAACCCCTCTTTGGCAATATCCGCCGCCCCTGTCAGGAGCGGATTGCCGGATGTAATGCCTTTCGTCCAAAGGCTTGGAGCATTCAGATTCCCATTTTCCGCGCCCGCGTTCTGCAGGGAGTTATTGTCGGTGACGACAATTCCCCTGTTCAATTGAATCTGATCCATCCATACTGAACCGTGGGCGTTGAGAATTAATGAAACCTTTATTTTTACAGCTTCAGCGGGGGTTTGGAAATTTAAAATCTGTTTTCTCCACTCAAAACTGTCACTGAAAGGTTTGGCTTCGATCTCTCCCATGTAGCTGAATCTATTATTGAAAAATTGAACTTGAAGAAAAGCACCCTTGCCGTCTTTGATATCTTTGCCGTTCATCAAGGCGCTGAGGGTATAGATGGCGTTGGGCGCCACATCCAGATAGTCGCCGGCAACCCCGTAATCGGCAAGGGGGATGTTATCTGCCGCGCTGATCTTGAGAGTGTTTTTACCCGCATAGTCCCCCGTTGACAGAAGGTTGCCGTCCATCCCCAATTTATAGGTGGTAGCGCCGTCTACCGTCAGCGGTTGACTGCTTTTATACGCCGCGATAATCTCTTCATCGGTCCTCGCCCGGGAGGATACGCGGAAATCATCGATCAGGCCATCGAACCAGCGCTCGGCGCTTTGGGCTTCTCTGCCCAGAGCAGGCGGGCCGGCCAACGTTATCACCGGAGTTCCGGAGGCAAAACCTTCTTTGACTCCGTTCACGTAGACGGCGATCCCCGAGGCGTCCCATTTGCCCGCCACATAGTACCAGGTATTCGCCGCAGCGGCAGTGGTCGATGTGGCTTGCAGAACTGCGCTGCCTGTGCCTGCCTGTATACTGAACTTGCCATTTGGTCTCAAGCTCAGTATCAACCCCGTGTGGCCTGTCCCTCCCACATCGGCGATCATTTGGATCGACCCGCCGGAGTTTCTGAAGGATTTTACCCAAGCCTCTATGGTTCCCTGAGAGGGATTAAATATGGACGAGGGGATCGCCAGTGATTCGCCGCTGCGGTTTGAATCGGTATAGCTGGTCGCGTAAGCAGATTGCTCAAACTGCGGGCGTGCCGCATAGAGCGTCACGCCTGCCGGCAAACCGCTGAATCTAATCCCCATCCCTGCCGTTCCGGATTGCGATTGATTGGGGGTAACCACCCAGTCGAACCGCTGCCATGTTTTTGTCAAAGATATATTTTTAACGGTGCTGCCTATTGTTCCATTATCAGCGCCGCGGGTTATATAGCCGGCGGTGCCGCCGCTCCAGTTCTGGCTTGCCCTGAGCGCCACCGATATTGTATAGGGAGCGCCCTGTGCCACGGTATACGGATAATAGTCAAAGAGATATGTGGCAGTGCTGTTCGCGTTTACCCCGGCGTATACATTCCCGTAAATTGGGTCACTGTTTTGCGTTTCACTTGACCAATAAGTCCGATTGCCCCAGTGTGTCCACTTAGCCCAATCGGAGTTCGCCCCCCCGCCCTGGGTATTTATCAGGTTGGCGGCGCCTTCCTCAACGGTCAATGCCTGCCCGAATCTCCCCTGTTCATAGCGAGGCTGGTCCGCCGCGACTCGGGCGCCGTCTATTCTGTAGGCGGCAGTCGAACGGTAGAACGCCGCCCCCGCATTGTTATCCACAGCGACAGTCACGCCTGTTTGCAGCGGATTTGTCAGCTGCCAATCGAGCGGTAGGCTGCCGGCAATTAACTCAAAGCTGGAATTGGGCACAAGGCTGTCCGCGTTTTGCATCAATATTTTTTTAATCACATTCCCGTAGCGATCGTACTCAAAAGAAACCAAATCACTCGGCTGATGAGCGGTCTCTTTCCTGTTGTTGTTGCTGTCATAGTGGTAGCTGACAGAGATATTGCCATAGCGCAGCTGAACGGCATCCAGCCAAACATTGGCGAGCACCTTGGATTTGATCTGGATGGCGATGTCGGCATAATACGCTCCCTGGGGCACGGTAAGGCTTTTGGCGACAGTCAGCCATTCGTATGACCCTTGAGGAATCGCCGGCCCGTCTTGTCCGATTACAGACGTATTGTCACTGCCGTAAAAACGCACAAACAGGTTCTGATAGCCGTCAGGTGTGAAATTCGCCGCTTTTACCATTCCGCTGATCGTCAGCTCTTCCCCCGGCCTGACCGGGAGGCGCTGTACGCCGACGGCTCCGCGCCATCCGTCGGCGCCGTCATGATTTATCTTCAGCGATTTTTGACCGTCTGACACATTGACCGGCCGCGCCTCCAAAGATGAGCCCGCTGTTAAATTCCAGCCGGTGGCAATAGCGCCCACAGAGTACTCGAAGCTGTTGTTATCAGCCATGTTATACGCATTGCAGGCGCCGCCCGTTTCCAACTGAACGGCATCAAACCAGGCGGTTCCCGTTGCCTCAGATAAAGCCAACCGCACAATGATCTCGCCGCTCGCTGTTCCCGGAATAGCGAAGGTTTTGCTTATGCGCTGCCAGTCGCTACTGCCGCTGATACTGACTGACGGCAGAGCGATCCAGTTCCCGGAGCGGTCTTTATAGCGCACTAAGAGACGCGCCCCCTGATCAGCCGTGCCGTCAATGTTTTTTGTTTTAACCCAGGCGCTGACAGTGTATGTTTTACCCGGGGCTACAGAACGAGTTTGCTGAAAGTATGAACTGCCGCTCCGGTTGTGCTTCTCTATGCTCACCGAACGGCTGCCGTGGTAATACGCCTCATCGGTGAGCATCCCTGTCCCGGATGAATTGGAATCACTGGTAAACGACCAGTTCCCCAAACTCCACCTGCGGGCCGTAAGACCCTGATCAAAACTCATCTTACAGGTGGTAAAGGCGTCCACAGGCAGCGGTCTGCCTCTGCTGAAATCAGCCAAGATCTCCTCATCTGTTCTATAGCTGGAGGAGACTCGGAAGTCTCTGATCCGGCTATTTAAATATCCATAACTGCCGCCGGCCCATGTCCCCAAATAAAGAGCGCTCCCTAAAGCAGAGGGCAGTTTGGGATTGGCCATGCCGGCAACTTTGACGCCGTCGATAAACAGGGAGCTTTCCGCAGCGCTCCATCTCGCGGCAAAATGATGCCAGCCTTCTGTCAGGGTATCCTCTACTGATGCTTCACTGGCATTTCCCGAACCGTCAACGGTCCAAAAACCCCATCCGTTGTTGCGGTGTCTCAAGGCTATAGTATTTTGGTAAGGCGAGCCGGCGTTTGTGCTCACTGCAAATATGTATCTGCAGGCCGATTGATCCTTGACGAGCGAGTTTACATAAACCCAGCCTTCCACAGTACCCCTCACAGTTGAGAGCAGATCAGTCGTGGGAACTGTAAGCGCCTCACTCGCGCGGTTTGCTCCGTAGCTGACAAAGGATGTGGCGTAGGGCTTCTTTTCCAGCTGCATGCCGCCCACATAGACATCATAAGAGTCGCCGCTGTCAAGCCCATCCACAGAATAGATACCGACATAAGCCTTGTAGGCATTTGCCGGGCCGACGGCGGTCAGCACCGCCCTGGAGGGAGTTGAACGGATCGCTAAGCTTTTTTTTGTCTGACTCAGAAAAGTACCGTTTGAGTCATACCAGTTGATATACGCGCTACCGGGATTAGTTCCGCTCCAAACGCCCCACATCCAAAAACTAAAAGTAAGGGACTGGCCTGCCAGGTTCTCATTCAGTGTCGTCCAGCCTTCGACGGTCTGACAGCCTCCAGACTGTTGCGGTGCAGACGTGTCTTTGATATGCAGCACCTTGCCCGGAACGCCGTTAACGGTGATCACTTCTTTTAAGGCCGGGGCAACTCCTTTTCTATTCCAGGTGAACAGCCAGCCGTCAGAAAGACCGTCGTTATCGGCATCACTGTTTACATAGTTGGATGTTCCCTCTTCAATCAGCATCCCTTGGCCAAAACTATCGACAGCCCTTATTTCCACCCAGTGATTTATACCGTTCTTAGTATTGCCGCCGGTAAAGTCCCTGATATAACGGGCTCTGAGCGGAGACGGCAAGCTAATGGACTTCCCGCTCGGGGTTTCTGCATATTCCCCTGAAACCGCGCTGTCGAATATTGTGACCCAGTTGCTCCCATCCTCGCTTAACTGCGTTTTTGTCTTGTGATAGGTCCTGCCGTCGGCAAAGTAGTGCCAGACGATCACCCCGGAGAGCTCTTTGACCCCTCCCAGGTCAATGGTCACATAAACAGGCTGACCATCGGTTGAGACCAAACCCACATAATTGTCAGAGGCCAGATCGCCGTCTGTCACCCTGGCCAGAAAAGCGCTGCTTTTTTCCACATAACTGTTGGCGGAGTTGGCGGCATTTTTACCCGAAGCAACGCTGTCGCTGAAATAACGAGGGGTATTATTGCCTGTGACTGCACCGTTTTGGCCATAAGCGGAGGAATTGCGCGTAAAACCGGCGTTGTTAAAACCGGCGCCGTTGGCATCCGATTCGAAGTTCGTGTTCGTCAAAAAATTGCCGATGTAAGTAAAGGGATCTGTGGAGCCAGTGATATTGTTCTGGCTGTCGAAACTGTTGGCGACAACCTCCCCGCTAGGCTTTATAATATTGAGCAGATTGCCGTTATTGTCATAAACATACTTATATACCCCGCCGTTGGCATCGGTCAGTTTAATCAGATTGAACCTGTTGTTGTACTCATAGGTCGTTTTAATATTCCGGCCGTTAACATCTTCTGACAACGATATCACATTGCCGAAGGGGTTATGTGTGTATCGATCCACACTCCCATTGGGATCTGTCACAGTAGTGCTCAATGTTTCATAGACGAGTTCCAAGGCGTTATTGTAGGATGTAACGCCCGTATCCGACACCCCTCCGCCATCTGAGCGATAGCATAGTGAAACGCTTCGCAGCTCCGGACTGGATTGGGAATCGCTTGAGGCAGACAGCACCATCCTGTACTGGACATAGCCCTGGTATACGATGCTTCCGCCCTTGGACACCGCCGTCCATGGTCCCCATGCTGTTCCGTCGGCAGATGTTCGATATTGTGCGGCGATAGCGGCGCCTGAAGGCAGATCAGCCTCCCAGTCAAGGCTACCGGTATGGAAAGCCCCGGCGCTTGATGCATCGTAGACCGGACTGGTCCAGGTTCCGGAGGGGAAATAGCGCGGCAGTATTTTAACGAAAAGGTCCAAAAGCTGCGGCGTAACTGTACCGTCGCTGGTGGTCAATGTTTGACGCACCCGCAGCCTGGCATGGCTCAGGTTTGTGGCGGAGGTTATACCCGGAATCGCCCCTCCATTTACCGCGGTCTGCCATGCACCCCAGGTAGCGCCATCGTCCAGAGATATGCTGGTTTCGATCTTAATAGCGGTATGATCGGGCGTATTGGAATTCCAGCTGATGACAGAACCTGATATCTGACTTGAGGTTGAGATATCGAACACAGGAGAGATCCGGCTTCCCGATGCCTTATAGTTGCTGCAAACCTGCGCGGCAGGAACGATCTGCCGCGGCTGCGACAAGGAACCCCATTCAAAAGCCAGACGTTCCGCACCTGAGCCTTGAAAGTGTTCGACAACAACCTTATACTTTTTCCCTGCTTGTAACAGGGGGGTTGTTATGGTATAGATCGTAGCCGCTTGGCTCTGCCAGGCATCGATCAGCAGAGCGCCGTCAAACCAGACGCGCACGCCGTCGTCAGCAGTGACATAAAGAGTATATGATTCATTATATTTGGGCGTGACCAAACCTTCCAAGCGCCCGTTGTAATAAGTGCCCTGCCCTGCCGGTATAAAGTCTGTAAAATCAACAGTACTATGGCTGGAACTGACGGCCGGCGTTTGGGTGGTATCTATCACATTATAGTTGGAACTGGTTCTGTTCCACCATTTGCCTGACCAGCCCTGCGCCCTAGACAGCTGCAGATCACCGGCAGGCGCAGCGGTTACATTTGTTAATGTGCCTTGTTGAAAATCTGTCTGCGAGGTTTCTGTCTTGATGACAGAGCCGCTCAACGGGGCAAGCTTAACGCTGCCCGGAAGGGATCCGCTATCCAGATTCTGCTTGACGCCCGCATCCCATTGATATTGTTCGGTATCGAGGCGGCTCCAGCCGGCGCCGGGATCCGGAACAATACCGGTTTGCTCTTCCAGCTGGAAACAGTCCAGCCACATCTCTCCGCTGACATCCCGATCAAGCAATCCGTAAATTATGATATACCGTGCGTTTTCACTGCTGCAAGCGATGGAATACCTGGACCAATCATGGCTGTCAACACGTACCTGCTTAGTGAATATCTCCTGATCGTTTGCCCCATAACCTTTGAGCAGGACCCCCTGCAACCCTGATTCGCCATTGATCCCCGCTGTCTTCCCGTAAAAACTTAACAGGTAATCACTGTTTTCTTTCGTATTAATCCGACTGGAGCAAATCCTCAGCGGGCTCTCTGTTTCTGCAGGTTTGGAAAGCTTCACTGCTTTTTGCCCTGAAAAAGAATCCTCATCCAGCCGCAGACTCGCGCCGCTCGGGGTTTCCATTGTCCAGCCGGGAATTGAGCCGTCTTCCAGCGGGTTGTCGAAGTCGGGATTATTGATCAAGTTAGAGCCGTTGACTTTGACTACGCGCCGGCTGCCATCATAGGTGTAAACGGCTTTGTTTCCATTGGGATATGTGATAGCGGTCAAATTATGATTTGCATCATAGTTATACCTGGTAGTACGTGCCTCGGCGGTACCCGCCGCTTCTATGATACTTATCAGATTGCCGTTGCCGTCATATTCGAATCTGGTCTGTATGCCAGTGGAAAGCCCTGTTTCCGGGTCATTGACAGCGGGCGAACTGATTCCTGCTACCCGATTGTTCGTGTCATATTGAATGGCAATCGCCCTGGCGGGGTCATCACTGTCAACTGAAACCCTTACCAGGTTATCGCCTGAGTATTTAAAAACTGTCAGGTTATTGTTCTGATTAAAAGCAGTCGCTATCTTATAATCTGTCCCGTGCTTGTCAAAGGTAAGGTATTTTTGTGTCTTGATATCGGTGAGCTTAAAGGAAGAGGCGGATGTTCTCTCTAAACGCAGGTACACCCCCTGGGGCGCTACATATTGGTCGCTGATAGTTTTGGTAAAGATATGTTCTGTTCCGTCCGGATCAGTATAGATGACGTTGCCTCTGCTGTCTTCCCTCAGCTTTTGATCGATATCGGAAGTCCAACCATAACCGAAAAAGCCGGAGACAGTAGATCTACTGTTGTACGTGATATCAATCTCAAAAGGAGAACGGCCCGTTAAATCGACAACCGGCTTCTCAACGACCAGATTGCCGTTTGCAGAGTTAATATTATTGTCGAAGGGGTCGGTGACATACTGCCAGAATTCCTCGATGCCGAGACCGCTCAGGTTGTCTACAACCGTAACATAAACGTCGCCGGTAGGAACCGCTTTGTCTTTAAAATATGGTGCTGCCGCGCCCTCTTCCATCATGTCCACTCTCAGCTTATACTTCCCGGGAGCATCGGGGGGACGTATTTCAGCCTTTAACTGCAGTACGTCGTTTGGCGCCAGGTCATAGGGCAAGCTTGTCCTCAATCCGTCTAAAACAACCGTATTGCCGCTTAAATCCTCCCAATGATAGGTGAGTTTAACAGGTTTGGCGCCTGCAGCCGGCCAGACAACCGTTCCGGTGTTGGCTACAGTAACCGGTACCGCCATCGCTTGGCCGGTCAGCATTAGCGGCGGGATGTCGCCGACATACCCGGCATAATAGCTTTTCCTTTCCCAGGTTAATGATGACACAGGGGCAGAATAATTTCCGTTAAGATCATATGTTATGACATCAACTTTGTATCTGGTATTGTCCGCCAGATTGCTGAAAGCGGCGCTATGAGCTGTGCCGCCCGCATGGGCGACATTAACGCTTTGAGTTGTCGTGCTGCCTGAAGCAAGATCTGTTTTATGAAGATTCACTTTATAATAGCTCGTGCCGTAACCAGAACCCGTAGCCGCATCCGCTACTCCCGTCCACTTAACCGAGATATGAGAGGTGCCGGGATTAACCTGGCCTCCGTTAGTATCGGTAACCGTCACTCCGGAAACCGCCGGCGGGGCACTGCGGTCAGGAAGGGTAGGCATGGATGCATTCGAATAGTTGCTCTCGCTGACAGAGTTATAGGCTACAATCCTAAACCAGTAATTCTGTCTGTTGGCGTAGGTTGTCCCGGCATTTGTATAGACCCGGTGTGGATCATCAGCCAATTCAGCCCCCGACCCGTCGTGGTGAAGGGCATACCTCCCTGCGGCGATCTCGCCCGGTGTAGGCCAAATGCCCTTATTTTTGCTCGTCCAGCTGGTCGCGCTGCCGACGTTCCAAGATTCATAATCTCTGCCGTTGAAGACCAGGACCTTATATCCGGAGGCGCCCGGTACCTGCGCCCAGGAAAGATTTACATACCCGCTCTTGCTATTGGCCGCATTTCCATAAGCGCCGGCGGTGGGAGCGGCAGGCGGATCCGAATAGTTTACCGCCAGGTAGGGCTTGTTTGAACTGTTTTCCGTCGCATAAAACTTTTTCCAATAGGCTTGCCCATTGCCGTTTTCATGAAGGAGAAACCCATAATTGCCTCCCCCTGATGCCCACCCGGCAACGGTAGAAGTAACATTAAAAGACGCCCAGGAGTTCTTTACCGTACTGGTAGAAGTTAAAGCAGCGCTGGCCGGTTTATTATTCCATGTGACGCCGGAGGCGCTCCAGGAACTGTTGATCGTATTCAGCCAAACTGTGGTAGGCGTAGTATTGTAATACGAATGTGCGGTATAGATATTGAAACTGGCGGAATTTATCAGCTTGCCGGCAAGGGATGAGGTGTCAACCTGTACCAAAGAATAGTTTGTTCCGGTTGTCGAGTCGTAATACCCCGCTTTTAATTGGTAATAACCGCCGCTTGATTCCCAGCTGACATTGTAGTTCGTAGAGGGATAAGCGCTGGCAACAAACGCATCCTGGTATGCATTTAAATTTGTTGTGGGATCTATGTAGACGGGATATTTACGCTCCCGATCCTTGAGCCATTGCTCATCGGCGGTAATAGTGATATAGATATCAGCGCCACTCTGAACCACATCGGCTGTGACATCGTCTGATCTGATGCCTTCTCCCTTTTGAGAGTCGTCGCTGGAGTCGACCATGAACGGTTTAGGCATAGAGAAAATCTTTTCGCCCTTTCCCTTCTTATAAAAGCTGATCGAACCGTCGTCTTCTTTGACCGCGTTGACCCCGGCCATTTTTATGGCAAAAACAAAAGTATTTCTCCCATTATATTTTTTAAGAATCAAATCTTCTTTCAGTCCGTCGTCTGTTACTATCTGGCGCAGATCCACATCCTGGTATACATTGGGATACAGTATGGAATTTCCGTTAACTCGGGGAGAAACGCTATTCGGTTTGATAAAGGATTTGGCTCCGAAGTCAGATGCATCTGCCAAAGAATATGTCACTTTATAATCTTGATATTCAAATGTCGTGAGAGCAGAAGACTTACTGTTTCCGGCAAAACGGGCCTTAAACCGCCCCTTGCCATTTTCAAAACCGCCATTGCCGGCTGACTTGATATTATGATCCAGATCGACCCATTTGCCGTTTTCCAAGGTGTGAACCGGACCGGGATAAAGCCGCATCGTATAGGTCCCGTCTCCGTTATCGAACGTCTTGGTGGTCTCGGTTCTTTTGGCTAGAATATCGGCGGGGGTTTTCTCTTTATATTCTGCTGTATAATTAGATGTTGGCTCTGCTTCTGATTCTGTGGAGGACGGCGCCTGTGAGACAACTGCGGATGGTCCGTCGTTCGAAGCCGCTCCAGTTGTTGAAAAGGGGTATGAAATTAAAGTAAGCGTTAAGGTGAGTATCAAAACCTTAGCTACAAAGCTTTTGAATCCGGCATGCCTTTTCGACACCATAAATTTCAACACAGAAACATCACCATCAATTAACCCCCGTAATTTGACAACTATCTTTCGGGCTAAAGATACTCGTCCTCTCCATCAGCTTTTTCCGTTAAATGTTATTAGCAGAAATATTCTCTGTCACCATCCTTTTTCCCTGTTGAAAAAAATTAGATAATCTAAGAAATAATGTCGATAAAAAGCGGAATGCCGGCTCAACACAATGAACCGGCACAGCATAATGACACGGCATAACCTGCTTTACCCTTTTTCTTCCTCTTGAAAAACAGAGAGCAGAAATTCCGACAGTTTGCTGGCAACACGCTTGGTTTGTTTTTCCAAGCTATCGATATTTTGATAATAGAATTCTGCTTTTTCCTTTAACCTTTCATCAGAGGAATCAACCACTTCACCCAGCAGATTTTTGCAGCTTTCAGAGATGCCTACATATATCTCCAGTTCTTTTTCATAGTTCTTTTCAATAGTTTCTAATACTACTTTTGACAGATTCCGCTCAACCTCATAGTAATCCCGGCGGCTCCCTTTGACCCAGACCTTACGAGCATACCCTACACCCTCCAGGATGCGGATATTGTTGCTTACAGTTGATTTGCTGACACCGAGTTCCTGTGCAATGTCATCCAATCCCAAGGGTTCGTCAGCTAAAAACAAGACACCATAGATGTGTCCCAGCACATCGGGAAAACTGTACTGGCTAAAGACCCTGCCTAGCCCCTCGATGAGAATATTGCGCACCTCTTCCAGCTTTCTCTTGTCGTTATCTTTCTTCATTTGTAATCCCCCGGTTCTTCAAGCAAAACCGCGCTGCGCTCTTCCTCGTACAGTGGCAAGGCGTACTCGTTCTGCGCCCCGCAGTCGACTGCGGACAGCGAGAGACCGGGGTCTGCACCTCCTGGTCCGAAAATTGGTATTGATAATATCCTATAATGAATAATTTCGTTTCAACAAAAAGCCGGTCACTGCAATCGCCGCTGCCGCCAATAAGCCGCACCCGGCGAGGATAACGGCCAACGGTGCGGTCCCGCTGCTCTGGCTCAGCATAATTATATAACAATACGCCGCCAGAAAACCAATCAAAGCGAACAAAGAGACCATGCTGAGAAAAGCAAGCGGCACCTGCTCCAAGGCCATATCAGCGTCAGAACCGCTGTGATAGAAAACCTTATTCATGGATAAGGCCGCGGGCGCCAGGCTGAAGGCCATAGCCGTCACCACCCCCACGAAGGCAAGAATAAGCACAAGCAGTGCCGGAGCGTCTCTCACTCCGGAAACAAGGAGCACGATCCCGGCATTCCCCAGAGCTAACAGGACCAGGGGCAGGTACGCCAGGAATTTTCCCATGGCAAAATGCGCCGGCTTGACGGCCGCCAGCCATAAAATTCCCAGGCGATCCGCCTCGGACTGGTAGGAGGCGGCGATCAACTCTCCAAAACAAAAAACCCAGATCACAAAAACCGCGATCAGCTGTGCGGACAGAGAGGTGAGCAATGAGCGCAGGCCGGGATGTAAAAAAGGAAGCAGCGAAAGAAGGGGCCAACTTATCAGTCGAAACTTCGTAAAAGAACTACGCCGCAGGGAGAGCCACTCTTTCCAAATGACGGTCTCCACCGTCGGCGGCAGGTGGAGCACGGAAAGGAAAGCCAACATCCGCCCCCCCTGACCCTTGTACGAACGGATAACCGAATGTTCTTCCTGAAGCAGCAAGGCTCCCTCCCATAAACGAGCCAGGCCTCCGGCAACAAGAATTAAAATCAAGCCGGCGGGGACAAGGAAGAGAAGCCACCAGCCGGCGGGCTGGAGAAGAGGCAGCTTGAACAAGGCCAGATCAGGAAGCCCCCCCCTGGTCAGTTTCACCAGCAGCCAGATGGCCCCGGCCAATCCGGAGAGGACAAACAATACTGATAAAATAAAAATCATCCCGCTGATTCCGCTCAGCAAACGCTTGACCAGGATCACCGCCGCAACCCCTGCAGCGGCGCAGAGGAGAGGCAAAACAAAGAATAAGCCCCACAGCAGTAAAGCCTGGCCGGGGAACCACTTATAGGCCAGAACCAGCCCGATTAACAAAGGGGTCTGCATGGTGGGCCGCAGGTTATCTAAATAAATAACCGCTATAATCGACAAGACGACTTCCCCGGGGCGGGCCAGCAGCCGGTCCAGGCGCGCCCTGTCACTGAATAAGGCTCCCTCCACCCGGTTATAGCTGTTGCCGAAGCCCATCAGCAGATTCATGGCAACCAGGAAACCCAGGATACCCGGCAGCTGCGCAGAAGCCCCCTCTGCCGGCGGAGCAAAGCTCAGCCAGAAGATAATGCTCAGCGGCCCTATCACCTCCTGAAAGATGAACCAGATGCCGCTGCGCCCGAAGCGCAGCCGGTGATTCCAGGTTTCTCTCAATCTGCTTTCCGCCAACACCTGCCACTGACTCATCACTCTCCCGCCCCCTTCCCCGCGGCAATCTTCAGGAACAAAGGCTCCAACCCGCCGTCGACAGCAAAGGCTCTGCAGAGTTCGTCGACCGTGCCCAAGGCTTTGAGCTGCCCCTGGTGAATGATGCCCACCCGGTCGCAGATCTTCTCAGCGACATCCATCACATGTGTGGACAGGAAAACTGTTTTTCCTCTATGGCGAAGATCGAGCAGGATATCTTTGATCTGAGCCAGGGTAGGAGCATCGAAGGCATTGGTCAGTTCGTCGACGATGATCAGCTCAGGATCGGTCAGCAAAGCCAAAGCCAGTGAGATCTTGCGCTTCATGCCCATGGAGTAGGCGGAGATCATCTGGTCACCCCATTTTTCCAGACCGAGGACAGACAAGAGCTCTTCTGTTCTCTCTTCGATCCTTTCCTGGGGCAGATTGTAAAGCCTGCCTGCCGCCATCAGGTGCTCCCTGGCGGTCAGCCTCTCATAAACCAGGGGATTGTCGGGAACATACCCGATCAGGCGACGCTCCTCTGCTCCCGGCCGCCACAGATCCTCGCCCCCCACCATCACTTTCCCCGATGTCGGCCGCAAAAGCCCGGTGGTCATCCTGATGGTGGTGGTTTTACCCGCTCCGTTGGCCCCGAGAAAACCGAAAATTTCACCCGGATAGGTCTGCAGAGTAAGGTTTTGAACAGCGGGAAAATCGCCATAATATCTGGTCAGTTTCTCAAATTGCAGACTGGGCGGCAGCGCAGCGGTTTGTGTCTCAGAACGAACAGCTTCATAAGCATCCCCATTGAAAAGAGCTTTTTCAGCGGCCCCTGCAGAATGACCGGTATTGTTGGCGGACTCTGCTTGTAATGGCGCCGCATCCACCTTCACCGGAACTGCCCTCTTCATGCTCTGCAAAAATCTCTCCGGCTCATCAACATTGATCAGCATTTCTCGCACTAACCCCCTCTTATTTTTGCGGTCTTCAGCAGCCGGAGCCTTGACCATCACCGGCTCTGTCAACAGAATCCTGATAACATCGCTTTTTCGCGACAGGCAATAGAGCGTCTCCCCTTCTCTGACCAGCATAGCACCGACCATATCTGGCTTGGGATATGAAGACGGGGAATACTGTTCCACTGCGGCAATCAGCGAAAGTGAAAGGCGGCATTTAAACCACGAGGCCAGGCGCAGATATAATTCATCACCAGATAAGAGATGGGCTGAACGAAGCACACCCGTAAAAATAGAAACCGCGAATAAATACAAGCAGAGAAATAAGGCGAACGCCGGCAGCAGCCATCCTTCAGGTACGAAAAAGTAGATGATTACGCCCACTACAATAAATTCAATACAGAGTATCGGCAGCAACCCGAACACAAACTGACGAACCGAGGCGCTCTTCCTGGTACTGGTAAACACTTCCTTGCGGTTGTTGGGCATTATTCCTCCCCCCTCCAAAAAAACGCAGCTACCCATCGAACACGTTCTTAATTATTCGCCGCAACAGGCTCTGCAGCCATTTTCTTTAAGTATATTTAGAACGTACAGTTTATATTAAACATATAATACATAAAATAACCCCTCTTGTCAAGGGGCTAATAGCGAAACCCGAGTTTTCTAGCAGAAGAGCAGACGATCGTTTATTTCAGATAGATAACTTTATTTTAAACTTTCATAAATTTTAATTGTGTCTTCTATGTGCTTGTCGTCAGGATTTTTGATATCTTTTAATTCAGCTCCCATGACTATTGCTATATATTCCACATCATCTTTTAGAGCCAAAGTTGCCCAACACTGTCCCGCTTCATATGTCGTTCCAGACTTTCCGCCTATAATTTTAAACCCATTTTGAGGTACCTCATGAAGTTTGGAAAGTACTGTAGATTGTAAAACAATACCGTTTGGGTGGTCCAGCGTGGAAGTAGTAGTGAAGGTTTCCTTAGTGAATATTGCTCGGAAATGTCCATTATCTAAAGCATAGTCCAGAAGTTTTGCCATATCATAGGCTGTAGTATATTGGTTCTTATCATGAAGTCCTTCCGGATTAATAAAATGTGTGTCATTTAATCCAAGTTCAGAAGCCTTATTATTCATAAGCTTAACAAAGCTTTCTACGCTTCCCGCTATATTTATTGCTAATGAATTAGCAGCCTCGCCCCCTGAGCTTAAAATTGTCCCATAAAGTAAATCTCTGTATGTAGTTCGCTCCTTTCCATAGAAACCCGCCATTGAAGAATCGCTCTTTACCATTTCTTGATAAGTGTCGACATCTATGGGAGCAATAGCAGACAAGTCTTCTATATGTTCCAATGCGACTATAGCGGTCATAATTTTAGTCAAGGATGCCGGACAGGTCTTGACTTTATGGTTTTTCTTTATGACTTCACTTTTAGAAGCTCGATTTTCTACATAGATATATTTACTGTCATATTCACCCTTTAGCAAACCAGTATTTACAGCTAATTTTCCTTTTATAAAAAAGAGCGCAAGTATTAAAAAAGTAATAATAAAAAATATTTTTACAGCTTTATTTGTTCTTGGCATATTAGACATCCCACTTGCCGCAGCGGCTGCCCCAGCGGGCGATCACCTCGTCGTTCTGAAAGAACTGAACAATTTCGCACCTGTTAGGGCAGGATTTGCACTCAAAACTGCGCGTCTGGTAGCTGAAATCGGTTATCTCAAAGCCTTTGAATACGGTTTCCTCTTTCTGTTGCTCTATCGTTTCCCTGGCGATGATCGCCGCTCCCAAGGCGCCCATTAAGGCAAAGTGCTTGGGAACAATCACCTCATGCTCGAGGAATTTTTCAAAGGCCCTTTTCATCCCGGCGTTGGCGGCGACCCCGCCCTGAAAGGATATGGGGGGGAGAATTTCTTTGCCCTTGCCCACGTTATTCAGATAATTGCGCACCAGGGCGTCGCAAAGCCCGGCGATGATGTCTTCCGTGCTGTGGCCGAGCTGCTGTTTGTGTATCATATCTGATTCGGCGAACACCGCGCAGCGCCCGGCGATGCGCACCGGATGCCGGGATTTTAAAGCCAGTTCGCCGAAGTGCTCAATGGGAATGCAGAGGCGCGCCGACTGCTGGTCCAGGAAGGAGCCGGTTCCCGCGGCGCAGACGGTATTCATGGCGAAGTCGGTGACGATGCCGTCCCGCAGTATAATGATCTTGGAGTCCTGGCCGCCGATCTCCAGGATAGTCTGCACACCCGGCACAAAACGTGACGAGGCTATGGCGTGAGCGGTAATTTCGTTCTTGATGATGTCCGCCCCCACCATGGCGCCTGCCAGGTATCTGGCGCTGCCTGTGGTACCCGCGGCATAAATCTGTACATCGTCGGGAACAAGAGCGGACAACTGCTTCATGCCATCCTGTATGGCCCTGATCGGCTGCCCCTGGGTTCTGAGATAAAGGGTTGCCGACACCTCGTCCTGTTCATCGATTACGATTAAATTGGTGCTCACCGAACCCACATCAATACCTAGATAACCTTTTCTCATGCGTTTCACTGTCCTCCTAAGTCTATCAAACAAAAACTCTTAGCCGGCTTTCTGTTCCCTTCTGCGCTTAAGCAGATCCAAAAAAGCCTCCAGCCGCGTCAGCACGCCGGCCACGGCGGTCTGTTCATCAATAAATATCGTCATCACCGGTATCCCCTCTTCCCTGCTCACCCGGGGAACAATGCCCTTAGCCATGATCTCCGGGATACAGGAAAAGGGCGCCAGCTGGATGACGCCGTCATAACCATCCTCGGCATAGCTCACAATCTCCCCGATGCTGTTCAGCCCATGCCCGCCGATCGCTTCGTTGAGATAAGGGTGCGCCATCTCGTGGATATCCCTTTCTCCAAACTTTCCCTCCACGAGAACGTTTTTCTGGGTATAAGAGGTCAGCCAGATGGAGCGATCCGTATAAACCCCCATTTCTCCCAGCATTTTTTGGAGATAAAAATTTACCGCCGGCTCTAGAACCACATATATTTCACCGATAATACCGATTTTCAAAGGGATACGGGATCTATCCTGAGGCACTCTGGCGATGGTCTTCCTGCACTCCCAGCGGGCGTCCTCGATCTCTTCGGCGGTCTGCGCCGCATCCAGTATTTTCAGCACCTCGTTAAAGGCCTTTGCGGTATCCCCTTTGTTGACTTCATAGGGCATATTCCTGTACATCAAGTACTCCATCTCGTCGATAGCTTCCAGTTTGCGGTACCCCTTTTTAATCAGCTGGATAAAGGTACGCCAGGACATGCCGCGGGGCTTAATCGATCTTATTTTTTTGATAAAGTCCAGGTAATTGGACTGAGGAGGTTCGAAAATAATCAGCTTAAAGTCATAGCCCAGCTCATTCAATATCTTCTGGTGCATGACGCCGTAATACCCCGCCCTGCAAGGCCCCACGCCGCCCGATGAAATACCGGTATCCGCTCCCATTTCGATGGTTTCCAGATACGTCCCCAGCAGCACCTTAAAAGGAATACAAGCGAACTCCGGCGCATAGCGGGCGCCCAGATCAATCGTCCGCTTGCTGGGTTCCGGCGGTACCACCGCTTCATAACCCAGATCATTGATCAACATCTTAAAAGCAATATAAGAGTAACCCATATGCGGATATGTAAGTTTCATAGCGGTACAACCTTTCTTCTTTTCAACATATCGATAAAAGCCTCCAGGCGGGTTTCCACTCCGCCGGTCCCTGTTTCCTCATCAAGAGAAAGCGTCAGAAAAGGCATACGCCCCCACTTCCTGGACTCCATCTCCATCAGCCTGTCCAGCATGGCGTCAGGTCCGCAGGCGAAAGCGGTAACATGAATGATCCCGTCGACCCTCATCCTATTCAGATAATAGTACGCCGCATGCATAGCGCGGTTGGAATAATACCAAAACATCTGTTTAGGCATATTTTTTGCTTCCCTGAGCAACTTCCTCGGAGAAACCATTTCCGCGGTAAAAACTCTCGCCCCAAAGCTGCGCAGCCTTTTGATCAGATCCATATTGATAAAATTATCATAAATAAGATAGGGGTAGCCGAGCACGGCGATGGACAATTCCCCCTGCTTATTCTGCACAACCGCTTTACTATCCGTTTCCAGACAAGCAAGCGCCTCCTCTGCCGGCGCCCCCTTGAACATCAATCCCCGGTAGCGCCGCAACGCCCGGCAGGCAATGATATAAGCCCTGCTTATCCGGGCCGGAGCAACGCCGAATCTCTCGCCGATCTCCCTGGCGATACGGAAAAGCTCAAAACGCCCCCGCGTGAGGTCGACCCTTGTGTCCAGCAGTTCCGGCAGGTTGCCGATAGAAGCGCGCAGCAGATCGGGAAGCGCCAGGAACTTGGGGCAGAATGTCTCCGTCCCCAGTTTGCGCACCTTGACAAAGCGAGGCACGAAAAGGAGATCCACCTGATCCTTAATCTCCATCACATGGCCGTGGTACAATTTTATCGGAATGCAGGCGTCATTAACCGCTTCCGCAACGCCGGCATTGAGGATCTGCTGATTGGTTGGAGGCGATGTGATCACCTCCAGCCCTATTTCCTCGAAAAAGGTTTTCCATAAGGGATAAAAAGAAAAATAACCAAGATAATGCGGGATACCAACCCGGACAGGCATGAAACATATCCTCCTCAGCTGTCTTGTTGATTAACTGCACCAGATAGCCAGATATCCAGATAACGGTACAGCCGAATGCGGCGGTAAAAGCTGCATGAAAACGTCAAAAATACCAGGCAGTTAGACAATTATATCTTTATCGCTTTCCTCTTCACTTTTAGTCCTTATCACACGCGCCGCGAACCAAAGGTAGAGCAGCGCTATCGTATAATAAATGCACCCCCCCAGAGCAAATTCCGGGGCTATGATTTGCTGCAGCGACTGAAAGAGAGTAGGTATGGTAAGGGCATAGACCGTGATCTTAAAGGCTTGCCCATATTGCAGTCCGCTGTTTTGCATCGCTGAAAACAGCAGACAGACAAAACCTAATACTGCAGCTGTGCAAAGCTTTGCCAGAAAGAAATAAATAAGGCCGAAGAGCACAATAAAGATGCCCGACCATTTCAGGTTGGATAAAATTTCTTCGACATCAGCTTTATCTATTTCCCCGCCTTTAAACGCAGAAAAGCTAAAAGACTGTTTTTCTAACGCACTGCGTTTGGCTACCGCCTCTTTTTTGGAAAAGAATACCCCGGTATCATAATCGTCTAAAACGCTGTCATCGGTCTTGCCGCTGGTATCAATAATAAAGACATTTTTCATATCCCCGCTTTTATCTTCAAAGATAAGAGGCATTTCCCCGGTCATCGATAGCTCCCCGTCCTTCAAGACAAAGTCGGGGATATTTTCATTATACTCGGCAATAAACTCTCCGACCCACTGATTAAAATCGAAAACAAAGGATAAAAGCACCGGTGTCCCCAGGATCAAAACCAAAAGCAGCAAGTAAGATATTACCCTTCTCCAGGGTTGATCGGCAAAACCCCTGTATTGCCGTAAGTTGATAGCGCTGTCACTCATATCCTTAAAAAAACTCACTAAAAAACCTCCCGCTCTAAAGCCCGAACCCCGGCCTTAGATAAAATAAAGATCGTCCGCCGTCAGGACTGTATAATTGCTTTTTCTACAAAAAAGATAAATATCCTTGTCTGAGAACACAGCAAAAAACACCCTGGCCAAATAAAACAAACCAGGGTGTTATTTCTCGCTGCAACCTTATTTCTCCTCTTTCAGACACGCAAGCTTGGCTTCGACCGCTTCCGTTTCCGCTTTCAGCTCCTTCAGGTAACTCTCCATTTTGGCAATTTTCTCTTGCTTGCTGAAAAATCGCCTATTGAATCCGCAGCCGCATCCGCAGCTGTCTGCTTTCCCATGATGATGCTCATGACCGCACATATTTCTCACCCCCTTTTCACAGATCCTCATTTTCAAAAAGCGACTGATACTTTTCTAAAAAGTCATCCATCCGCTTGCGCTGCTGCCTGATATGGACCGACCAGGCATGGAGCATCTCCTCGCCCTCGTCGGTGAGACTGTACAAACGCCTGGCGGGGCCTCCTTCGCCCACATCCCAGTGAGACGTTACCAAGCCATCCTCTTCCAGACGGCGCAGATTTCTGTACACTGAACCCGGATCCAGCCTTTCACTGAAACCAAATTCGGTAAGCAGTTGAATCAGGTCGTAGCCGTGAGCAGAACGCTGCTTCAGAAGCAGGAGAAGACAGGGCTGCATGAATTTCTCCACCGGCAAGCCTCCGCCGCAATGACATCCATGCCTCTTTTTCCCTTCGGAATGATGATCGCACATTTGTGATTATCTCCTCTATATGTTATATGCATATAGAGATTATATTAATATAGAAACATTTTGTCAACAGAATAATTGAATAAAAATTAGGATATTAGGATAAAAACGAGGTAATTTCATTTATAATAAACAGGTGAAGTCTTATTCAATGATCTGGCATTGTAATGGAGGATTGAGATGTACGGGATTGTACTGGAAGGCGGAGGCGCCAGGGGCGCATACCAGATCGGCGTCTGGAAAGCGTTGAGAGAGCTGGGGATAGAATACCAGGGGGTTGCCGGGACATCTGTGGGCGCCCTTAACGGGGCGATGATGGTTCAGGGCGATTTTAACAAAGCCCTTGATATTTGGAGCGATATAAAGCCGTCCAGGGTGGTCAATATCGACGACGAGTTATATGAAAGGGTTAAGTCCCTTAAAATATCTGTCGACGACACGTCCAGCATTCTGCAGAGTATCAAATCCATCTTTCAAAACCACGGGATGGATACCGCTCCCCTGCACAATCTTCTAAGCCATTGTATAGACGAAAATAGGATCAGAAAAACAGGGAAAGAGTTCGGCATCGTTACCATATCCCTCTCTGACCTAACCCCGCTGAAGCTATTCTTACAGGATATCCCGGTTGGAAAACTGATCGACTATCTCCTGGCCAGCGCAAGCATGCCGGTTTTTCAGAAACAGCGCATCGGCAACAAGGCTTTTTTAGACGGCGGAGTTTGGGACAATCTGCCGATCAGCCTGCTTGCTCAAAAAAAGTATTCGGAGATCATCGTGATCAGGCTTGTTCAAAGAGGGTTAAAAAAACGGGAAAGAAATTTAGCTGCAAATGTCACGCTGATCAAGCCGGGGGAAAGCCTGGGAAGCCTCTTCGATTTCACAAAGGAAAGGGCCGGCGTTAACATCGAATTGGGCTATTACGACGCCATGAAGGTATTCAAGGGTTATCACGGTATCAAATACTGTATCGAGGTCAAGCAGGATGAGGAATATTTCCTTAAAAGACTGCTGCAGATCGATCGAGCAAAACTGGAAGGAGTCCATAAGGGATTAGGGGTACCCGACGGCATGCCGTACAGCAGGTTTATCCTGGAATATCTGGCGCCTCTGCTGGCGGAGCTGCTCCCTGTCACGAAAAACGCTTCTTACAGGGATCTGACTTTAGCCTTGCTGGAAAGGGCCGCAGACAAGGCTGGAATAGAAAGGTTCAGAGTGCATCGCTACGACGAGTTTGAGAGAAGGGTAATCAAATCCTACCGTCCGCAGGGAATAAAAATCAGCCTTCCCACTTTCCTGAAAGGAAACGAACTGCTCCTCAAGGTAAAAAAGAAGCAGCTCCTGGACGATATTACAGATGCTCTGGTTTGGGGAATAAAACAAGGCTAGTTATGAATTAAGACCGGCGTTCCCCCTGGGATATTATCGTAGAGCCATTTTGCATCTTCAACTCTCAAGCGGATACACCCATGAGAAACAGCCGACCCGAGCTTTTCCGCCTCCTCGGGGATTATGTTCTGCCGGCGATCCATGGGAACACTATGAAACAGATAATTATTTCCTTTAAAGGCAACCCACCATTTACCTCCTTGCTTGTACTTCTCGCTGAAGAACCATTCCCCTTTTTGCTTGATGGTAAAGCTTCCTAACGGCGTGCAGTTACTTTCTCCGGTGGAAGCCATCCATTCCTTGATCAACTCATCATCGCTATAAATACGTACCTTCTGCTCACTGATACTGACGTCAATTTTCCATTTTGTTGCCGATGAAACATCTTTTATGCTTCTATTAGCTACCGTATCGATATCCGGTTTTACAGCTTCTTTGGCTTCATTCTGCGACTCTTCGGCCAATCTTTCAGCTTCTCTGGCTGCAGCCCTTTTCGCGGCTTTTTGTTTAGCCGCGGCCTGAAGGGCGTCTTGACCGTTGCTGTTATTGCTCTCACTAGAATCATCAAGAGCGGCAATACTATCAGACCCGGCGCCCTGGTTGCCAAAAGCGACCCCCGCGACAAAGAGTATGCCGATGACAAAAAGGAGGAGAATCCTTCCCTTTTTACGTTTTCTTTTTAACATAGCTCTTTCCCGAATTTTTCTGCGCATGTCAAAAACCACCTAACATTGAAGTATACCACAAATTGAGTAGTTCAATTACTTTATTTACTTTATTAACTATATTAGCTATTATTACTTCTCCAAAAAACGCCTCTTCCCTGCACGGCAAATATTATTTTTTCATCCGACAATCCCAGCGGTTATAGGACAGGCACCCAAACGGCATAAACACAATATACTACTAGCAAATTTTGAGTTTAGCCGCGGCTAAATTTGTTACCCGCTGCTAAATGCTGTAGCGAATGCCATAAACCTTGGCCATGGCTTCGCTTATAAAATGCAGGATTAGGAGGTTAAGCAAAATGCTACAGACTATTATTCCTCTTTCACGACTTCCCAACGGCGCGGCGGGAAGGGTCGCCTCTCTCAGCGCCCGGGGGCTGATCAGACGCCACCTTCTCGATCTGGGGCTGGTGACCGGCGCCCGGGTAGAGGCTATTCGCCGCAGCCCCGCAGGAGATCCCGCGGCCTTTAACATCAAGGGCGCGCTCATTGCCCTGCGCAATGAGGACGCCGACCGGATCTTGATTGCTATTGACTAAAATGACGGAGGGAAAAACAGAATGGAATCAACATCTCAACTTTTTGGTTTGAACCCCCTGCCGGACCAGTTGGTCGTTGCGCTGGCGGGAAACCCCAACACCGGAAAAAGCACAGTGTTCAACGCCTTGACCGGGCTGAACCAGCATACCGGCAACTGGCCGGGGAAAACCGTCCTCAGAGCTGAAGGAAGCTTTATGCACAGGGATAAAAAGATACTGCTGGTGGACCTCCCGGGGACCTATTCTCTTCTGGCCACATCAGCGGATGAACAGACAGCCAGAGACTTCATCTGCCTCGGCCGTCCCCAGGCCACCGTGGTCGTAGCCGACGCCACCTGCCTGGAACGCAACCTCAACCTGGCTCTGCAGGTGATGGAGATCTCCTCCAGAGTCGTGGTCTGCGTCAACCTGATGGACGAAGCTAGGAGAAGAGGGATTCGTGTTGATGTCGAGGCGCTTTCCAGTGAACTAGGGGCGCCATGTATAGCAACCGCCGCCCGTGACGGCCTGGGGCTTGACAAACTAAAAGACGCCATCCTGGATATGGCGGCTGGGATTACCGACACCTCTCCCCGGCAGGTAAGCTATGAACCGCATGTGGAGCAGGCTGCAGCACAGCTGGAGGCAAGGATTCGCCCCTTTCTCCCGGGGTGGGCGAACTGCCGTTGGGTCGCTCTGCGCCTGCTGGAAGGGGATAGCGGCATCATCAGGGCCATCTGCAGCAGCCTGGATGATGACTCCGAGAAGGTTTTTTTAAAGGAGGGAGCCGCGGCATGGGCACGCTGAACCCTACGCACACCTCTTTTCTTTCCGGTATCGATCAAGAGATAACTCCCCAAGAGAAACAGGAGATGCGGGACTCCATTGTCGGCAGCATTTACAGCTGCGCGGAGGCGATCGCCGAAAGGGTGATCAACCATGAACAAAACTATAAATCTGAACTGGACCGGAAGATCGATAATGTGGTCACCTCCCGGCTGCTGGGCATCCCGATCATGCTTGCTCTGCTGGGCGCCGTCCTCTGGCTGACCGTCACCGGCGCCAATTACCCGTCACAGGCATTGGCCGCGCTCCTCTTCCGGATTCAGGACCAGCTCACCACACTCTTTACCCTGGCCGGCGCCCCTGCCTGGCTGCACGGCGTGCTGGTGCTGGGGATGTACAGAGGGTTGGCCTGGGTCGTGTCGGTGATGCTTCCCCCTATGGCTATTTTCTTCCCCTTGTTCACGTTATTGGAAGACCTGGGGTACCTCCCCCGCGTGGCCTTTAACCTGGACCGCTGCTTCAAAAAAGCCTGCGCTCACGGCAAACAGGCGCTGACCATGTGCATGGGGTTCGGCTGCAATGCGGCCGGCGTGATCTCCTGCCGCATCATTGAATCTCCCCGGGAACGGCTGATCGCCATCCTAACCAATAACTTTGTTCCCTGCAACGGCCGCTTCCCCACCCTGATCACGCTATCCATGATCTTTATGGGAGGCCTTGCGGCTTCCGCCTACGGTGCGGCGGCAGCCACGGCCGTAGTTGTTTCCCTCGTTCTTGTCGGCGTGATGATCACCCTGCTCATCTCCTGGCTGCTGTCCAAAACCATTTTAAAAGGGGTTCCCTCCTTCTTTACGCTGGAACTGCCCCCCTACCGCAAGCCCAAGGTTGGGAGCATCCTCATCCGCTCGCTGCTGGACAGGACGATCTTCGTTCTCGGGCGCGCGGTAATGGTGGCCGCGCCCGCGGGCGCTGTCACCTGGATCCTGGCCAATATCTATATCGGCGACATGAGCGTCATCGCCCATCTGGCCGGCTGGCTGGATCCCTTCGGCCGCCTGCTCGGCCTGGACGGGATAATACTGATGGCCTTTATCTTGGGGCTGCCTGCCAATGAGATCGTGCTGCCGATCATGATCATGAGTTATCTTTCATCCGGTACGATGCTGGAACTAGACAGCCTGCATGCCCTGAGGGCGCTTCTTGCGGACAACGGCTGGACCTGGCTCACCGCTCTGTGCATGATGCTCTTTTCGCTGCTGCACTATCCCTGCGGAACCACCATTCTGACCATCTACAAAGAGACAAAGAGCATAAAATGGACCGTTTTATCCGTATTAATGCCCCTGGGAACAGCCATTCTGATCACACTGATCGCGGCCCAGCTGGCCTCCCTTTTCTGAACGCTCAGAACGCTCAGGGGAACGCTCAGGGGGACGGTTCCGGCGCGCTGCGCGCGATCATGGGGATGGCTCCGGTGATCGGTCGGCGATCGGATCAGGAGAACCGTCCGTCCCCCTGATCTGCTTTTGTAACAGATTTGTAATACTTTTTTATATGGCTGAAACATCTGGCTGCTATACTCTATATTAGATTTTGATATGAGTTTCTCCCCCAAGGTTGGCTGTGCAGCCAACGCAAATCAATTTAATTACTTGCGCAATGCTTTTCTTAATAGCCCGAGGAAACTATTTCCCGGGTTTTTCTTTTTTCCGAGCCGTCTTGCAGTGTTTCCGGCCTTGATATCCGTTATATTTATGAAGAGCTCTTGAAGGAGGGAAACTATACGATGTAAAAATATTACTACGTCCTGGGCGACAGTGGTTTGGAGGGGATGAACCATGCAATGAACGACAATCTAGTGCGGCGCTGCCTGGACGGTGAGCAAGATGCCTTTTCACTGCTGGTGGAACAGTATAAGGGATACGTTTTTGCCGTTATACTCAGTTTTGTCCGGGACGAAGAAGCAGCCAAAGACATCGCCCAGGAGGTATTCCTTCAGGTTTACCGGTCGCTTGCCTCATACCGGCAGCAGAACTTTAAGGGATGGATCGGCAGAATCGCCGCCAACAAGGCTATCGATTACAAAAGGAAGAAGCCCTTCCAGCTCTGTCAATTGGAAACCGCTGAGGCAGCATGGGGAAGGATTAGCGACGGAGACGGAGAGCTGGAGAAACTGCTGCTGCAAAGAGAAAAGGAAACTCGCGTCAAGGAAGTGCTTCTGCGGCTTCCGCCAATCTATAAATCAGTGCTTTATAAGTTCTACTTTGAAGAGAAAAGCTATCAGGAAATAGCTCTTGAAGAGGGAATAAGCCCCAGAACAGTGGAATCACGGCTTTACCGGGCTCGTAAAACCTTTCGGCAGGAATGGGGGGTTGAATCTGATGAAACACTTTAATGAAGAGGAATGGCAAAAGCTCAAAAACGGCGAGTGTTCCGCGGCAGAATCCTGTTTAATGGAGGAACACCTGCTGAAATGCCCGAAATGCATGGATCTCTTTCTCAATTCCTTCGATGAGAAAGACGCGGCGCGGGCGCAAAAGGCCATACCCCCGGACTTTACCGATACTGTGATCGGTATGATCAGCGGCGAGCGGCCGGAGGCCGTGCATTTCAAGCCGGCCAAAGGCGCCAACCGGCAAGCGAAAAGAGCCCAAAACCTGGCGCTTTACTATACCGCCGCAGCGGTACTGACCATCGCCTTGATGAGCGGAGGGGCGTTTCAGACCTTTGTCAAGGGTTATTCCAATGCCGCCGGCACAACAGAACAAAACAGCCATAAGATTGAACAAAAACTGGATATCCAATTTTCCAAGAAAATCGTCGACCGCACGCATCAACTGCTCATACGCTTTGAAAACGAGGAGCAAAAGGAGGTAAGATAATGAACGACAAAAGCAAATTCACAACCTTCATTTTGTCTTTTATACCCGGTTTGAGCCACCTGTACCTGGGATTCCCCCAGCGGGCGCTGATTTTCTTCTCCCTGTTGTTCGGCGCCGTCTTCGGTACGGTCGCTCTGTCCGCCCTTGCCGGAAGCGACTTATTCGCTATCCTGGGTTTTGCGCTGCCGCTGATCTGGTTTTTCGCCCTGATCGACGCTTTCAGCCTTCTCGATAAAATGCGCAGGCACCAGGACTGCGCGCAGGGAATGTGCGGCGAAGAGACAGGGGCCTTCGGCGACAACAAAAAGATGGTCACAGCCGCCTTCTCCCTGGTACCGGGCGCCGGGCATATGTATCTGGGCTACCTAAAAGAAGGCGCCTTATTAATGTCGGTTTTCTTTTTCACCGCATTTCTGATGAGCTGGCTGAATTTAAGCATGTTCCTCTTCATCCTGCCGGTGCTCTGGTTTTACAGCCTGTTTGACGCACTGCAGAGAGTAGAAACAGCGGAAGTTGAACAACGGCAGCAATCGCCGCTCTGGGCCTGGCTGGAAACCCATCCCCGTCTTGTGGGCTGGTCATTGATTATCCTGGGATGCCTGGTGATTCTGGAAAGGCACATCACACCCCTGCTGCCCCAGGAAATCCATGGCTACCTGCAGACAGCTGTTGTGGCTGTGATCCTGATCGCCGGCGGGGTGAAACTCCTGGCAGGCTCGAAAGCTGAAACAGAAGAAAAATCAGCTCTGCATAGAGATTATTCTGATTCCGATGAGAAAGGCGGCGATGAGCAATGCGGCAGTGGAGAGTAGGCACTATTTCCATGGGGCTCGTCCTGATCTGTACAGGGATAAGCCTCTTCTACGCCAAAATAAACAGCAAAGCGGTGTATGATGCCGTCGTCAAGTGGTGGCCGCTGGTTTTCGTCATCCTCGGCCTGGAGGTGCTGATCCTCTCCTGTTGGATGAAAGACAAAGGCTCGCCGCTCAAATACGACCTGTTCAGCATCTTCATCATACTGGCCATCGTCTTCTGCGGCCTCGGCCTCTACAGCCTCGACGGCGTCGGGGCTACAGGAAAAATAAACAATTACCTGACATCTCAGGAGTACCGTCTGAAGACCAGACCCAGCACAATTCCCGTAGAGCCGGATATAGAAAAAATAGTGATCGACGCCCCCTTCTCTGATTTAAAGATACAAACCAGTGAATCAAGCGAAATTAGCTCATACAGCTATGCCCTGGCCAGAGCCGCTTCCCGGGAAGCAGCTCAGCACCTGATGAACAACGGCGCCCAAATTGTGAGCAGCAGATCCGGGAAAACCCTGCAGATCAGCTTCAATCCGCCGGCGGCAGATAATATTCACACTACCGAATACATCGTCTCCATCCCAGAGAATATCGATGTGGAACTGCATAACAGATACGCGACGCGAATATACACAGATAAGGTAGGCAGCGACTGGAAAATCGCCGGCGGCGGCGAAGTTCAGGTATTCATTCCCCGTCAGGCTAATCTGACGATCAGAGCCGCTGTTGATGAAAACAGCTCCCTGGGCGGGAACGTCACCTGGGAAGAGACGGGAACGACAGCAAAAAGCGAGAACGGCGAGTATGACGCAAACGCCAAGAAGCTTGCTCAGCTTAAACTGGGAAGCGGAGAACGGAGCATGGACATCGTCTTGAACAGCGGTAATCTCTCAGTCAGCCAATTGTAGATCGCCGCAGAGTACCAGGACGGTTCTCCCCATCTATAATCTATACGACAGGAAAACAGATAAGGTGGCGCCGCGGACAATACCCGGCGCCACACCCCCTTTTAGGGGCATTTCCCCTTCCTCATATAAATCTTTTTCACTCTTATAAATCTTTTTCACTCTTATTTTCGTTATTATAGATAGAAGGCGGTGATCACTTGCCGACAGACGATGAGTTGGTTGAAGAAATACTCCATGGAAGTCAAGCAGCGATGGATGTTCTCGTCAGAAGGCATTACAAAAATATCTTCTCCTATGTGTACAGGAAAACGGGAAACTACCACCTGGCCTGTGACCTGACCCAGGAGATATTTATCAAGATGATGAAGTCCATCAAAAATTACAAAAAGCAGGGCAAATTCGGCAGATGGCTGCTCAAGATAGCTGTAAACCGGTGCAGAGACCACTATAAAAGCAGTGATTTCCGCAAGGACGGCCAGAGGACTGAACTGCCCGAGAATCTGGCTCAGGCCGGCGGCAATGTTTGGGATATCTTTCTGCGGAAACAACAGAGAAAAGAAGTACGGGAAAGCATTATCGCACTGCCTGAATACCAAAGAGAAGCTATCATACTGCGGTTTTACCATGATCTGAAGATCAAAGAGATCGCCCTGATCACCGGCAGCAAAGAGTCCACAGTGAAATCCAGGCTAAAGCAGGGTTTAGAGAAATTAAAAAATATGCTGAACGGAGGTGAACACTGTGCAAGAACAGGAAATAGATTTTGAGCTTCCCGATCAGATGAGCAGCCGGGAGCTAATTGAACTGCAGGGACTGCTCAAAGAATATTCCGTACCGCTGCCCGGCGAGAGTATGATTGAAGCCACGATCAACGACCTGAGCCAGTATGTTCCTCAAAAGAAAAATACTTTTGAACTGCTGTGCGCAAGGACTCGCCATCTGCTCCACCATGCCGCATCTGATCTGACATTTATCAGTAAAGGTTACTGGATCAGCGGCCTCGTTATCTTCATCCTGGGCTATCTGATCACAATCTTGGCTGACCATAACCCCTGTAACGCCATACTTTTACTCTCTCCTATCCCCTTTTTCGTCGGAGTTTTAGAAATATATAAAGGCAGAGATGAAAGGGTCTTAGAAATTGAGCTGGCCTGCAAAGTATCACCGCAGGAAATGATGCTCTCCAGGCTCGTTGTCATCGGCCTGTACAGCATCGTTTTAAATTCGCTGCTTGCCTGCGCCCTTAGCGCTGTGGAACCGGGTATGCTCATCTGGAGGATCACCCTCTTATGGTTGACACCGCTGACAGTTATCGGAAGCCTTACACTATGGTTAGCCGGCTGCATCAGAGGCGGGTATGCGGTCACAGCGATGCTCAGTCTGTGGGTCGTCTTCGCTCTGGCGCTTTTATCAATTCCCCAGGTAACCGACAAACTGCTCTATGCTCACCTAGGGGCCTATCTGGCTCTGCTGATCCTCGGTCTGGCGACAATGCTCATCCAGATAAAAAAAATAATGAACAGATACTATTTTGAAAGGAGCAAAATTTTTGAAACTGGCAATTGAAGGCATCTCCAAACGGTATAAGGATAAATGGGCGGTTAAGGATTTTTCCGTGGAACTGACAAGCGGCGTTTACGGACTTCTCGGCCCCAACGGTTCCGGGAAAACGACGCTGCTGCGCATGATGGTGGATATCTTAAAACCGACAAGCGGCCGCATCCTGTTGGACGGCAGGGATATTCATCTGCTGGATGACCGCTATCGGGATCTGTTGGGCTATCTTCCCCAGGAATTTGGCTTTTACAGAAACTTCACCGCCCACAGATTCCTCATGTATATCGCGGCCTTAAAGGGTATAGAAAAAAAGCAGGCGGGGAAACGGGTGGAAGATGTGCTGCAGATGGTCAACCTCCAGGAGGAACGCAAGAGAAAGATCGGCGCCTTCTCCGGCGGCATGAAACAGCGGCTGGGAATCGCTCAGGCCATCCTCAACGACCCCCATATTTTAATACTGGACGAACCGACCGCCGGGTTGGACCCTAAAGAACGAATCCGCTTCAGGAACCTGCTCTCCGAAATATCAGGGGACAGAATCGTGATTTTTTCCACACACATCGTTTCCGATATCGAGCACATCGCTAGAGAGGTAATACTGATCAAGAAGGGATTCTTGTTAAAAAAAGACACACCCACAAACATCCTACAGGAAATCGAAGGAAAGGTGTGGCAGGTGGAAATCCCGGAGGCGGCTTTAAACGATATCAAACAAAAAAACAAAGTGGGAAATATCCGGAGAAAACAGGAAAAGATAGAGGTGCGCCTCATTTCAGCGAAAAAACCCCTTCCCGGCGCCGTGCAGGTTGAGCCCGGCATAGAGGATATTTACCTGTATTATTTCGACGAGGAGGCGGAGACAGATGGAACTCTTGAAACAAGAGCTATATAAAATATTCAGCAAAAAAACCGTTTATATAACACTGTTGTTTTTCTCACTGATAGCAGTATTTCTCACTTCCTCTCGAGGGATGCAGATGGTATACGGAAATATGCACGATTTTTATAAGGAATATTATCAGCAGTATGAGGGACCGGTTACAGCGGAAAAGGTGAAGCTTGCCGAAGACGGCATCAGGCAAATAGATGAATACCTAGATGAATACGCTGAGCAACATAATGGCTATGGCTCTCCAACTGCTGCCATGAACCGTAAGGGTCTTATGTTTAATGATATATTAGAGGCAGATCAAAGGGCAAGGATCCACGACGCACGGATCAACGCCCTTGAACAACGCCTGAAAATAATGGAAAATAAAGGGCAGCATGATTTTGAATATAAAAAGGCAAAACTCTACTACTCCATGGTCAAAAACATTAAAACGCCCGGGATTTACTTTAACTGGGGATGGAGAGAGACAAGCGATTTCATCAATATATTTGGTACGGTTATTATAGGTGTGATGATTCTTCTGGGTGTTTCCACTGTCTTTTCCGATGAATACTCCACCAATATGGATGCGCTGATCTTAAGCAGCAAGAATGGAAAACGCGGGGTTATCACCGCCAAGTTACTTGCCGCGGGCGTTTATATTATGATTGTCGCTCTGTTCTTTACCCTGCTAAATTTGCTCATTCAATTTAAAATCATGGGATTCGCAGGGGGAAGCAGTACACTACAGGAATTATTCCGCTACGAGAACTCCCCTTACGCCTGGACCGTAGCGCAGTACGTCCCGCGACAGATAGCGGTGCATCTCTATGGATCATTAGCTTTCGGTCTGATTGCTCTTCTCATATCGTCATTATGCAAATCAGGCCTCGGCTCTTTCTTTATCAGCGGCACTATATTTGGTTTACCCCTCTTCATCAACAGTATTCTCTATATCAAATCCGGGTGGGCCGCCAAGATAAACGAATTCAGCTACGCGGTGCTGATGAGAGGGCTGCCCCTCTTCAACCAGTTCAAGGCTTATAACATCTTCGGCCATCCTGTGCTTTATCTGAACCTGATGCTGACGCTGTTTACACTGATTTCCATAGCGGTGATCTGCCTTACATACCGCAGCTTCCGCAACCATCAGGTAAGCTGAACCCCCCTTTAAATATATTTTCTTTTGACCCGCACCCTCGCCGAGCAACCGGGCGAGAAGAGCGGGTTAATTTTTCCTTATCAAAAAAATATGTGTTATTATATAAT
Source organism: Thermacetogenium sp. UBA4966 (assembly GCA_002397275.1). Classification (GTDB taxonomy): domain Bacteria; phylum Bacillota; class DSM-12270; order Thermacetogeniales; family Thermacetogeniaceae; genus Syntrophaceticus. The sequence continues at coordinate 36,767 of DHAA01000077.1, read as the reverse complement.
TAAAATCGCGATATATGTCGAATTAACAGATAGGGCACTGGGGGAGAGAAAAGTTGAGGAGACTGTCTTTAGCTATAATAGCATTGCTGCTCTGCATAGCAGTGATCGCCGGAGTTAGTTACATCGAAACGAGAGCCGCTTCCGGGACTCTCGATAGGCATAACGATTCCGACAGGCCAAACAGCAGCCACACCACCCCCCCTGCAACAAACAACGGAGAAAAACCCGGTCAACTGGAGGAGCAGTCCGCTGAGCCCAGCTACAGGATCGAAGTCAGCACCGATGAACAAAAAGTGCGTATCTATGACAATGACAACCTGCTCAAAGAATGGACAGTCTCCACAGGAGAAAACAACTCCACGCCGCTGGGTGACTTCGTCATCCAGAACAGAGGCGAATGGTTTTACAGCGAAAAATATCAAGAAGGCGCCAGGTGGTGGGTATCCTTTAAAGATTGGGGAGTTTACCTTTTCCACAGCGTCCCTATGGATCGCCGGGGAAACATTAGGGAAGAGGAAGCGGACAAGCTGGGAGAGCCGGCGTCGCACGGGTGTGTGCGCCTGAAAGTCGAACAGGCGAAGTGGATCTATGACAACATCCCCGAAGGGACTCCCGTGCATATTGAATAACGAAGAGCCGTGTGCAGAGGGCGGTCCATTTGTCACGGAAATAAAAATACCACGGGACCTGAAAATACAGCCCCGTGGCATTAGTTTATCTACATCATTTTATTTAATCTTTATTATTGTCCTTTACCCCTCAGTATCCTGATACCAGCCTGGAGCAGACGAACAAAACTCAGCGGCTGATCATGCCAAGAATCCCTTTTTTCTCACCTTACCCAAGCTTTCGGTATATATTTGATTGCGGTGCCTTCAACTGTGGAAACGCTAAGGTAAAGCTTTGCCGCTATTTCCCTGCTGCTCAAACCCGGAAAGTTAGAGACTCAGGACATTATGCTCGCGGGCTGTAAGTTTCACAGCCACTTCAGAAGGGATATGGGGACCGCAATTTGTCCTTCTACTATCCCCATCTCGGCAGTATGGGCGTCTATCAGTTAAAGGAGTGTTGTTGATACTTAACTGTCTGCCTCGGCGTCTTTTGTTTCTTGTTCTGCAAGATAATCTTTTAATGCTTGAACAATACTATCACCGTCAAATGCCTTCTGTACTTCTCCACCTTTTACAACTACCACTGTCGGTACTGAGTCAATACCAAACTTATCCAACACTTCGGCAACTTGTTCAGGAACGGTTTCCCGATCATTGATTGTATCGTAATAAAGAAGCTCCACATGCTCTTCTGCCGAAAACTCCTCAAGTTTCAACTCCTCAAGCAACTCCTCAAGTTTCGGATATACATCCATGTATTCGGGGCAGTCCTCTCTGCTTACATAGACAATGCCTGATTTTTTATTTGTTTTGATGCTGTCTAACTCCGTTAAGGAAATTTTAATGATTTTAGGCGTAGTAACTTTAGGCGGGGGGTCTTTTGTTATTTCATTTTGGTAACTGAAAGTATGAACGATAGAAGTCATACAAAAGGTGAATATTGTAAAGGAAACCATAGCATACACTACAGCGACGAAAGGTTTTTGCCTGTTCTGAGCTTTGAAAAATAGATACGTAATAAGCAATAATACAAAAGAAAGCAGAGCGGCTATCCACAGCCCAGTTTCACTCCAAAATGGCCCCATTGTATCTAATACATACTCGTCTCTGATGATGCCACTTCTTACGAGTAGAAAGCCTATAGTCAATATCAAGAGCCCCGAAACGGCCAACATGCCAATGTGTATAATTTTATACCGGTATCGGGAGGAGTTTTCCGTCATAACGATTCACTCATTTCTCTAAATAGGGTTACATTTAGCTCTTATAGTTCTCTTTAAACCAACATTAGGTCTGCTCGGTTCAAAATTCCAGGTTTTTAAATGGCCTATAGTCATGAGATGGCATTTCCATTGATCTTTCATTCCTTGTGTATTTCTCCATCTTGATTCGTTTTTATGTCTATTATATAATGCTTGCCAAGCTGCTTCTACAAAATCCCACTGCGCAAGAACTTTCGTTTTTACTGATAATGACCAGGGATGGACGTCTTTGCGTTTAATCCACCTACTTGATTTATAAAAATGGTTATAGTTCAAAGCGGCTGCATTTTTAACGAACTATTACAATTAACCTCTTAAAACACGGTTTATGATAATCTGACCTTGCCAAACACACCTTGCTAGGTCGTGACACTTAGTGCAGAAATCCCACCGGGCAGGTTGGCCAACCCGACAATCGCCTTATCAGATTAATCATTATTTTTATTTTTCATTTTTTCATAAGTGAATTATGAATAACGGCTAGTATTACACATGTCAGCAACCCAGGAAATATCCATTTATCTGTACCATTCCCAAAAGTTTTAATAAGATATGCAATAATAACTAAAGCTAAAACTACCATAATAGTGCGAACAATCAACACTTTTATTTTTAAACTCATGATTACGACCATTCCTTTCTGTGAAAGGCACAAAACGCCTCGCTTGAAGTTTATATAATATCAGCGAGGATGCCGGCACACTACAGAGCACGTGGAAGTGGAGTGGGTCCAGCGTTTCGCTGCTCGAATAATCATACTTTTTCAATTTACTGCAACTAGGTTACGGTTCTTTTTTATGCCCATTATCCGCTTTCGTTAGGTGTTTTTCATTATTAATACCTTGAATTAACATTACTATATATGGCATCTCTTAACAATATCAAGTGCGCAACACGTAGAAATCGCGTCATGAACCGTAGGTTTTCGTGTCTTAACCGTCGATTTATGTGCATAAAGAAATCAAATTCATTTGCTTTTCTCAACTCCAACTCCCCCGCCATTTTTGTCTACAATCTGCTTGATAATTATAACCCCAGACCGCTAGAGGTAAGGTGGTGGCAGAACTCTTGCCGTTCCACTTGCATTTATATATTTAATCTGTCAGCGTTAGCGCTTCACCAGATGCACCGGAGCCCCCAACCCTTCACGGCGGCTGAGCAGGTCGGCGATGGCGTCACGCTCGGATTTCGAACCATAGCTCACCATGATCAGCCCTCGGTCTTGGTCATTGGGACACGGCTTGCCCACTTCGACCTCAATGCCGTCGCCCAGCGCTTTGATCTCCTCTGCTAAGTCTTGATGGCCGGCAAGAGCGGCAGTGGCCTCCGCTACGGTCGGCAGCTGGTCGCACGGCGGGTGTGTGTCCCTTGATGATGGGAAAAAGCCGTTTAAGTGCGCAACTCCCACTAACAGTAAGCCGGCAATGACACCGATAATGATTTTATAGGTTGACTTCATGAGAACCCTCCTCGGTCAGCGGGGTCGCTGGTCGACTGGTAGGATGAGTTGTTGCAACCGACCTCATGCCGGGCGCCGCAGGCGTTGATCATCTCGGAGTCGTGCGTCGCCACAATAACCGTGCGACCGCGTCCGGCGAAGTCCGCGAACAGCTCGACGACCTTTCGCCGGTTGGCTGCGTCCAGCGAAGCGGTAGGCTCATCGACGAACAGGACCGCAGCGTCCTTATAGATAGCGCGTGCCAGCGCCAGTCGCTGCTTCTCGCCCCCGCTCAGGTGGCTGGCCAACTCATCTTCTCGACCCTGGAGACCCGTCTGCTCGAGCACCTGAGCCAGCCGTTCTCGGTTTCCCCTGACGCCTCCTCCCAGGATGCTCGCCTGCATGGTGACATTGAAGGCAACCGGCTCTTCATCCATGATGCCGTAATCCTGAAGTATGAACGCGGCGTGATCACGCCAGAAGCGACGCCGTGCCGCAGCGCCGTACCCGGCGGCATCGTCTCCGTCGAGCAAGACGCGCCCCTGATCCACAGGGAGCAGCAGCCCGAGGCAGTGCAGGAGTGTGGTCTTTCCACATCCGCTCGGACCGACGAGGGCTGTCATGACTCCGGGTATACAGCGAACGGTCTCATTGTTAAGCACAGGCCGCCCGCCAAGCGCTACTGAAACGCCCTGGCCTTCAATTAACATCTATACACCTCCGATCAAATTCGACGCCTGCTGACGCCATGGAAACACCAACGCGCGGCAAACAGATGGCTCAGCGGCACAACAAGCAACCCCAACGCCGCGGCCGCCAGTACGGCCCCCATCGCCTCGGGCTTTTGCAGCAAGACAACGAATCCCACGAGACCGACCCCGATAAGCAATTCCCTGGCTAAGCGCCCCTGCAGGATGCGCAGCCAGGACCAGCCTGCCACCCGCAGCGGGAAGTCGCGCTTCGCCTGCAGCAGCGCGGCGATCAACGCGCTGATCGCAGCAGCGACAGTGAAAGCAACAATCAACGCTAGCAGCGCAAGAGTCTGCAGCCACACAACGTAAGCTGCAAACTGCGCCAGGAGAAGCCCTTCTTCGGCAATGTAGACGACGTTCAATTCACCCCTGAATCCGCGATCACGCAGCGCTTGTGTGTCAAGGCCGTGCCGCTCCAGCAACTGCCGCGTAGCGCTCACACCGGTGAACACGATATTCTTAGTTGAGATCAGGGCTGTCAAGTTAGAGTCGTTAGAGGTGTCGTAGACGGACGGCACAACGACGACCAGGACATCGTCCAGGAAATGGAAGCTTCCATCTCCGCCGCCTTCGGCCACCGGCAGCCGGAACCCGCCGGCCGGCCGCAAGAACCGGAACTGTGCTAACAGCTCCTCGGAAAGCCCGTCTCTCGACAAGAACTCGGCCTCTTCTCGAACCTCTCGGCGTAGCCCTTCTGGAATGCTGTGGTCAGGCGCCGCTGTGACCGCCGGCTGCGGCGCATCCCTGGTCACCAGATCGAGCCAGCGCCGGTTCACACGGGAGACGGCCGAGTATTCTCCAAAATCGACGCTCTCTCCAGTATCGACCCGCGTCCACATTTCTGGAGTGTAAGTGTAGGAAAGAGCGACCATATCGAGGGATTCCGCATCCTTCACCAGCTCGCCGATCTGCGGCTCAAGGGCGACCATCCCATCTTCACCGTCCAGATCGCCCATCGCAAATTCGATAGCCACCTGGTCTGCGAGTTGTTTCCACTGCGCCATTTCAGCAGACCTAGCGGAGGAGTGTTGGTATGCCGACCAGGCAGGCCCAGCCGCGGCCACCACCAGGAGGAAGGTCAGCGCCTGGATCACGACCGCCGCGGTGCGCAGGCTCTTTACCGCGGGTTGTCTGAAAGCGAGCATGGCGGCGCTCGGCCAAGCAGAGGCGGACATGACAAGCGCGGCGAGCAGGGATACGGCGATGACCGCCGCCTGTAGGCTGATCAGCACCTTCAGAAAGGGAGCGATGTACACCCAGCCATGAAAGACACCCACATAGCCCGCCGCAGCCAGCGCCACTAGGCCCGCGGAAATCAGCAGCGCGCTCCCGAACCCTGCCAGGTCCTGCACCTGGATGCGCACGGTCGGGCACCCGGCCAGAACCCGCAGGGCGCGCCCCCGCGCTCTCATCGATAACCAGAACAGCGCCAGCGCGGCGAGCAGGGCAAACACCGCAAGAACGGCGGCGGCAAATCCTCTTTCATACACCACGAATTTAAGGCTGTCCAAAATCGACGCCTCCCAGCGCTCGACCTTCACGCCCGCGCTTTTCAGCGCATCCTTGAGTTCGCCCAGATGAGCGTTTTCGCCGGTCACGAGATAGGTTCCATCAGGATAGGAGTTGGCAAGCCGCTCCCTGCCGACGATCTTGCCCGCGTCGCCGCTGAACCAGGTAAATTCCGCGGGCAGATCTCCATCGTTAAGCGCGGCGAAGATCTGCTCGTTACCGTCGCCGGCAAGATCCGGCGCCACCTTAACCAGCCCCAGACTCCAGCGCGCATCGAGCTCCTCCAGCATAGCAAACGCTTCGGTGACGGAAAGGCCCGCTTCGCTGAAGTCGAGCGTGAGACTGCTCTCCACTCCGATGGCCTGCGGATAGTCTCGATCATACAGGTCGGTGATGATCACCGCCAGCAGCGCAAGCAGGGCAAACAGCGCTCCCGCCACAATTACTATGATACGCTTATACAAAAGCGGACACTCCCTCCAGAAACCTTTCATAAATATAACGGATATAAGGGCCGGAAACACTGCAAAACAGATCAGGGAGACGGTGCTGTAGGAGTAAGCACAATACTATCACCGTCAAATGC
>DHAA01000077.1:21685-30187 GCA_002397275.1 Thermacetogenium sp. UBA4966 | reverse complement strand
TTTATTTGTTTTGATGCTGTCTAGCTCCGTTAAAGAAATTTTAATGATTTTAGGCGTAGTAACTTTAGGCGGGGGGTCTTTTGTTATTTCATTTTGGAAACTGAAAGTATGAACAATAGAAGTCATACAAAAGGCGAATATTGCAAGTGAAGCCACCACATACACTGCAACAACGAAAGGTTTTTGCTTGTTCTGAACTGCGAAAAACAGATACGTAATAAACAATAATATTGAAGAGAGTAGAGCGGTTATCCAAAGCCCTATTCCAATCCAAAATGACCCCAATGTATCTACTGCATACTCATCTACGATGATGCCCATTCTTACGAGTAGATAGCCTGTACTCAACATCAAGAATCCCGAAACGGCCAACATGCCAATGTGTATAATTTTATACCGGCGGGCGTTTTCTGTCACAACGATCCACTCCTTTCTCTAAATAGGGTTGCATCGCATCTAGCTTTTATAGTTCTTTTAAGCCAACATTAGGTCCGCTTCTACAAAATCCCTCTGCGCAAGAACTTTCGTTTTTACTGATAATAACCAGGGATGGGCGTCTTCGCGATTAATCCACCTACTTGATTTATAAAAATGGTTATAGTTCAAAGCGGCGCAACAGGCCGGCATGAAGGAATTCAGATTTGTATACTTAGATAAATCAAGTTATTCTTTTTTTTATCCTTCCATCTTGTAACAAGTGACTCATGATATATAGCCAATATTACACATACTATAGATCCAAGAAATAACCATTTTGAGTATCAGGGTTTTCAAAAGTTGCTATTGCAAATCCAACAACAACTAAAGCTAATACTATTGTAGTAGGCACGAATGATTATAATTTTTGTTTCAAACTTCATGATTACGACCATTCCTTTCTGCGCAAGGCACAAAACGCCTCGCGTGAAGCTTGTTATACAATATCAGCGAGGTTGCCAGCACACACCCCTCTGTCATTCCAATTACAAATACACCCACTACAACTAATATAGCAAAGCCGGTGGCAACAGCTAAAGGTATACTTCCTTTCGTTATTAATACCTTGAATTAACATTACTATATATGGCATCTCTTGGCAATATCAAGTGCGCAACACGTAGAAATCGCGTCATGAACCGTAGGTTTTCGTGTCTTAACCGTCGATTTATGTGCATAAAGAAATCAACAAGGTGGTGGCAGAACTCATGCCGTTCCACTTGCATTTGCATATTTAATCTGATCGCGTTAGCGCTTCACCAGATACACCGGAGCCCCCAAACCTTCGCGGCGGCTGAGCAGGTCGGCGATGGCGTCACGCTCGGATCTCTCTCTCGAACCATAGCTCACCATGATCAGACCTCGGTCCTGATTACCGGGACACGGCTTGCCCACTTCGACCTCAATGCCGTCACCCAGCGCTTTGATCTCCTCGGCTAAGTCTTGATGGCCGGCAAGCGCCGCAGTGGCCTCCGCTACGGTCGCAGCTGGTCGCATGGCGGGTGCGTGTCCCTTGATACTGGGACCCAGCCTCCGGTTGCTGTGCCTACATAACTTCCCGATTAATGGAATTTTCGGAAATAGTGCGAATTGCAGAAAATGCGTATGTTGTAGGAAAAATAACTGTGTATACCATTATTAAATCAAATATTACTATTGATTTTTTGTGCTTTATTAAATTTAGCAGAAATCCCACCGGGCAGGTTAGCCAACCGACAATCGCCTTATCAGATTAATCATTATTTTTATTTTTCAGTTTTTTCATAAGTGAATTATGAATAACGGCTAGTATTACACAAATGACACTGTTTTCTATAATGATGCAAAGCAAGGATTTATAAGTTCCGTTCAAGTAAACAAATCGGGATTAAAAGAAATAAACGCTTTAATCAATCCTTCTGCTCCTAACCGTTATATCAGTTTGCCTGAAGGTGGCTATTTAGCATTTACTCCCTGAATTCCCGGCATAATTATCGCCATGTCATCACGGGGGCGGGGTAACGTTGAAATAGGCGTACAGATCATTCTGCTTTTGAGTCACCTCACCATAAACCGCTTTCCGTTTCGGTTCCCGGTAGCATTCAATGATGTCCAGTTCGTCCAGGAATTCATCTGTTGTATACTTGCGAAACAGATGCCGCTCGTTCATCACCTTTTGAACCTGTGACAGATACATCAGGGCAATGAACTGAACGAACAGCTTGCCGTCAAGATTTTGTAGATCTTCAGAGCCTCAGCACTATCCTGGATGTGGCTGCTCATCAGAATGAAGTAACCGCAATCGTGGTAATATATGGGTTCATGATTTCGCCGTGCTCCTTAACCTCTCCGATGTATACAACTACACCCTAAAACGATATAATATAGAGTGTAGTTGTATTAAAGGATGGGGTGGTGCACAATGAAGCATATTGACAAAATCCAAGAGGCTCTTGAACAGAACAACGGAGTCATTACCGCTTCACAGGTCACCGCGGCCAATATACCCAGGCATTATCTGAAAAAAATGATGGACATGAAGCTCCTGGTTAGAATTGACCGGGGAATTTACAGCAAGCCGGAAATATGGGAAGATGAAATGTATGTCTTGCAGTACAAATACGGCAGGGGCATTTTTTCCCATGAAACGGCCCTGTACATTCATGGCCTGACGGACAGGACACCCCATAAATATGTCATGACGTTTCCCTATGGGTATCATGTCAAATCCCTCAAACAAGAAAATGTTACTATTAGAAAGTCCGTTCAAGATTTATATGAGCTCGGATTGACCACCGGTATTTCTCCCTGTGGGAATCCGATCCGCCTGTACGATGTGGAACGGACGCTCTGCGATATCATCAAAGGGAATAACACCTGCGACATCCAGATCGTCAATCAGGCGATGAAGCAATACGCCAAAATGCCGGGGAAAAATATACCGAAGCTATTTGACTATGCCGCGAAAGTGCAGGTAAAGCCCAAAATACTGAACTATATGGAGGTTTTGCTATGACAGCTAAGAACCCTATGCAGTTGAAAGCCTATATAAAAAAGATGGCCGCCGAAAAAAACATTTCCGCCCAGCTTGTCATGCAGAACTACATGTTGGAACGGTTATTGGAACGTATTTCCGTATCCCAATATCAATCCAATCTGATTTTAAAAGGCGGCTTTTTGATTTCAGCCATTGTCGGACTGGATACCAGGGCGACGATGGACCTGGATACCACCATCAGAGGTTTTGACGTTACCCATGATACGGTCAGGGGAATTTTTGAGGAAATAGGCGCTACTCCCGTTGAGGATAATGTCAAATTTGAAGTGCTGAATACTTCCGATATACGGGAAGGCGATGATTATCCGGGGATCAGAGTAGCGATGAAGGCCAATTATCCGCCGCTGGCTGTTCCCCTTTCCGTGGACGTTACCACCGGAGACAAAATCACGCTCAGAGCAATAGAATACTCTTTCAAGCTTTTATTTGATGACAGAACGATCAAAATCATGGCTTACAATCTGGAAACGGTGCTGGCCGAAAAGCTGGAAACGATAGTGACCCGTGGAATTGCCAATACCAGGCCGAGAAATTTTTATGACATTTACATTCTGTATCAGCTTAGAGGCAATGAATGTGACAGGTCAGTATTAAAAAGCGCGTTAGAGGAAACCGCGTCCCGACGCAAAAGCCTTGCCGTTATGTCGGATTACAAGGCTGTTGTGAACACCATTGCCGAAAGCGAAAGAATGAAAGGGTTTTGGCGGAAATACCAAACAGACTTTGACTATGCGAAGGACATTGATTTTACGGATATCTGTCATTTGATTGTTCAAATTATGGATGAAATCGATTTTTAAGAGATACTATAAAACTCTATGTTTATAATATTTTGAGTTTGTTTGTATTTTATGAATCCCTGTAGGCACTGAAAGATCAGCGCCTTTTTTATAGTGCTGAAACGAATAAATACGATTTATAGCTGCTTTATTCATCGATTCGAGCAAAGAACTATAATATGATTAGATTGTCATAGACAATGCATGATTTTTTATCTGTTTTAATGCTGTCTAGCTCCGTTAAAGAAATTTTAATGATTTTAGGCGTAGTGACTTTAGGCGGGGGGTCTTTTGTAATTTCATTCTGGTAACTGAAAGTATGAACAATAGAAGTCATACAAAAGGCGAATATTGCAAGTGAAGCCACCACATACACTGCAACAACGAAAGGTTTTTGCTTGTTCTGAACTGCGAAAAACAGATACGTAATAAACAATAATATTGAAGAGAGTAGAGCGGTTATCCAAAGCCCTATTCCAATCCAAAATGACCCCAATGTATCTACTCCATACTCATCTACGATGATGCCCATTCTTACGAGTAGATAGCCTGTACTCAACATCAAGAATCCCGAAACGGCCAACATGCCAATGTGTATGATTTTATATCGGCGGGCGTTTTCTGTCACAACGATCCACTCCTTTCTCTAAATAGGGTTGCGAAAAATTTCTTGCATTTTTAATGAACCATACAATTGCTCCGATAACCTCTTCGAACACGATTTGATAATCTGCCACGGATCAGCTGCTGGGGAACATATCGAATGAGGATGTGGGTGAAATTAATTGAAGAGCGGTATAGAATAAAGTAAAGTTTTAAGCCATCTGGTGAATTTCCTACTGAAAATCAAATCAATAATGTATTTCGCCTTCTTCTGGTAAATTCCTGCTAAAGCAACAAATTATAACATCATTTCTTTAAATACCGCGGGCGCGATGAGTGTTACAAAAGGACCGTCCCCTTCGACCGGAAATAAAAATACCACGGGAACTGATAAAGAATAGCCCCGTGGCATCTGTTTATCTATATCATCTTTATTGATCTTTACTTGCCGATCCACGCCTTTTCCAGGCTGGGCTTGAATAAGGGATCGATTTTCAAATCATGAACTGTTTTCTTGGTGGCATAGATACAAACATCATTATAGATAGGCGCAAGCGGAACATCTTCAGCCACCAGCTTCTCCAATTCGCCGTAGACCTTCTGCCTAGCCGCCATATCCTTCCCGGCAGCGGCCTCGGCCACCAGACGGTCGGCCTCGGGGTTATTGTAGCCCAGACCCCTCGCTACATTCATCTGTCCCTTAGATTGTATCCAACGTCCGAAGAAGAAATCCGGATCTCCGGTCATCAGTGTATAAGGAGAAAGGGTAATGTCATACTCTCCTTTTTCCAATGCATCTTTCCACGCAGCCATCTCCATCACCCTCAACTCTACATCGAAATCAAACTCTTTCAACTCAGACTGCAGTATTTCCGCAATAGATTTGTAGGGCCATCTGTTAGCCAGGGAGGCGTTGATAACAAAGTCCAGCTTCTGTGTTTTATCTGTCTGTACTTTGGCCGCCAGTTCCTTAGCCTTGGCTTTGTCTGTTTTCCATAAACCCTTTGTTACCCATTTCTCAGCCAGCGAGGTGTAAATGGTATCCGCAGGCTCGCCATAACCGCTCATCACCTTATCCACCAACTCTTTGCGGTTGAGGGACAAGCTGACCGCCTTGCGCAGGTTTTTGTCGTTAAAGGGTTCCTTTTTGTTGTTGAAAATCAAGTAATGGGAGGTGGTCACCGGCCGGGAGAGCAGGACCAGATTCTTGTTCTCTTTGATGGTAGATGCCTGCTCCGGCAGAACCCCGCCCACGTCGACGATGGCATCGATCTCGCCGGCGGTCAGCGCGGCCAGACGAGTCGAGGCATCGGAAACAGTTTTAAATGTCACCTTCTCCAATTTGGCTTTTTCGCCCCAGTAGTTATCATTGCGCACAATAACCAATTCTTCGCCTTTTTTGTATTCCTCGAATTTAAAGGGGCCTGTGCCATAGGGATGTGTTACTTTTCCCGCTTCGTCAAAACTCTTAATGCTGAAAATGGGACATCCGTGATAAGCCACCTTGGCAGCGAATGCCGGTTCCGCACTTTTATAGGTGAACTTAACGGTTTGATCATCTATGGCTTCCACTTTGTCCAAGGTGAGGAAGGTACCATAACCATCCAGCTTGGGGTTGTCCTTCAAACGCATGACGCTTTTGACCACCGCTTCGGCATTGAGCGGGGAATCATCATGGAACTTAACCCCCTGGCGCAGAGAAACCGTCCATACTTTATTTGTTTCATCGGGGGTAATCTTTGTGGCCAGTTGCATCACCGGTTCCAGGTTTTCGCCAGGGTAGGTAAGTCCCTCCCAAACCCCGGTGCTGCCATGCAGCAAATTGGCTGTTTCTGGCCCATCATAAAAATCCCTGCCGATACCGATCACCAATTCCTGAGGAACATTGTTTTCTTGCGGCTGCTCCTGCTTATCTGAGCCGCAGCCCAGTAAAAGCCCGCAAAAGAGCAGCATTACTAATAACAGCAAAACGGCCTTTTTAAAACGCACTTTATTCCCTCCCCATATACGATATTTTTGTAGCCAACGTTAATCATCCAAAACGCTCTTCGCAGCGAATTCTTAATTTTCGAACAGCCAATGCCTGGCTTTGTTGGCGTTTGTTTGATGTAACACAGCCTCCCCCCTTTCTCAAATAAAAACCACGAAGAATCTTCCCCGTTCCATCCAGGGTAAAAGACCTTCGTGGCCTAATATTGTTGTTATTAAGATTTCTCTTACAATTCGACACATGTCAGCGTTTTCCTGCAAAAGAAAAAAAGTGTGTTAACATCTTTTTGAACTGCTGAACTACCGGTTTATCTCTGCGGCTTGCTTCGTAATTGTATTAATATAGTATTTATGTTAAATTAAATATACATGATTTCCATTTTATAATGGTGGGTAATTAAAATTGTCCCACCGGTATTATTGGCTTATTGGTATCTGTTATAAATGGAAAGGAGATGGATACAATGGTGGATGAAGGCGTTAACAATAAGCTATACCATAATGTTACCGACGTTCCCGGCATCTTCCTGGGACAGGTTTCCGATTACGAGGCTTTGACAGGCTGCACAGTGGTACTGTGCCCCGAAGGAGCTGTCGGGGGGGTGGATGTCAAAGGCCCCTCTCCCGGCACGAGAGAGACGGACCTGCTGCGACCCGGCTACCGGGTGAATGTCGTTCATGCAGTGGTCCTGGCCGGGGGCAGCGCCTTCGGCTTAGATACCGCCGGCGGCGTTGCCAGGTACCTGGAGGAACAGGGGTATGGGTACGACACCGGCATTGCCAAGGTTCCCATCATCCCTGCTGCAGTTATCTTCGACCTGCAACTGGGAAAGAAGAGTGTGCGGCCTGATGCCAAGATGGGTTATGATGCCTGTCTGGCCGCCACTGCAGGAAAGAATGCCGAAGGCTGTGTGGGGGCGGGTACCGGCGCCGCCGTCGGGAACCTGCTCGGGCCGGGCTTCGCCACCAAAGGCGGGCTTGGCTCCTGGTCCCTGCAGCAGGGAGAACTAATTGTGGGCGCCGCGGTAGTGGTCAATGCTCTGGGCGATGTCGTCGACCCGGCTAGCGGGGAGATCGTCGCGGGACTGCGCCATCCCAAGAACGGCGGCTTTATCAATACCCGGGAACTGATAGCAAGGGGCGACGTCGGCCGCGTCTTGCCCGGCACCAATACGGTGCTGGGGGTAGTGGTCACCAATGCCAGCCTTGCCAAAGAACAGGCGTGCCGGGTAGCCTCGTTAGCCTGCCTCGGTCTCGCCAGTACCATTAGCCCCGCTCATACCGAATATGATGGAGATACCATGTTCGTTCTGTCCCGGGGAACGATTGAGGCAAGCAGCGATCAGGTAGGGATACTCGCTGCCCAATGTGTTGCGCAGGCAGTGCTCAGAGCCGTGCGGGAAGCGTGGTCTCTAGGAGGTGTGCCGGCGGCCTGTGAATAGAATAAAAAAGAGATAAGTGCGATATACGGAGATTATCCATAATATCCTGATGTCGCAAGCATTACCAATGCTGCTGATGTTATCGTTGTCGGCGAGGAGTATAGAGCAATCGTATCGGGTATTCTCTATCAAGCTAGAATTAGCAACTGGTTCCAATGAAATATATAGTATATTATAGTAAATATAGATAAGATGATGCTATAAATGCATATTAACTTTAATTAGATAAATAACCTCTTATAAGCCTTATTATTCTCTTTGTCATTGATTAACTAATAAGATATAATTTTGTTGATGGATGTTAGTTTTATCTAATATAAAATATATGAACTATATTAATCGGGTTAATGTCCTGAATCTATCCCATTATCATAATCCTAATCAAAGCGTACCTGTAGCTCAAATGAGTTAGTATAAGCGGATTACAACAAACTAGCTTTCATCATTAAGATACATCTTATTTATCAACCTAATGTTAAAATGCCCATATTCATATTATAAAATAAAAATGGGGTGAAATATCGAAAATAAGGCAGATCAACAAAATAAATTGACAATCTACGGGAAAAGTAGTTGGCAGATGGTTTGCTTTTTTGTTAATGAAGCGTTAGAATTATATATGTAGGCTTTTAATTACATAGTGAAGGTGGATCACGGAGAAACCCCGGGGTGGCTC
>DHAA01000077.1:0-21408 GCA_002397275.1 Thermacetogenium sp. UBA4966 | reverse complement strand
GGGTGGCTCTAGATAAACCTGCTGTTCAGCAGGGATGCTCCCTGTGAACAAATAAAATACCCTAATGGTCGCGGAGAAAACCCTTAGGGTATGATGGTGGTTTTTCAGGAGATTTACGGGCGTAAATTCTGAAAAAGAAAATCGCCGGGAGAGGAAGGATGCCATAAAACAATAAGATGTCCCTATTCCCTAAATAGTTGACGCTAACGATGTATTGGCAACGCAACATTATCAACTATCTACCGCAGCAATATTCATATCGTGCATAGCGGTATGCCCGATGTAAGGTATCCATTAATCGTTGGTCATCCTGACTTTTGCACATTGCATAAACACCACTATACCATCCAATCCAGCAAATAGAGGTTCCGTCCCAATCAAACTCAGCTTAAGTTTAGCCACTAAGAGATACTCCTCTATCGAAAGTAAAAATACCCTAAAAAAAAATTTAGAAAGGTGGAATCTATAATGGGTAAATTAGATGGCAAAGTAGTAGTAGTGACGGGTTCGGTTTCAGCAATTCCTGGTTTTGACTCTATCGGTTCAGCAACAGTTCGTGAGGTATTAGCCGAAGGGGCAAAAGGGGTAGTTGTGTCCGACATTAACGACAAATTGGGTCAAGATTTCGTTAAGGAATTAAATGATCAATACGGTGAGGGTCACGCAACTTTTGTGCACACCGATGTATCTAAACCCAAAGATGTTGAAAATTTATTTGATGTTACCGAAAAGGTTTATGGCGTTGTAGATGCAATAATGGCTAATGCCGGTGTGGTAACTGCAGAAGATTTCGATAAAGACCCGGAAGAGGTTTTAAAGTCTCGTAGATTTATTCAAAGTATTAATGAAGATGGAGTATTCTATACAGCATTGTATGGCGCTCGTTTAATGATCAAACATGGAACGAAAGGTTCAATCGTAATGGTTTCCAGTATTCATGGTGTTGCCGGTCGTCCTAAAGTTGTAAATCAAGAAACAGGCGAAGTTTTAATTGAACGTTTCAATTTAGTTCAATATACAATGGGTAAACATGGCGTAGTCGGTTTATCAAAAGCATTAGCCCTGCAATTTGCAGATTACGGTATACGCGTAAATACTGTAAATCCAGGCTATATTATGACACCATTATTCCAGGCGGCTGTAGCTGCCGATAAAAATGATCTGGCAGCTAAAGATTCATTGACAACAGAAGCATTCGACTTTGCTCAATTAGCGGCGTTACACCCATTAAGCAATGACCCTGTAAAAGATAAAGATATCGTTCCTCGCGGCAAATTCGGCGGTCGCATGGGAGTTCCTGCTGAAATTGCCAAGCCCGCGGTATTCTTAATGTCAAACGAATCATCCTTTGTGACAGGCCAAAAAATAGTGATTGACGGCGGTTATACTGCAGGCTAAAAATGAACCTATCAGGCTGATCCAATTCCTGTTTACGTTCAGCAAAAACCAGGGTTAATAAAACCCTGGTTTTCGCTTGCAAGCACCGGCAACCTAGGGCATACGGCGACAGCGCCCGTAGCTTGACGTTGATTATTACAGATATACCATATGATCTTAAAACCATTATTAAACAGAGCATATTAAACGCACCTTTTCTGGAATTCTAAAATCTGTTACAGATCTCAACACCGTCGGACACCATAATGTTGCCCGGTGCAAGAACGATGAATGCACTGGTTTAATCCCAGAATTAACAACTGATTCCAACAAAATGCTTAGTATATTATAGTAAATATGAAGAAAATGATGGCAATGAATGCATATAACTATAATTGGATAATTAACCTAATATAAACCTAACCATTCTCTTTGTTATTGATTAACTAATCAGGTATAATTTATTATAATGGTTGCTTACATTGTATCTAATAACAAATATGAACCATATTAATAGGTATAAATGTCCCGAATCTGATGTAGCGGTCCATACCAATTATTTGCTTCTATACGTATTAGAATAAAAACAACATTCCATCAGAATACGATACCCACTACTATCATAAACGAGATCAAGTAGTATCTGTAGATCAAAAGAGTTGATATAATCGAATACAAAAAACTAGCTTTCATTTACATTTAATTGTTAAGTTCATCAACCTAATGTTGAAAAATGCCCATATTCATATTATAAAATAAAAACGAGAGGAGGTGTATTCCCTAATGAAAAGCAAAAAAAACAAACTATTTACTTTAGCTTTAGTAGCAATGACCATGCTTTTTTCCGCACAAATAGTATTTGCGGCAACAACATGGAGCAATCCAGTATTGTTCAACCTTAATCATGATGATGACTACTGGCACAACAATCTTAGTGAGGCGAACACAAAAACGACAAGCTCAACCAATTATGACGTTTACAATATTGCACAAACGATGACCGTTAACCCTTCCTTCCGCCTTATTAATTCAGCACGCGAAGCAAGAAGTTCAACAATCAATATGCCTAACCCCGGTTATCAAAAAGTAGGAGGCGGAAATACGGGTACCATAGGATACGCATATTATTCATCTACAAAACCGGACATCTTGCAAACGAGCGACGGTTCAATAAGGTTACAATTTAAGTCTAGATAATGCTTAGATCTCAGTTACGGAAAGTTGAGTTGTCAAATTGATAATTATAATATTGAATATGGGCATTGATATTATTGGCAGTTGAATATACCGCTCAATTTGCGCCGTCTAATCAGATACACAGAGCCATGCAATCCCAATAACAGAGCCGCCTTAAAATTCAAAGCACTCCGCTGTGGAGCGCCACCGTTTCAAGCGTTACAGTAGTATTGCGGTTTTAGCCGTTATACAGAGGAGGACATTGACAAACTTATGGTTCGAAGAGAATTCTACAGATTAATTAAATCAAAAAGCACTCTTGTAATTGTTGTGTTCGTGGTCATTTGCATTGTAAGTTTTTATTTTTCGCTAAGTGAAAAACAGATGTTTATTGATCAATTATCAAGTGGTGCCGCTGATCTAAACATCCCAGTATTACAGGAGACTATAGATAATTATACAGGTATTCGCTTCGTTTTCGACTTTTGGTTCGTATCGGACTTTTTTATAATATCGAATATCGTTTTGCTTTTATGGCTCGGGATATTTCTTTCCGCCAATTTGCAGATTCAAAACGAGAACGGATTCGGAAACTTGATCGTCACCAGAAGTGGCTATAAAAGCTATCTTTATTCGATAATACTGTCACAAACCCTGTACATATTCGCGGTCATCGCTATATCTACGGGTTTAATGGTTTTGATAGCCTTGTTTATGGGTGGAGTATCTTTTCATTTCGTTCAGATTGGCGAATACCGGTTAAACTTAGTTGGCGCGATAGCGACAATAGTCGTACAGGTAATTTTAATGAGCGTTTACGCTTCACTGATTAATGCGATCTGTTTGGTCAGCAATCTGTGGATTAGAAACATCTACGTCATACAAGCCCTGCCTATAGTAGGATTCGCATTACTGCCTTTGCTGTTAGGATCTACGATCGGGAACCTATCACAAATTTTTGCAAGAATTATAATTCGTTACCTGCCTCAGGAACTATTTAATTCCTTACAAATTATGTTTGATGTACATTTCCAACTATCTGAAATAATTCTTTGCCTGATTCCTTTAATCACATACGTCATTTTATTCGCTTTATTATATAGATTTAACGCAGAAAAGTTTTCGGAGAATTATTTATGAGAAATAAAACAGGCTATGTTCTTGTTTCGCTTTTTATTTTTTTAATGTCATTTTATCTGGCCTATGACGCCAGTTTTGATATGACTTCATGTGATGAGTTCTTCAATACTTATTTTAATGTTGCCCAAAAATACTTATATACTATTTCTATATATATGATACCAATATTATACTTATCTAAAACCCCTTTTTTGCAGCCAGAGTATTTTGTTCGTCTGCGGGGCAAGTTTTTTATCTATTTATTTAAGAGAACCGTCTTAGTCAGCCTTATTGTATCGGGGTATATATTTAACGTATATTTGCTAAGTGCAATTTTATTCGGCCTGAAATTTACATTCGGTTTGATATATGCAATTTTATTTATCAGATTATTCAGTTTTATATTTGCCTGTGTTGTTTTATATTATGTTTATTACTACTTATCAAGTAAAGTGGTACTAAGCATTTTGAGCATGTTTGCAACTAACTTGTTATTTCTTGGAATCCTTTATGGTTTTAATTACTATATATTAATTAATACAGGATCACGGGCGATGGATATGCTAATTTTTACAATCTACAAGTTCGTTATAATCGTCTCAGGGACTGCTTATTTGGGCATAAATCTTGAGAGAAAAGAGTGCTTAAATTGAGAAGCAAAGTATACTCATTTATACTGTTTCTTTTGATTAATGTTGCGGTAATCGGAGTTAATAGTAATCCTCCGTTTCATGCTATGGAATCTATACTCATCCCTAATAATGACATTACGGGCACAGTCAATTTTTATCATTTTTTATTGAATATTTGCGTATGCCTAATATTTATAAGTGCTGTTATAAGGATGACAGATGAGCAATTTCAGTTGAACAGCTATATTTTAACAAGGACAACTGAAAAGAAAGCTTTTATGCTGCATATTATCAGAGTAGGCAAAGAGTTAACTATCCTCGTGTTTTTAAAATTGACCGCAGATATTTGTCTGGGCCAAATAAAGGGCTTTGAAAATTTCGACAAATTTCTGCCGCTTGCACTTACGACCTTGATAACTGTCTATCTTTGGATTGTTATCGTTTATTTGCTGAAATTATTGAGGATTAGTACAAAGTTTACGTATTTCATCATGGCAGGGAGTATTGTTTTGGCACAGTATTTATCAACATTTGTTCCTGTGCTTACTGTACTTGTTATTGCATCGTCGAGTTATTTAAAGCACGTATTGTATTGGTTGGCACTGAAGGTGCTTTTGCTCGTCTGCATCATTTATATCAATTTAGTGTTTTGCAAAAAATACGAAAGTTACGAGGAGAGGGAGGAAAAGTTATGATTCGAATTCAGAATGCCAGTAAAAAGATTGCAACAAATCAAGTCCTTACTAATATCAGCCTTGTTTTAAAAGATGGCGCCTGCGTGTTATTGTCCGGGCACAATGGCTGTGGCAAAACCATGCTCTTAAGGCTGATATGCGGGCTGATCAAACCGACACAAGGTCAAATTGATTTTGACCGTAATTATCGTTTTGGAGTTATTATTGAGAACCCAACCTTTTTCCTGAACGAAACGGCTATGTACAATTTGAAATACCTTGCCGCCATTAATAACCTGATTGGTGATGATACGATATTTCAATATTTGAAAAAGTTTAACTTATATGAACTCAGAAACAAACAGGTAAGAACTTTTTCTTTGGGAATGAAACAGCGTTTGGCAATTTGCCAAGCCTTCATGGAAAATCCCGATGTGATTTTACTGGATGAGCCATTTAACGCTATAGATGACAAAAATCTAAAAATTGTTTATCGAACGATCAATGAGTCGAAGGAAAAAAATAAAATCATCGTGATTGCATCTCATGGCTTGATATCGGAAGACTGCGCAATCGATAACGTAATTGAGATGAGTGAGGGTAGGGTTATAAAAGTATCATAACGATTTCAGGTTTTATTTTCAGACGCAAAAAGGCCCCAACCATAGCGACCGGGGCTCTTTTCCAAGATGTTCGGCTTATTTATTTGCTTTTTAGCCAGGGCATCATCGACCGCAGTTTTTTCCCGACGACCTCGATCAGGTGATTCGCTTCTTTCTTCTGCATGGCGTTGAAGACAGGACGCCCCACCTGGTTTTCCAGCAGCCACTCCCGGGCAAAGCTTCCGTTTTGAATCTCATCCAGGATGCGTTTCATTTCCGAGCGCGTCTCGCCGGTGATAATCCGCTTGCCTCTGGTGATATCTCCATATTCGGCAGTATAGCTGATCGAATTCCTCATGCAGCTGATGCCGCCTTCATAGATCAGATCCACAATCAGCTTTAATTCATGCAAGCACTCAAAATAAGCAATCTCCGGCTGATAACCGGCTTCCACCAGGGTATCGAAGCCCGCCCTGACCAGTTCGGTCACGCCGCCGCAGAGGACAACCTGCTCGCCAAAGAGGTCGGTTTCGGTTTCTTCCTTGAACGTTGTTTCAATCACACCGGCGCGGGTGGAGCCGATTCCCTTGGCGTAAGCCAAAGCTGTATTGATGGCGTTACCCGTGTAGTCCTGGTATACCGCAACCAGGGAGGGAACCCCTACCCCTTCCGCATACATCCGCCGCACCAGATGCCCGGGGCTTTTCGGCGCCACCATGAACACATCTACATCAGGGGGCGGGACGATCTGCCCGAAGTGAATGTTAAAACCATGAGAAAAAGCCAGGGCTTTCCCTGATTTCATATGGGGAGCTATCTCACTGCGGTAAAGAGCAGCCTGCCTTTCATCAGGAATTAAAATTTGAATAACATCCGCCAGCTCGGCGGCTTCAACCGCCTTTAACGGCTCAAAACCGTCGGCCACGGCTTTTTCCCAATTCTCGCTGCCCGGGAGATCCGCAACCAGGACCTTTACCCCGCTCTCTTTCAAGTTGAGCGCCTGGGCGTGCCCCTGGCTCCCGTAACCGATCACCGCCACCGTTTTCCCTTCCAGGAACTTTAGATCCGCATCCTGGTCGTAATAGGCTTTCATTCTGAAGTCTCCCTTCAATTTTCGCATTGTATTAATGATACCACTTTTAGCAGGCTCAGGTCTGCTTTATTGCTTTAATTTACTGTTAAACACAGTAAGGTCTTTCCTATTGCAGGCGCCTCAACGTTAGATTGCCGCTGTTTCCTGAGACTTGATCATCACCAGCATCATCTTGAAACGCCTCGCTGCTTGCAAAGCATGCGGTTCATGTGCGGGCATGATGATCATCTCACCCTGCTGCAGCTGATGAAGAACCCCGGAGATCCTGATCTCCGCCTCCCCGTCAACTATGTAAACCAGGGCGTCATATGGCGCCGTGTGCTCGCTCAAACCCTCCCCTGCGTCAAAGGCAAACAGGGTGACCGTACCTGCCTGCTTTTTAATAATTGTTCTGCTGACGACAGTGCCCTCCTGATATTCGACTAATTCGCCGGGCTGCAGCGCTTGCGCGGACAAGCCCTCTTTTTTCTCTCTGCTCATCGGAACGCCTCCTTGTACATACTGCTATTATACCAATCCGGCATCTAATTCCCAATAGCGCCTTTGAGTAGTCAGTTTCGTCAAAAACCGCGGTGATCCTGCCATCAGGCGCTATGTCCAACATAGATAAAAAAGCCCGCTCCGGCTTTTCATCCGGACCAGGCTCAGCGCTCATTCATAAACCTCTATTTGTCTCCGCCGGCTATTTGAACAACTCGTCCCCGCTTTTGAAATCAAACCCCGGGTGATTGTCGAAACGCACCACACCGACCGGCACCTTTCCCTGCAGCGCCTGTTTTACCATCGCCGCGCCCTCCACTCCAAAACCGGCGCATAATTCAATGGCCTCTATTCCCTGATCGACCAGTTCCACCGCCGCTTTTACGCCCATCTTATAATCCTTGACGCCGACCACCGTGAGCCGCACAACCGGCGAATCCACCACCGCCCTGTCCCTCGCCGCATCCGCTTCGGGAGCGACAAAGATAAAAGCCGCCTTTAAACCCACTTTCTCCACCTCGCTTTCCCATAGTCGTTACGATTTGCAGACCGTCCTCCGCTCGGCTTCACCGCAGTTGCCTAAATGACGCCTTAATCAGTGGGACGGCTCTAACATAATTGTTATATTCACCCTCGAACGGCATTATCCTGCCTACCTTGTCACGCCTGGCGGAGCATTTTGAAAACCTCGCTCAAGCGAGGCGGCTTGCCGTAAAGCAGCACGCCGACGCGGTAGATGCGCGCCGACAATATGCCCAGGCCAACGGTCGTGGCGATCAGCAGGACCACGGAAAGAACGACCTCCCAGACCAGCACCTCCCCCATGGCCACGCGCACAAACATAGCCATCGGGGAGGACAAAGGGAAAAACGAGCAAAAGAGCATCAGGCCGCTATCGACCTTTCCGCTGTACATACCGAAAATTACAATAAAGAAAACCACCATAAACACCATGGTCAAGGGGGTTACCAGGGTATTGACATCCTCGCTGCGGCTGGCAAGGGAACCGAGAGCGCCATACAAAAAGGCGTAGATAAAGTAGCCCGCAATAAAGAACAGCAAGCAGTAGAGCATAATGGATAGCGGCATGTCGAAAAGCGAGCTTATGATCTCATTGCCCTGCCAGTACGGCCTGTTCAGGTTAAAGAAGATAAAACCCGAGCCGATCAAGGCGGCCATCTGACTCAATCCCGCCAGTCCGGCGCCGATGATTTTGCCGAACATGAGACTGATAGGCCTGGCGGAGGTGATCAGCAGCTCCATCGTGCGCGAGCCTTTTTCGGAGGCCACCCCTATGGCCACATACTGACCATACAGCATAATGGCCATGTACAGCAGGATAATCAACACATAGGTGTAAAAGAAATTCTCCATCTGATTTTTTCCGATGCGGTCGACCCGGCCTTGCACCGGGGCGTTGATGATCTCCTGGGCTTCGCCCGGAGGCACGCCCCTCTCCACCAGAGCGCTCTGCCTGTGCATTTGCAATAAGGTTTCATCGACAATTCCTGTGGTGGCATCATTTATGCTCACGGTCTGCACGATATAGACATACTGCAGCGGAGACTCCAGCACCAGCGCCCCATCATAATCGTCCCGCTCCACCGCGGTGCGCAGCGCCTTCTGGTCATCTTTGACGGGAACGATGTCTTTGTCCGTCAAGCCGGCCCCCAGCGCAGCAAGCAGCGCCTCGTCGGGGATCCCGCTGCCATTGCGCAGGGCGATCTCCCCCCGCTCCTGCTCCCGCTGCTCCTTACCCGCGGAAAAGATCTCCGCCAGGCGCGGGTAAAAAAGCAGCACGCCGATGATCAGCACAGCGGCAACGGTAATGCCCACAAATGCCTTGCTTTTCAGATAACCGCCGAATTCAAAGCGCAAGACGGTCCAAAACTGTTTCATATGCCACCCTCCGTATACTCCACAAAAATATCGCTCAGCGAGGGCTCGAACACCCGGACGCCTTCGAACTCCACGCCTTGCGCCAGCAGCGCGGAAATGAGTTCGTTCTTGCGCTCCGGGGCGGCCAGCTTGAGCAGCGCTCCGCTCCCTTTTCGCTGCAGGTCCTTTACTAAGCCGTCCTGCTCACGCGCGAAAGAAGCCAGCCGCTCCTGGTCGGCGCCTTCGATAACGAGGCGGCTGCGGTCGTAGTGATGCTTGATCTCTCTGATGCCGCCCGAGAGCACTATTTTGCCGCCGTTGAGAATGGCGATCTCATCGCAGAACTCTTCGATATAGTTCATCTGGTGGCTGGAGAAAAAAACGATCTTTCCCCGGCTGACGCACTCCCTGACGAGCTCCTTGAGCAGCGCGGCGTTGACAGGATCCAGCCCGGAGAAAGGCTCGTCCAGGATGAGGATTTGCGGGTCGCCAACCAGAGTCGCCACCAGCTGCACCTTATTCTGATTTCCCTTGGACAGGGTCTCCAGCTTGCTGCCGGCGTACTCGGAGAGCCCTACCCTCTCCAGCAGCGCCATCGCCGCCTCCCGCGCCGCGCGCCGCGGCATTCCCTTCAGTCCGGCGAAATAGACCAGCTGCTCCAAAACCTGTTTTTTGAGATACAGTCCGCGCTCCTCGGGCAAATACCCGATCGTAACCCCGCTCTGCGCCGGAGGCATCCCATCGAGCAGCACCTTGCCGCTGTCGGGCGGAAAGATATCCATGATCAGGCGAATGGCGGTGGTTTTGCCCGCGCCGTTGCGCCCGAGCAGTCCCAGCGCCCGTCCCCCCCGCGCGGAGAGCGAGATTCCCTTGAGCACCTGTTTTTCTCCAAAACTCTTGCTGATATCCCGTAGGCTCAGTATCATATCCGGCATCCCTCCCTCACGGTCGTCGTCATTATAACAAAAAATTTATTTCATTTTTCTCGATAGGTTCAGCGTGGCCAGGGCAAAGAAGACGATCGTGGTGACAATCAGCACGCTGATGCTGAACAGCGGGCCGGTCAGCTGGTCGCCAAAGCGGTAGACCACCCCCGCGGCAACTTTGTAACTGTTCACCTGCGCAGCCGGGACACCGGCAAACGTCTGTTCCAGGGGCGAGGCCATCAGCACCTGCCGGAAAAGAGCGCCCGAATGGGATACCGGAAAACACTTAACGACCGTCTGCACCCCTGCGGGCAGGTTGCCGATGGGAATATAGATACCGGTTAAGAACCCGATCAATGTGCCGAGCAGGGAGGAAGCCGTTCCAAAGGCGTTGAGGCTGTTGAAAAAGGACACCATAAAAAAGACGATGGAACTGCTGGAAATTACCGATAAAACCATAATACCCAGCACTTTAATCAAAGCCGCCCAGCTTACCCATTCCCCTCCGTAGGCAACGATATAAAGCTCTGCGCACAAAAAAGTAAGCAGGCTCATCACCATGCCGATCAGGAAGGTTCCGCCCAGATACCCTCCCACCAGAGCGGAGCGCTTGATCGGAGAGGCAAAAAAATCCTTCAAAATATTTTTGGCCCTGTCCTCCACCATGATGCCGAAAGCGCCCATGGTGGTGGTAATAGAGGCCACGCACAGCAGTCCGGACATCACCCAGCTGTCCATCAAAAAACGCGCTCCCGGCATATCTTTCATGTCGCTCAGAATTACGTCCCCCAAAAACAATACATACAGTCCCATGATGATTAAAACAGCGAGCAGGGAGAAAAACACGGAGGCGCCGTCCCTGAAATATAACCTTAAAGTCCGCTTTACTAAGTTCCGGATCATGATTCCTTCACGCTCCCTCCGGTGATGGCGATAAAGGCGTCGTCCATGCTTCCGCTGATCACTTCAAAACTGTTGATCAGGCCTTCGCACATCTTGAGCAGGGGAAGCGCATCCAGCGTTTTTTCCAGTTTGACGTCTACCCGCGTGCCGTTTACCTCAAACTCTACGCCGCCTTCCTCAAGCCTATTTTGTATAGCCTCCATGTCGGTGGGCGAAATTTTCAGATAATCGCTGCTGTACTTTTCCCGCAGCTCTGCCGGGGCGCCCTTGGCGGTGATCAGCCCGCCGTCGATCACCGCCACATAATCGGCGTTAGCCGCTTCCTCCATATAATGAGTGGTTAAAAAGACAGTGACACCCTCTTCCTTTTGCAGGCGGCGGATGGTGTCCCATACGCTTTTTCTCGTTTGGGGATCCAGCCCTGTGGTGGGCTCGTCCAAAAACAATATTCTGGGCGTGTTCACCAGCGAGCGCGCGATATCCGCGCGGCGGCGCTGCCCGCCTGAAAGCTTTCCGTAGCGCCTGTCCAGGAACTCTTCAGCCTCCGCTGCCGCGGCCGCTTTGGCGATGGATTCTGCAAGCCGTTCTCCCTTTATCCCATAAAGGCCGCCCCGCGTCTCCATATTCTCACGCACGGTCAGCAGAGCGTCCAGTACGCTGCTTTGAAACACCACGCCTATGCTGCTTCGTATTTTATCGTCATCCCGCCCCAGCAGAAAACCGTTCACCCATACGCTGCCGCCGTCCGGAAGCAGCAGCGTGCAGATCATGTCTATCGTGGTGGATTTACCGGCGCCGTTGGGTCCAAGGAAAGCAAAAAGCGTGCCTTCCTCCACATAGAAATCGATCCCCCGAACCGCTTTTACATCCTTGTAGCTCTTGGCCAGATCGCTAACTTCAATAATTTTCGCCAAACAATTTCCTCCTCCAATGCAGTATCTGCAATATAAATATACCATGGGCCGGGGCGGATACGGCGTGTGAAAGATTAATTTTTCACTAAGTTTGATCAGACCATACATAGGGAGACGGAATAAAATTATCATAACGGGAAAGGAAACGGGAAGGATGCGTCTGCAAAAAATACTCATCGTTGATGATGAACCCGGCATTGTCAAGATGCTGGAAACCATACTGCGCAAGGTTGGATAATTATCGCCGTTTATATTTTGTATTGCTTATTTTATGGATATTATGTTGCGCGGCCGTTGGCTGACATTCTATTGAAAATAAAAACGCTGTCCAGCGGGGAGTATCTTAACCCCGCCAAGAAAAAACCGCCTTCCCCCAGCCGCCTTTTCCGGGAAGTCTATGCCAACCTCGAATCCCTTTCCGCAACATTGCAGGAAAACGAGCATAAACGGAAAGAGTTTGCACAATTGAGGCAGGATTGGGCGGCGGGGGTCACTCATGACCTCAAGACCCCGTTGTCCTATATCTCCGGCTATACGGATATGCTTCTATCGGATGAGCATCAATGGAGCGCAGAGAAAAAGAAAGAGTTCCTGCAGCT
Source organism: Thermacetogenium sp. UBA4966 (assembly GCA_002397275.1). Lineage (GTDB taxonomy): Bacteria > Bacillota > DSM-12270 > Thermacetogeniales > Thermacetogeniaceae > Syntrophaceticus. The sequence goes on along the minus strand of DHAA01000077.1, from coordinate 9,035 downwards.
TATCCGGGACAAGTCCGCGCACATGGAGGAACTGATCAATGACCTTGGGGTAGCCTTTCGGATGGATCAGACCATCGCAATTAAGCTCTCCTCTCAAAGGATTGAATTAGCTGAACTGATCCGCAGAGCGGTTGCCGAAACGGCAAATATGCCTTCTGTTAAAGACAATAGCTTTGCAATACTGGGAGAGGAAGACCCGCTTTATGTAATGGGTGACGCCGCCTTGCTCAAAAGGGCTTTCTCAAACCTGCTGGTCAATGCGGTCGTTCATAATCCGGCAGATACGGCAATCAAAGTGCACATACACAATAATAGACAAGCGGAAGTACGGATAACGGACAATGGAAAAGGAATGGGCGAACAAAGCGTCAGGCATCTGTTTGACCGCTATTATCGGGGAACTTCGACGGATGCTCCCTCAGGCGGGACAGGGCTGGGGACGGCCATCGTCAAACAGATCGTTACCGCACATCAGGGGACGGTGGATGTAAAAAGCAAAACGGGATATGGAACGTCAATTATTATTCGCTTACCGCATAGTCAGAATGCAGCGATAAACTGAGAGCTTGCTGTGGCGTCATATTTCGGCATTCTCCTCTTCCCCGGCTTCAATTTCAGCCCACAATTGATCCACCGAATCGTAAGCCTTCAACTTTCCTGCACGGGCTTCTTCACGTCCTTCTTCGATAGCGGCCCGGACTTCCGGTTGCCAGGCCCAGAGTTCGTCTTTTGGAATGACCGCAACCGGCGTAATCACAACCCGGCCTCTTTTAATTTCAATTTGTAAATCATCACCGCTTTTTAAACCCAAGGATTTAACCACTTCTTTCGGCAGGGTAATTTGCGCCAGGTTCCCCGAAACCTTGCAGCTAAACGCTTCAAGGGTATTTTTTTCTGTTTTTCTTTCTTAATATTAATAGGTATATGTCGTGTCAACTCACGAATAAATCTTACCCAAGGAGAGTTGATAACTCAAATAAAAATCTTACCCAATTAGTTTTCTTAGGGAGGCAGTCACCCAGAAAAAAAGGCAGAGTCTATCTTTCCATTGAAAAAGCTTATATGTGAGGGTGATTTCACGCTGCCCGCATATCATAGCCACAAACGTACCGGCGCAGATAACAAGAAGCATCGCCCAATGGATAGCCGTATGGGTTTTCATCCTGATTAATTCCGCCCGTTCCTCTGTTTTTGCAATTTCAACCTTTTCCGCCTTTGCAGGATTTTTCATCAGCCGGAAACTAAGAAAAATACCTCCGATACCCGTGACCAAGAAACCGCTGATGATTCCGGTTGCAATTCCAACCCGTTGGCTGCTAGGAGCCCACAACATTGCCGCGAAGTAGATCAACGCGCCTGCAACAAGATAAATGACAAAGAAAATAAGCTGCCTTTTTGCATATTTCACTGTTCTCCCTCCTCAAAAATGAATACCTGTTCAATTGTCATTCCGAAAACCTTTGCTATTTTGTAGGCCAGAAAAATTGAAGGATTATACCTTTCGTTCTCCAAAGAAATAATTGTCTGGCGAGTAACTTTGCAACGCTCCGCCAGTTCTTCCTGTGTAATGCGCTTTTCCTTTCTCAATTTTTTAATATAATTTTTCATAATCCACCTCAATAGTAAACCGCTCTTTACATTTAAAGCATAGCACGCTTTACATTACCCGTCAATTGTTGTATCAATAAAAATTTTTATGTTAGGTGACAAAAAATTTTTCCTTATCGCTCATAGCCGCCAGAAAAGTGCGTCCTGATAGTCCCCCTTTTAATGAAGACATTGGGAGATGCCATCCTCATAAATCCTGCCAGCAAAAGTCGTTTAGATATGCAAAATAAGGGTGTATTGGGCATTGACGACCATGGCTTCAATTTCGGATAATTCTACCAGAAAAAATGTGTCTTTAATCAGGGAAAATGTCATCCCCCCTATAAGGATATAAATGAGAGGGGATGAATTTAAGGTCGGACCCGGCAAGCCGGCGGGTTGCTAACCCCGGTGACGGATGGCTATAATTAAGAGCGGATAGAAGGCTGGTTAAAGGCAAAGGAAAAGGTGAATATCTATTGGAAAGAATTCCGGGAAAAGAACAGAAAATCAGCGGCAGCCGGCGCTCCGCTGTAATGATCGACAGCTACTCCCATGTTGGCGAAGGGGTAGGCCGCATCAATGGCAAGGCTGTATTCATCCCCGACGCCCTGCGCGGGGAGCTGGTCAGCTTCAAACTGATTGAGGAAAAGAAGAGCTACGCCCGCGGGCAACTGATCGAAGTGCTGACTCCATCCGCAGAACGCCTCACCCCGCCCTGCCCCAGCTACCGGGAGTGCGGCGGCTGCCAGCTGCAGCAGATGAGCTACCAGGAGCAGCTCCATTTCAAGGGAGATCAGGTGAGGGCCTCTCTGGAGCGGATTGGCGGCTTGCACGGCCTCACGGTTCAACCGGTGCTGGGGATGGAGTATGCGGAAGGCTACCGCCATACCGCCCGTTTCCATCTGTCTCTGAACAGCAGGCAGATCCGGGCCGGGTTCCATGGCTTAAAAAGCCACTCCCTGGCAGACGCCTCCTGCTGCCGGTTGCTGCCCCCTGAATTTCCCCGGCTACTGGCAATGGTGGTCGAGCTGCTGGAACAGTCTTGGGATCTGCAGCGCTACCCGGTCAGCGAAATAGTACTGCGTAAAGGGCTAAAGAGCGGCGAATTGCTCGCTGTACTGCACGCCGACCGGCTGCCGCCAGAACTCGCCCCCTCTCAGCTGATCACCGGGATCTGCCGCTCCGTGCCTCGCTGCGTGGGGGTGGCAGCCGTCGCCAAAAGCAGAACCTCGGCTGCAAATAACGGCCGCCATCGCCGCTCCGGCCAGACGAATAGTCAGGACCGGGATCTGATCGTACTTTATGGCCGCGACTATTACCTGGAAGAGGTATGCGGAACCAGATTCCGAGTACCAGCTGCAGCCTTCTTTCAGAACAACCCGCGGCAGGCCGAAGCGCTGGTACAGATTGTACGCTCCTGCTGCCGACCCAGGAAAGACGATACTCTGCTTGACCTTTACTGCGGTGTCGGGCTCTTTTCCCTTAACCTGGCGCAAGCGGTGAGCTATATCTACGGTATCGAAGAAAAAGAAGCCGCGACCGAAGCTGCCGGAGAAAATAGTCTGAACAACGGGATTAAAAATGCCTCTTTCCATACCGGCAAGGTTGAGAAACTGCTCCCGCAGCTGCGAAATGGAACCTTCCGCCCGGACACGGTACTGCTCGACCCACCGCGCACCGGCTGCAGCGCCGAGGCGCTGCAAGGCATCCTGCAGCTGGCTCCGCAAAAAATCATCTATGTCTCGTGCAACCCGGCTACTCTGGCCCGGGACCTGCGCCGGTTGACGGCGGAGATTTATCAGGTCGATCTGGTCCAGCCGGTGGATATGTTCCCGCAGACGTTCCACGTGGAGTGCGTGGTCTTGATGTCTAGGAGCGGAGCGACGCAGACATCAACTGACACCACCCATGCGATAGCCGTCCAAGAAGCCGAGCCGCACGGCGAAGGCTGATTGGAGACGGCGAACCGCTGAGCGCGTGGTATTGATGAATTTAACCGTATTGAGAAAAGGATTGAAAAAGGGAAATATGAGTAAGAAGTTGCTAGGCATAAGACTGATTCATTCAATCATCTGGGCGTTAACATGCAGGTATATTATTTAATAGGATGTAAATAATATGATGTTCCGGATTCAAGTTTATTACATCATGCAGATAGACATGAACGGAGGAAACCGTATGGCGAGATATATCGCAGCAGCAACATTGGTTTTGCTTGTAATTCTTGTGTTATTCCGGGCTAACCGATTAAAAAAACTGGGGATAAAAGCGGTTCGTTTTGGCGAGATGGATAAGAAGGATTTCTTTATCCCCCCATTTGCCTTGCTGTTTTTCTACATTGTATTCTCAAGCGCGTTTGGTCTGCCTGAAATCGGAGCTGAATTGTTTCAGAATGAATTAGTCTCCTGGGCAGGCGTGGTTATCTGTATCATGGGGTTTTTATTCTTTGTATACGCCTTGATTTCATTTGGAAAAAGCTTCCGTGTCGGTTTAGATGAAGATCACCCCGGAGAGCTTATTACCACCGGTGCATTTTCAATCAGCCGCAATCCCATATACACTGCATTCGGATTGGTTCTGACAGGCGTATTTTTGATCATTCCAAATTGGATCATACTGGTTTATGTGATTGCAGGAATATGGCTTTTCAACCGACAAATCCTGCTGGAGGAAGAATCGCTAAAAAAGATATACGGTGAAAAATTTGTGGGATACTGCAACAGAGTCAGGCGTTTCCTATAATTCGGGAATTAACTATGGAAGGCTTGTTGGTCAGGTACTTGGTCCCCCCTAGTAGCGGGCTCCCCTCGGAAATGGGAAAGGCCTTTTTACAGCCCGGCATGCCTCATTCCACGGATTTGAGGGACTCCAGCATATCAACATTTCTGATTCTCGGCTTCATGCACTGGTTGACAATCCAGGTGAAGAGCAGGGTTAGAATCGCAGCGCCGAGATAACCCTGCCATGTAAGCTCGCGGGTCAGACGGATCATACTCGACTCCACATTCCCGATCACCGCGCGATAGAGGAAAGAACCGAAGAACAGCCCCAAAACAGCGCCAATCACCGAGAGGATCGCCGTTTCGCGGAAAATATAGCCGTAGGTTTCCTTGTCGTAAAAGCCGAGTACCTTCAGCGTGGCAAGCTCTCTCTGGCGCTCTCCAATGTTGATATTGGTCAGGTTGTAAAGGACGACAAAGACAAGCAGTCCCGCCGATATAATCATGATCCAGATGATTTTATCCACGCTGCTGACAGCAGTCCGGATATTCCCCATGAGATCGTCCGTGAAAGAGACGGCGCCGACACCGGAATCGGCCGACAGATACGCCTTGATTTCGTCATTGGTATGGCCGCCGGCCGTAATGGCAAAGAACTGATTGTACTCGGGAGGTCCGCCGAATGCCTTTTCATAGGCGGCCCTGCCGAGATAAATGAAATTCAGGGCGTAGTTTTCCGTGATCCCGGTGATTTTCATTGGATGCTTCTGATCCTCATCCGGATAGTTTACCCAAATCGTACCACCGGCGCGGATGTGCAGTTCCCGTGAAAGCTTTTCCGTGATCAGCGCGCTGTTTTCAGAAAACGGGATATTTTCCTTTGTCTCGGGGTCGAAAAGGGTTACGTAATCGCTCAATTCGTCCGCATCTATCGGGGATATGACAAATACGCTATAGGCGTCCTCATCCTTGTCCTGAGCGCTTGCCAAAGCGGCGGTGTGCAGGACCTCGGCCGATTTTTCAAAATACGCCTGATCCGACAGGTGAGCGGAAAGCCCGGCGGACGGCTCCCCACCATTGAACCCGATGGCCGCGTCGTAATGAAGAACCACGTTGAACTGGTCGTCCAGGATCGTCCTCACCGCGTTCTTTGACCCGAAAGCCGTGACCACTAGCGCCGTGCAGCCAATAATGCCCACAAGGGACATCAGCAGACGCTTTCTGTTTAATTCAAAATTTCGGACGGTCACCTTTTGCGTAAAGGAAAGCCGGCGCCAGATTGGCTTTATATATTCCAGTAATACCCGTTTTCCGATTTTGGGTGCTTTCGGCCGCATCAGCTCCGCGGGCAATTCTATCAGGGAATTCTTTGCCGCAATACCGGTGGAAAGCGTCGTAATGAAGACCGTTGCGAAGGCGGACAGCATTCCGATGCCGGTATAAAAGGCCAGCCTCAGCTCCGGCACCGCGTAAATAATCTTCAATGCGCCCCACGCCATGGTCGGGATCAGCCAGAATCCTACCGTGATCCCGAGCAGGCTGCCGATCAGGCTGGCAAAGGCGGCATACAGCAGATATTTGCCGGCAATTTTCCCATTCGAATAACCGAGCGCCTTAAACGTACCGATGAGGATTCTGTCCTCATCCACCATTCGCGTCATGGTCGTCAGACATACGAGCGCCGCCACCAGATAGAAGACAATGGGGAATGCGGTGGCTAGATCGCGCAGACGCCTGGTGTCGTCTTTGTAGGCGGCAAACCCCTCGTTCATGTGCCGATCCAGCACATACCATTTCGGCTCGCCCAGATCGGAAAGCTCTTCTTCGGTGTCCTCGATTTTCTTTTCGGCGTCCGCAAGCTCGACAGCGGCTTCCGCTTTTTTCCCGTCGTATTCCCGCTGTTTTTCCGCAAGCTGTTTTTCCGCGTCCGCGATTTCCGCTTCCACGTCCGCAAGCGCTGCTTTTACGTCGGCGAGCTTTGTATCCGCTTCCGCTTTTTGAGAGTTGTATCCGGCAAGGCCTTTCCGGTACTTCTCCTTTGCGGCTTCCAATTCGCGCTCCTCTACGGCAAGCTGCTTTCTTGCGTCTTCCATCTCCGCCGCTCCCGCCGAATATTCTGCCTCGCCGTTTAAGAGTCTCTGATAGGCATCGGCGAGCCGATCTTCGCCTTTTTCCACCTCTGTGGCGCCGTCATTGTATTCCGCCCATTTTTGTGCAAGGGTATCCTTCGTCGCCACAAGCCCGGCAAGCTGATCATATTGCGACTGGGCCGCGTCGAGAGCCTCTTTGTTTTCCGCAAGAGCGGCTTTCGCCTCCTTAAGCCCGGCAGCTTTCTCGTTGTAATCAGCCCAGCCGTTATCAAGTTCCCTACGAACGGCGCGTAACGCGGATTCCGCCTCGGCATATTCTTGTTTTTTTTCGTTAAGCTCATTTTCCCCGGATGTGATTTCCCCAGCCGCATCATCCAGTTCCGCCTTGGCATCAGCCAATCTCCGCTCGGCATCGGCTTTTTGATCGTTATATTCGCTCAGAGCGTCGGCATACTGTTCTTTTGCGTCCTCCAGCGCCTTTGCTCCGTTAGCCAGCTTTGTTTTTGCATCCGCCAGCTTATCATCAGCTTTCTGATAATCTCGCCTCGCCTGGGCCAAGTCAGAATGGAATTCGTCGTACCGAAGGGTCTGCCGTTCTTCGGCGAGCGTTTCCAGCCGCGCAGCGACCGGGTCCGTGCTGTCAAAATACTCGTCTTCTAAAGCCTTCCGGCCCTTCGCGCCTTCCACTGTCACATACATGTCCGTATATCCATCCACAATAAAGTTCTGTTGCGGCACATACAGGATGTAATCGATCATTCCTCTGCCTACGGAGGTAGTGCCCTGCATAAAGGACAGGTAGCAGGGGGACTCCGCAATACCCACAATCGTATACTCCGCCCGGGAAAGCGTGTCGGGAATCGCAGCGCTTGAACTTTCGTCCAGTGAAACGGTACTGCCAAGCGCGATGTTTTTCAGCCCAATGGAAGGACATACAATGATCGCCTCTCCATCCCGCTCCGGCCATCGTCCGTCGGTCATTTTCAACTGATTGATATAATCCGGGCGGGAGGGATCGGCTGTCGGAGACAGACCGTTGATGCGGAAGGTATAGTCCCTGTCTCCGACCGACCCCGCCACGTCCACAGTAAAGCTTGCCATGACGCCTGAAACGCCGTCCGTAGCCCGTATCGCTTCCACATCCTCGTCAGAAAAGCCGTATGTAGAGAGCATGCGTATGTCCATCATGTTCTGCTGGTCGTAGTATTCGTCTCCAACCCGCTTCATATTGGGCGAAACCGCCGCCAGTCCGGCAAATACGCCGGCTCCCAGAAAGGAGATCACGGCGATGGATATAAATCGGGCGGCGGAACTTCGGACAGCCCGCCTTGCGCTCTTTTGAAACGCTGTATTTTTCATCGCCACTCGACTCTTTCCGCAGGCTCGGGATAGGGTTTTTGGCGGATCCCCCGGTCCCGATCGCTTCAAATAATCTTACCTAAAGAACGTAGAGCTGATGATCATCCCGTCACAGGCTGTTGCTTCCTGCCCCAGCATCAGATAGGCTTGTTTAATTTCTCGTGCGCCATGGAAATAACTCCTTCCAAACCGTTTTGGTTAATCTAACCAGATGGTAGCACCGGGCAAGCCGCGCGTCAAGCTTTTTGCTCTTGGCGCAGGGATTCCGCACCTAATCGCTCAAGGGCTTGTGGCGTAAGCGATGCAGAGAAAAAGTAAAACCTTATAAATTCACATTTTTTGAACCGAACAGGCAGGAAAAAGCATACCAAATAGCAAAAACCTCCTGGAAACAACAAACCAGAAAAATCCATCATCTCCAGGAGGTGAACCACCGATGTCAAAACGGTGGCTTAAAGATTTTCTTCGATATATCAATAAGGTATTCCTGCCTGAGGGCAAGCTGCTGCCCCGGAAACAGAAGCCGCCCTCGGCAGATACCATCCGTCATAGTGCTGTGGGGATGGAACTGGAGCCGATTAAAAAGCTGTATGCAGAGGTGGTTAATAAAGCACGGCGCAGCAAAATGCTGCCCGTCATTGGACATTATCGAGTAGCGGCCATTGATGGTACAGGTATCTTCAGCAGCCGGAGAGAGCCGCTGCTGTCCAGCCTGCCAGCAAATTCATCATCGTAATGGGACGATTACTTACGAGGCTGTCTTACTTTTTCTTGTGTTTAGGTTCAAAGACAAATTGAAATTTGCTCAGTTACTCATATTCATTCGGAATAGGAATATTAAAACTCTCGCACAAAAGTCTTACATCATGAACATCTTTTTCATCATGCTCATATCCCAAGTGAAATAAAACTTGATTATTAGCATCTATACACTTTACCACTTTATCTCCTATTTTCCCGATACCACTAAACACTTCCGGAGGATAAACCTCTCCTTCATAAACAATGTATCCCTGTTCGTCGAATTCAAATAGATGAAGATCGATTATCCTGCCTTTAGCGTCCTTCCAAACCGTGTGATCTGTAGTGGTATATGCTTCGATAACTTCAGCAAAGCCTTTTTCTTTTATTATTTCAATAAATATTTTGCTATTGCTTTTTTCCACAAACAAATCAATATCGTTGTGAACCCTTGTTTCCTCTTCTAAGAGAGCATCAACTCCCCAGCCACCATCTAACCAAATGGCAATCTCATTTGTTACTGGACAGTATAAAA
>DHAA01000156.1:0-5000 GCA_002397275.1 Thermacetogenium sp. UBA4966 | reverse complement strand
ATTGACCAAAAGTGACAATTCTATATCCTCCCCGTCTCACTCGATAATCTTCAGTCTAAAATATCATTCTTCTCCCCTTCAAACAAGACACATAATCTGATTTCGTCTTTTTTGATCAATGATACTTGAAGGGATCGGTATTCACCCGGGAAACCGCTACAGCAAGTTCCTCCCCGGCTTCCTCCGCCCTGCGGCGAATATAATCGGCCAGCACGGGAACAACCACCCGCTCTGTTCCATAGTGCCCCGCATCTACCACGGCGATCCCCTGGTCCAGAGCATCAAGCGCTGCGTGATGCCGCACATCCCCGGTCAGATAAACGTCGGCGCCGCATTTTACAGCATGCTCAAAGAGCGACATAGCACCGCCGCCGCACAAGGCAACCCTAGAAACCCTCTTTTCCGCCTCTCCGCTGAACTTCACCACCGGCAAACCCAGCCGTTCTTTCACTGACTTGACAAAATCAAACAGGGTCAGCGGCGCCGGGAGCTTTCCCACCCTGCCCAATCCTATTTTCTCCCCCTGATTTTGCAGAGGATAGATGTCGTAGGCCACCTCTTCATATGGGTGAGCGGAGATCATCATCTTTAAAACCCTGTCCAGTCTCTGCTGAGGAACAATGGTTTCCAGGCGGAATTCAGAAGCCTTCTCCAGTTCCCCTCTCCTTCCCAAAAAAGGGGTTGTTCCTTCCAGCGGACGGAATGTCCCCGTCCCTTGTGCTTGAAAGGTACAGTCCGAGTAAGCGCCTATCCATCCCGCTCCCTGTGAGCACATGGCCTGCCGAACCTGCTCCTCGTAGCCCGCGGGAACAAAGACCACCACCTTATACAGGCTTTCTTCAGCTGTGGGAAGCAGCAGATCAATATCTGTAAGCCCCAACTTATCAGCCAGAATATCGTTAATTCCGCCGCAAGCAATATCCAGATTTGTGTGGGCGGCATATAAGGCAATTCCTTGGCGAATCAGCCGGCAGAGATGAGAAGCAGGGTAGAGATCCGCTCTCAGAAATGGGAGGGGGTCGCGGTAGAGGGGATGATGGGCAACAATCAACTGAGCGTTTTCCGCGATTGCTTCTGTGATCAGATCATTTGTTACATCAAGCGTTACCAGCACTTTGTGTACCTCATCTGCAGGAGCGCCCGCCAAAAGGCCTATCCGATCCCAGTCTTCTGCCAATTCAGGCCTGGCCCATTCTTCTATCCAGTCAAAAATCTGCTTGCATTTAATCGACATTTTTTATGATCCTCCTGAATAACAAAATTTTGCGCCGCCATTCCCGGCGCATCTCCCGCGCAGCCGGAGTCCTGGCATGCCGCAGCGAACTTAACACATTTTCCGCCAGTTTTATTTTTTTCTGGAGAAATGGGATGAGGATGGGATGTTTCTTTTCGATGAGGCACAGTCCTATTTCCGACAGCTCCCATTCTCTGCCGCCTGGCGTTGTGTTGGCATCTATTCTTTTAGTATCAGGCAAAGGTTCGGAAACTATTATTTCATAATACCTGTCGTTCTCCGATACCAAGTCCTCATCAATGATTTGCCAGTTATGCTCGGTCAGCCACCGGCGCACAAGGGGCGCCCCCTCCTGGGGCTGCAGAATCATGCGGGACACGCCTTCCAGACGGGCCGGGGATGCCTCCAGAATATCTCTTATTTTTGCGCCTCCCATTCCGGCAATTACGATCACATCCGCTTCTCCCGGGGCGAGCGGCTGCAGGCCGTCCCCCTGCCGTATCTCTATGCTTTTCTCTAATTTATACAGCAAAACATTAGCTGTCGCCGATTCCAGGGGCCCGCTGCCAAGATCACAGGCGATAACCCGGGGCGAAATCCCTTCACGCACTAAATAAACAGGCAGGAGAGCGTGGTCGGCGCCAATGTCTGCCGCGATAAGACCCCTGGGTACAAACTCAGCAATCCTGGCGAGTCTCTCAGACAGCATCAAGTGGATCAACCCCCTTAGCGTCCCCCATCATTGCGGGACAATCAGGAACGGAAATCTGCCTGAACCTCCGTAACAATACCGCCGCGCGGCCGAAAGCGCGCTTTCACGGTAAGGGAAAGGGGGTTCAACAGCCTGACCAGATCATCCTTCACCCGGTTTACCACATGTTCTTGTAAAATCCCTACATTCCGAAAGGAATTGAAATAGTACTTCAAAGACCTGAGTTCCACAAGCTTATCACGGGGAATGTAACTGACGGTCAGTTCCCCGAAATCGGGCAGCCCCGTCCAGGGACAGACGGAAGTAAACTCCGGGTAAAGATATGTCACTTCAGTGGCGCTGCCCGGATATTGGAAAGGTATTGCCTCCAGCATATCCGCATCAATTGCTTCCTCAGTATCGACATCCCAGCGCCTTGAAAATTTATCTTCTTCTTGGCTCATTTATTGTTTCCCCTTTACAAAGTAGTCAACTTGCGCCATCCTTCTTATACCATTTTAATACATGGGAGGATAAGATCAAGCGTTACAGTGTTTATCTGCCTTTTTTGTGGTATGATAAAAATGTTTGGAGGTGCGAAAACGGTATGAATCATGTCGGCCTTGTCCTGGAAGGCGGCGGGATGAGGGGCCTTTTCACCGCTGGAGTTTTAGATTTCTTCCTGGAGAAAAACATGATCTTTAGTTATGTGATCGGGGTTTCGGCAGGCGCCTGCAACGCGGCTTCATATATTTCCCTGCAAAAGGGCAGGAACAAAATCATCAATACCGCTTTTGTCGACGATTGGCGTTATATGAGCCTCAAGAGCCTTATCAAGAGCGGTTCTCTTTTCGGCATGGATTTCCTTTTCGACGAGATCCCCCGCCGAAAGGCGCCTTTTGATTATGAGACATTTTACAGCTCACCAGTCGTTTTCAGAATTGGGGTCACCGACTGCTTAACGGGAAAACCTCTATATTTCGATAAAAATGATCTTGATGAAAACCTAACCGTACTGCGGGCTTCAAGTTCCATTCCTTTAGTTTCACCTATTATCCGATTTAAGGGATACTCCCTTTTAGACGGGGGGATCACAGACCCCATGCCGGTTCGGCGGGCGATGTCCGACGGCTATCAGAAGAATGTGATCGTCTTAACCCGCAATAGGGGTTATCAAAAGGAACCGGTCCGCGGCCCGCTGCATTTGCTGTTAGCAAGAAAATACCGAAAATACCCCGGCCTTGTGCAGGCCATCTTCGATAGATACCGGATCTATAACGAAACTCTGGAATTCATCGAAGAACTGGAACAGAAAAAGCAGGCCGTAGTGATCAGGCCATCGAAAAAATTGCAGGTCGGCCGTTTTGAAAAAAATGCTGAAAAACTAACCGCTCTTTATAACCAGGGTTATGAAGACGCCGCCGCGGCTCATGACAGAATCAAAACCATCGTCAATCAAGATATGCCTAGCGTCAGCAGTCCTCGACGACCCTTCCGTCGGTACTGATGGTAACCACACGCCGGGGAATCATCTTTTTGCTGTCGGCAAGCGCTTCTTTAACGGCGTTGACAAGTCCACCACAGCAGGGAACTTCCATGCGCAAAACAGTTATACCCTTGATGTTATTCGCTTTCAGTATATCCGTCAGTTTTTCCGCGTAATCGGCATTATCCAGCTTCGGGCAGCCGATCAGGGTGATTCTGCCCACCATAAAGTCGTTGTGAATATTAGCGTAGGCGTAAGCAGTACAATCAGCAGCCACCAGCAGATGCGCATTGTCCAGATACGAAGCATTAACAGGCGTCAGTTTAATCTGGCAAGGCCACTGGGCCAACCGGGATTCCAACGCTGTTTCTGCCGCTGCAGGGGCAGGACCTGCAGCTCTATCCTTCCTTTGGTTTATTTTGACATGTGTACCAGGACAGCCGCAGGGCAGTGTATCAGGTACGGCGGATCGCTTGGCCTCCCTGTTTTTCTTTACTGCTTCTTCATCGTAAATCTCCGCCTCCCGCTCCTCAATAGTAATGGCGCCGGCAGGGCATTCGGGCAGACAGTCCCCTAAACCGTCGCAGTAGGATTCAGATACCAATTTGGCCTTTCCACCAACAAGCTGCAGAGCGCCTTCGTGGCAAGCATCCACACAAAGGCCGCAGCCATCGCACTTCTCTTCATTGATATGAACAATTTTTCTTTTCACTGCCGATAACCCCCCTCCAAATTTGTTCTTCACCTTTATGTTCATTATAACAAAATCGGGTCATTAAAACGGTACCCATGATTACCAAAAATGTAGATTATGCAGATGAATTGTTTGAATCCCAGGGTTAGCAATTGTTAAAAAATGAGTGTATAACCCGCCCCTCTCTCTCCCGAGAGATGGGCAGGATGGATGAGGGAATGATCGACTTACTTCCATTTCAGAGATGAGATAATTGCTTCTCCTATCCCGGCCAGTTTCTCCGGGAAGACATCCGCATCAACTGTTAAAGATACTCTCAGGAACTGATCTTCCTTCCCTTTTTTCTGCAACAGATAATCCTTTCCGGCCATATCCCCCCCATCCTGCAGCCGCGCTGTCCAGGTAACGGCAAAACCGCTGAAGGAACCGCTGCTGATTTTTTCATTTTCAAAAGATGTGAAATTAAAAGAGCTGTTCAGTTTGCTTCTATCAATAAACTCTTCAGGATCATCTACATTCCAGATCTGGATGTAGCCGTGATAGTTGTGCTTTTCATCAGAGAGGTATGAGTTGAGCAGCAATTCTCCGCCGCTGTAGTAATCCTCGGTAACATCAGTGCTTTCGGGAAGTGAAACCTCGAGAGATACATCCTTGTAGCAATAATTATTATATTTGACCTTGGATGCAGATACCGCTGTGTTCCCCCCTGTTTTTGCCGCAACAGAATAAATCAGAACAGCCAATAATAATAAAGCTGCCAACGCCAACAATTTCTTCTTTTTTCGGTACACCTCTGTTCACTCCTTTTTAGAACTGCATACTCCTTTTGTTACCTTAATTCTAATAGAGAATCCCCGCCGTTATGACCGGTAGTTATTTCTATCTAAAAACCGGC